>JBBRYW010000119.1:0-10081 GCA_038237235.1 Gaiellales bacterium
CTCGAGGCGATGAACTCGACTGTGCGCCTGATCTCGCACCGCTCGCGCGGCTTTCGCCGGCTGGACTCACTGCTGGCGATGATTCGGCTCGTCTGCGGCAAGGTGCCCGTTGCGCTACCCACGTGAATGCCGGAAGAGCCCGAATTCAACCGGCGCGACGGGGGTCCGTTTTCAACCGGCCTTGACACGGCGTCCCAGGTGAAAGGACGCTGGCGCAGGCGAACACGTGGCAACGATCAGGGTGTACGCAGGACGTCGACCGTTACGGCCTTGACAAGCCCGGCAACGGATCGTGCCAGCTTAGGGTTCGACGTGACAAGCGCGTCTGCTTGGAGTGTGGTCAGCGCCACGTACTCGGCGTCGTAGGTCGTCTCCCAGCCGAGTTGCTCCGCGATCTTCCACGCTTGTCGCTGAAGTGCTCTGTCTCCGAGGAAGCGGACTTTCAGCGACGCGGCATTGAGACGCGAGACACGCTCCAGTCCTTCGGCCACTGAGATCTCGCCGTTGCGTGCCGCGTCGTACAGCGCTGCGAGCGCCTGTGACCGAACGAGCGTCGGCGCGAAAAGTCGATGGCTCGATGCAACCTCAATATCCCCAGAAGCCATCAGTAGCAGCGTCTCGCAATCGATGACGAACCGGGCCACGCGCAAGACGCTACATGCTCTTCTCGGGCGGCATCCAGGAACACTGGCGCATCCGAGTGGCTCGGAGTCCCGGGCCTCACGTTCTGTGTGTAAGACTCGCCGGCGGCTCGAGACCCGTCTCGGGCCACGGCAAGTGGAGGTGGGCGTTCGGCGTAGCGCTGAGTCTTGCGGTCACCCAAGGCTCGTCGAGATTGCGGCGAGTGACGTCGACGGGAAGGGGGACTCATGGCTGGTTACGCGGTTGGGCATCTGGACGAGATCGACGAGCTGGTCGACGGGCGTTGTCTCTATCGGCCGCTCCGCGGCCGCTCCGGCACCACTTCGGCATCACGGCGTTCGGTGTCATCGCGTGGACGGCCCGTGCCGCGGGCGACCTGATCATCAACGAGCACGACGAGGACGACCCGAGCTCAGACCAGGAGCTCTTCCTCGTGCTGCGAGGGCACGCCGTGTTCGAGCTCGACGGCGACCTGGTGGACGCGCCCACCGGAACTCTCGTCTTCGCCCCGCCCCGTGCGAAGCGAAGGGCGTCCGCCGAGGAGGCCGGGACGACCATCATCGCCCTCGAAGGCACGCCGGGAAAGGCGTACGAGCCCCGCGGCTGGGAACTCTGGGCTCCGCTCGTCCCTCTCTACGAGGCGGGCGAGTACGCCGAGGTCGCCGACCGTCTACGCGTCCTGGTCGAAGCTTCGCCGCAGTATCCCTTGTTTCTACAACCTCGCCTGCTGCGAGAGCCTCACCGGCCGGACGACTGACGCGCTCGACCACCTCCGGCACGCGGTCGAGATGTCGGAGGAGTCTCGCGATACCGCGAAGGACGATTCGGACTTGGACCCGATCCGCGATGAGCCCGCTTTCAAGGAACTAATCGGCAGCTAGGTATCAACCCGAACATCACCGTTCGGAGCCACCGCCCGCGATCGAGCCCGCGTCGTTGCTTTCACGACGATCGGTGAAGCCACGATCCGACACTCTGACGTAGCCTCCTGTCGGTGCACCGGCTCACCAAGGCGCAGGCCCGTCGCATCGCGGTGCGCGCGCAACTGCTCGACGCACGCCGGCCGACCGAGCTGCTCACGGTCGTGCACCAGCTGACTCTGCTACAGATCGACCCGACCGCCGCTATCGCGCCAAGCGCGGACCTCGTCGCCTGGAGCCGCCTTGGCTCGGCGTACCAGCCCGCCTACCTCCAGCAGGCCCTGGAACAGGACCGCACGCTGTTCGAGCACAACGCGCTGGTGCGGCCGATGAGCGACCTTGGCCTGCACCTCGCGGCCAGTCGGACGAGCCGCAGTCACGAGCGCACGCACGCGTGGATCCGCGACAACGACCGCTTCCGGCGCGACATTCTCGACCTGCTCGGCAGCTCAGGGCCGCTGAGCTCGCGCGACATCCCGGACACGTGCGTGGTGCCGTGGGCCTCGACGGGCTGGACCAACAACCGCAACGTCACCCAGATGCTGGAGTTCCTGATGATGCGCGGGGAGATCGCGATCGCGGGGCGCGTCGGACGCGAGCGGCTGTGGGATCTCGCTGAGCGGGTGTACCCAGCCGACGTTGTCGTTCCATCCGTAGACGACGCGCATCGGATCAAGAACGAGCGGCGGCTCGCGTCGCTGGGCGTCGCCCGGCAGAAGACCACCGCCATGCCGATCGAGCCGGTCGACGTCGGCGACGCCGGCGAGCCGGCCGTGGTCGAGGGCACCAGGGGCGAGTGGCGTGTCGACCCCGCCGCGCTCGGCGCCGACTTCGAGGGGCGTACGGCGCTGCTGTCGCCGTTCGACCGGCTCGTCTACGACCGGCGCCGCGCGCAGGAGCTGTTCGACTTTGACTACACCCTCGAGATGTACAAGCCTGCGGCCACGCGCCGCTGGGGCTACTTCGCCCTCCCGGTGCTCAACGACGACCGGCTGGTCGGGAAGGTCGACGCCACCGCCGACCGCAAGGCCTCCGTTTTGCGGGTGCGCGCGATCCACGAGGACGTCAGGTTCACCCGCACCATGGCCAAGGCCGTGCAGGCCGAACTGGATGACCTGGCGTCGTGGCTCGGGCTGGGTGCGATCGAGCGGCCTAAGACCGAGCCTCGGTCCTCCGCCTAGACTCGCGCCGTGAAGATCTTCAATCTCCACGGAGACGACTGGGACCGTGTCGAGGAGCGGAGAGGCTGGCGCTCGAAGGACGCGTGGGTCGGCGCGCGCATCGGCGCCGAGCTCATCGGTGGAAGCATGTACGAGCTCGAGCCCGGAGATCGGTTGTGGCCGTACCACACCCATCATGCGAACGAGGAGTGGCTCCTCGTCGTCCGCGGAGCGCCGACGCTGCGTACACCCGAAGGAGAGCGGGACCTGAGCGAGGGGGATGTCGTCTGCTTTCTGCGAGGCAAGGCCGGCGCGCGCCAGGTCAGCAACCGCACCGATTCTCCGATCCGCGTCCTGATGCTCTCGACGCTCATCACCCCGGACATCGTCGAGTATCTCGACAGCGGCAAAATCGGCGCCCGCAGCGTCGCCGGCGAACGAATTCTCCTGAGCCGGCCCGGTCCTATCCTCGATTACTGGGACGGGGAGGACTAGTTTCCTTGACCGGCGTAATGCTCGTCGAACCCTTCGCCTATCTTGCCGAGCTGAACCTGCCGCGGGGCCTGCCCGACCTGCACGACGCTGGCCACCTGCTCGCAGCCAGACCCCTCCTCGACCAGCAACACCGGCCCTCTCGATCCCGAACGTTGAGCCAGAGCAGGCCGTCGAGGTCAAGGAACACAATCCCGCAATCCGCGCGGGGCTCTACTCGATCAAGGCCATACCGTGGATGATCCCGGGCGGCGCGATGGCGTTCTCGCCTGCCCACCTTCCCCCGGTCGGTCGCCGAGGCGAGCGCTGAGTGACATTAAGGATTCTTCTGCTGCGCTGGCGCAGAGACTGGAACCGTCATTTGGCCGGAGGCGTGGCTAGCGTTCTACCCATGGCAGAACATGCGATGGTCACGCTGCTCATCAACGGCGAAGAGCACTCGCTCGAGCTCGACACCCGGACATCGCTCCTCGACCTCCTGCGCGAGCGTCTCGGTCTGACAGGCGCGAAGAAGGGCTGTGACCACGGGCAGTGCGGCGCCTGCACGGTGCTGATCGACGGCCGGCGCGCCAACGCCTGTCTAGCCTTGGCGGTCGCGTACGACGGCGCCGAGATCGTCACGATCGAAGGACTTGCGCAGAACGGATCGCTGCATCCGCTCCAGACCGCGTTCGTGGAGCACGACGCCCTTCAGTGCGGGTACTGCACGCCCGGGCAGATCTGCTCGGCGATCGGCATGCTCGCCGAGGTCGAAGCCGGGTGGCCGAGCTACGTCTCTAGCGACCTCGCTGCGCAGCCGAGCCTCGACGAGCACGAGATCCGCGAGCGGATGAGCGGGAACATCTGTCGCTGCGGCGCCTATCCGAACATCGTCGCCGCGATCGAAGAGGTGGCGCGCTGAAGCCGTTCCGCTACGAGCGTGCCCATGACGAGAAAGACGCCGTCGCGGCGCTCGCTGCGACGCCCGGCGCGAAGTTCCTGAGCGGAGGCACGAATCTCGTCGATCTCATGCGGCTTGGCGTCGAGACGCCAGATCTGCTGGTCGACGTCACGCGACTGCCCTACGACCGGATCGACGCGACCGACGAGGGCGGCCTGCGCATCGGCGCTGGTGTTCGGAACAGCGATCTCGCCGCCGACGGACGGGTGCGAACGAGGTACCCGGCGCTCGCGGAAGCGCTGCTCGCCGGGGCATCCGGTCAACTGCGGAACCTCGCGACGACGGGCGGCAATCTGCTTCAGCGAACTCGCTGCCCGTACTTCCAGGACGTGACGAAGCCGTGCAACAAGCGCGACCCTGGCACCGGGTGTCCCGCACGCGAGGGCGAGCATCGCAACCTCGCGGTCATCGGTCACTCCGAGCGCTGTGTCGCCACGCATCCGTCGGACATGGCGGTGGCGCTTGCCGCGTTCGATGCGATCGTTCGCCTCGTCGGGCCCGCGGGCGACCGCGAGATCCCGCTCGTCGACTTCCATCGGCTGCCGGGCGACGCGCCACAGCACGACACCGTGCTCGAACGAGACGAGCTGATAGTCGAGGTCGACGTTCCCGCGCTTACCCTTGCCGCCAACTCGAGGTATCGCAAGGTGCGCGAGCGCGCATCGTTCTCGTTCGCGCTCGTCTCGGTTGCGGCGGCGCTCGACGTGGTCGATGGGGAGGTTCGCGATGTCCGCATCGCGTTTGGCGGGCTCGCACACAAGCCGTGGCGCGCGTACGTCGCAGAGGAAACGCTCCGGCACTCGCCGGCGAGCGCGGAAGCTTTCAGGAGGGCAGCCGACGCCGAACTGTCGCAGGCTGAGCCGCTCCGGGACAATGGCTACAAGGTCGAGCTCGCTCGCAACACGCTTGTTCGCACGCTCGTGGAGCTCTTGTGAGTGTGGTGACACGCTCGATCGGCGCGTCGGTCGAGCGGATCGAAGGCCGTGACAAGGTCACGGGAGAGGCGACGTACGCACTCGAGAACGAGCAGGACAACGTCGCGCACGCGGCGATCGTCCAGTCGACGATCGCCAGGGGGAAGGTCCGGGCGGTCGATCCCGCCGCTGCGCTTGCGCTGCCAGGTGTGCTCGCGGTGCTCTCGCACGAGAACGCACCCGAGCTGCCTTTTGCGCAAGGAGAGCTCGCAGTGCTGCAGTCGCCCGAGGTCCTCTATCGCGGGCAGATCGTCGCCGTCGTGATCGCCGACTGCCTCGAGACAGCACGCCATGGCGGCCAACTCGTCGGCGTGGACTACGACGTTGCGGAGCACGACGTCGAGCTCCGTCCGGACCATCCCGGCCTCTACAAGCCGGACAAGGTCAACCCGAACCTCCCGACCGACACGGAGGAGGGTGATGTCGACCGCGCGCTCGCGACGGCTGCGATCACGGTCGACGAGACCTACACGACTCCCGCGGAGCACAACAACCCGATGGAGCCGCACGCCACGATCGCGGTCTGGAACAACGGCGGGCTTACGCTGTACGACTCCAACCAGGGGGCGTGGCGCATCGCGCAGACCGTGGCGGAGGTCTTCGGTCTCGAGGCGAAGCAGGTTCGCGTCATCTCTCGGCACGTCGGTGGCGGCTTTGGCTCGAAAGGCACGGCACGCCCGCATGTCATCCTCGCGGCGATGTGCGCGCATCACGCGCGGCGTGCAGTGAAGCTCGCGGTGACGCGGCAGCAGATGTTCACCCTGACGGGGTACCGCACCCCAACGATCCAGCGGCTCCGGCTCGGGGCCGGCCGGGACGGCCGGCTGTCCGCCATCGCGCACGACGTCATCGAGCAGACCTCGAAGGTGCAGGAGTTCGCCGAGCAGACGGCTGTCGCGACACGAATGATGTATGCGTCACCGAACCGACGAACGACGCACCGTCTCGTGGCGCTGAACCTGCCAACGCCTTCATGGATGCGCGCGCCGGGAGAGTGCCCCGGCATGTACGCGCTCGAGTCCGCGCTGGACGAGCTCGCGATCGGGTGCGAGCTCGATCCGGTCGAGCTGCGGATCCGAAATGAGCCCGAGATCGACCCTGAGAGTGGCAACCGCTTCTCGACCCGCAACCTCGTCGCGTGCCTGCGAGAGGGCGCGGAGCGGTTCGGCTGGTTGGATCGCGACCCGAAACCTGCGGCGCGCCGCGACGCTCGCTGGCTGACCGGAATGGGAGTTGCGTCCTCGACGTATCCGGCGCGGCGCGCACCGTCGACCGCACACGCCCGCGTCAACGGCGACGGGACCTTCTCGGTCCGCATCACGGCCTCGGACATCGGCACAGGCGCACGCACCGTCCTCACGCAGATCGCCGCAGACACGCTCGAGGTTCCGCTCGAGCGGGTACACGTCGAGATTGGTGACAGCGATTCCGGCCAGGCGATGGTTGCCGGCGGCTCGATGGGGACGTCGTCCTGGGGCACCGCGGTCGTGAAGGCGTGCCGGCTGCTCCGCAACGGCGAGAGGGAGGTGAGCGTTGACACGAGCGAGGACGGGGACGCGGGCGAGGCGCTCGCGAAGCACGCCTTCGGCGCACAGTTCGTCGAGGTGCGCGTCGATGTCGACACCGCGGAAGTACGCGTGCCGCGCGTGTTCGGCATGTTCGCGTGCGGCCAGATCATCAATCCGAAAACCGCGCGCTCGCAGTTCATCGGCGGGATGACGATGGGCGTGTCGATGGCGCTGCTCGAGGAGACTCTTCTGGATCCGCGGCTGGGCGCCTACGTGAACCATGACCTCGCGATGTATCACGTTGCGACGAACGCCGACATCGGCGAGATCGACGCAGCCTGGATCGACGAGGAGGATCTACACGTGAACCCAATGGGCTCGAAGGGAATCGGGGAGATCGGCATCGTCGGCACTGCCGCGGCGGTCGCGAACGCCGTCTACAACGCGACCGGCGTCCGGGTTCGCGACCTGCCGATCACGCCCGCCAAGCTCGTCGGCAGGATCTAGGGGCCTGTCCGGAAAGTGGCCGCGTGTCACTCTCCGGACAGGCCCCCAGGCCGATCGGAGCGCGATCAACGCTTCCGCGAGATGAGACCTCCGACCAGGAGCAGAGCCGCCTCGACAAGGGTGATCGTGATCCGGTTCACGACCGTCGCGCCGAGAGCCACGCCACCTGAGGCGACGCCCAGAAGAAGCCCGTACATCGAGGCCTCGCGCACGCCGAGCCCTGATGGCGCGAACACGGCAAGAACCGAGACGATGGCGCCGACGGCGGCCGTGCCACCGAGGAAGGGGACGGACGAGAGCGCGGCGTCGCCGCCGACCGCCCTGACAATGAAGAAGAGCGCGAGGCCGCCGACCAGCCACGTGAAGCCGTAGTAGGCGAGTAGCCCGAGCAGGGTCCTGTAGCGGAGCGCCGGTAGCTCGTATACGCCGAATGGCTTGAGCGCCCGGCGGCTGAGCGGTCGAAACACGGCGGGGTGAAGAAGAATGGCAACGAGCGCGGTGAAGGCCGCGAGCGGCAGCAGTGGCGCGTCGACCTCACCGACTGTCGCAAGCCCGGCACCGAAGACGAGCACGCCCGACACCGCCGAGAGCCCGGCCTCGAGCGCGATCGACGCCAGCACGGGAGATGTCTCCGAGACGCCGTGACGGCGAAGCGCGACCACGCGCGCCGCGGGCGTCCACACGCCGCCGGGGACGTACTTCGCGAGCATTGAGAGCATCTCCGACTGAAGAGCGACCCGGTACGGGACGCGAATGGTCAGCGCCGCGAGGATCCAGATCCAGCCGACGACGAAGAGCAGGTAGTAGAGCGCGAGCACGAGGCAGGCGAGCGCCAGCTCAACCGGATCCGCAGCGCGGAGCCGTGGCAGAGCATCGGACCAGGCACCACGGAGCGCGTAGCCGAGAAATCCGAGCAGTGCCGTGACAGCGACGAGCTGGAGGGCGACGTAGACCTTGCGACGGGAACGCACCCCCTCAGTCTGGCGAAGCCTTCTGAGGCGAGGGGAGCCTTGCCAAGCCTCACGTGATCGTCGCCGGGATGTGCCGAGTTCGCGCCGCGTGCAAGCGCGGCCGGCGGGTTCCCTAGGCTTGGAGGATGAACGCAGGGGGGATCCTCGCCGGTCTGAACTCCGAGCAGCGCCGTGCTGTCGAGACCCTGCAGGGACCCGTCTGCATTCTGGCAGGCGCCGGCTCGGGCAAGACCACGACGATCACACGCCGGATCGCCTTTCAGGCTGCGACGGGGACGTTTGCGCCGACCGAGATCTTCGCCGTCACGTTCACCGACAAGGCGGCCGGTGAGATGCGTGCACGCCTCGCCGCGCTCGGCGTCCCCGGAGTGCCTGCCCGAACCTTCCATGCCGCGGCGCTCGCCCAGCTCTCGGCCCTGGCCGCGGAAGCACCGGGTCAGGTGCTGCCGACGAAAGCCCTACTGCTGAGGCAGATCGGCAACACGTTGCCGAAGCCATTTCGCTTCCGGCCGGCCGGCGACCTCGCGACCGAGATCGAATGGGCAAAGAATCGCCGCCTCACGCCGGGGACGTACCTCGCGTCGCTCGAGGCACACGAACCCCCCGTTCCACCGGATGTGATGGTGCGCGTCTTCCGCGAGTACGAGCGGCGCAAGATCGCTCTGGGTCGCGTCGACTTCGAGGACTTGCTCGAGCTCACGATCCGGATGTACGACCGTGACGCGTCTGCTCTCGCGCGCTTCCGCGCCCGCTATCGCGCCTTCACGGTCGACGAGTACCAGGACGTGAACCTGCTCCAGCAGACCTTGCTCGAGCGCTGGCTCGGCGACCGTGACGATCTGTGCGCCGTCGGTGACGACTACCAGTCGATCTACGGCTTCACGGGGGCGACGCCCGACTACCTGCTCGGCCTGCCACGACGCTTCCCCGCGGCCGCGGTGATCCGGCTCGAGGAGAACTACCGCTCGAGCCCACAGATCCTCTCCCTCGCGAACCGCCTCGTTCCTCACCTCGGCGGAGCCGAAAAGGAGCTTAGGCCGGTACGGCCGGCCGGGCCGGAGCCCCTCTTTCGCTCTTTTGGCTCGGCGCTGGATGAGGCGTCCTTCGTCGCCCGCACGGTGCGGTCGCTCCACGAGGAGGATGGCGTGTCGTGGGAGGAGATAGCAGTCCTCTACCGCACGAACGCGCGCTCGGACGACTACGAGGAGGCTCTCGCGGCGCTCGGCGTGCCGTTTCAGGTGCGCTCCGGCGCGTTCCTGCAGCGTCCTGCGGCGCGACGACTGCTCTCCTTGCTCGACCGCTTGGCCTCACGAGGAGCTGCCGCAGCGGTTGAGGAGGCGGCGCGGAGCGAAGGATTCCTCGAGGCCGTTCCCGCGGGCCTCGGCGAGCAGGAGGCGACTCGTCAGGAGGATCTTGGGCGCCTCGTTTCGCTGGCACGGGAGTTCGATGACGGCGCGGCCACCGCGGCCAACTTCGTCGCCGACCTGAGGGCCCGCTTCGGCTCGGCCGGCGCCGGGCACGGCGTGCATCTCCTCACCTACCACCGCGCCAAGGGCCTGGAGTTCGAGGCAGTCTTCCTGCCGCGCCTCGACGAGAAGGAGCTGCCCTCAAGGCAGGCGCACACGCGCGCCGACATCTGCGAGGAGCGCCGCCTGCTCTATGTGGGCCTGACGCGTGCGAAGCGGCGCCTCTTCCTGACGCGCGCAGGTGGAAAGCCGAGCCGCTTCCTCGCCGAGCTTGGCCTGCGCACGCAAGCGCCTCCCGTCGACCGGGGCGATCCAGTTTTCGAGGCGCTCCGAGCCTGGCGGCTGGGGCGCGCAAAGGCGGACGGCGTCCCGGCCTACGTCGTCTTCCACGACCGGACGCTGGAGGAGATCGCGCGCCGCCGGCCGGCGGGCGAGCATGAGCTCGCGGCTGTCCCTGGGATCGGGGCGGCGAAGCTCGAGCGCTACGGGAGCGAGGTCATC
>JBBRYW010000120.1:0-9987 GCA_038237235.1 Gaiellales bacterium
GCACCTGCGGCTGCGAAGGAGCAACTCGAGCGAGCGCTCTTCGAGATCAGGCGCGTCATCGCCGGCCAGGACACGATGCTCGAACGCGTCCTCGTCTGCTTACTCGCCCAGGGCCACCTGCTGATCGAAGGCGTGCCGGGTCTCGCGAAGACCCTGACGGTCAAGACTGCCGCCGGCGTCCTCGGGGGAACGTTCTCGCGCATCCAGTTCACGCCCGACCTCGTACCCTCGGATCTCGTCGGCACGCGGGTATTCCGTCCGGGCGAAGGCGTCTTCGAGACCGAGCTCGGGCCCGTCTTCTGCAACTTCCTGCTGGCCGACGAGATCAATCGCGCGCCGGCCAAGGTGCAATCTGCGCTCCTCGAGGTGATGCAGGAGGGGCAGGTCACCATCGGCCACATCACCTATCCGGTTCCCGATCCGTTTCTCGTGCTGGCGACCCAGAATCCGATCGAGTCCGAAGGGACGTACCCGCTGCCCGAGGCGCAGGTCGACCGCTTCATGCTCAAGGTCGTGATCGGTTACCCCGAGCACGACGAGGAGTTGACTGTCGTTCACCGCCAACTCGTCAAGTCACCCGAGCTTCGTGAGGCGCTGTCGCTCGATCACCTGCGGGGCCTTCAGCGGGCCGTCTTCGACGTCTACGTCGATCCCGCACTCGTCAGCTACGCAGTCGACATCGCGACGGCAACCCGTGATCCCGTCGCGCACGGGCTCCCGACACTCGGCGACTACATCGCCTTCGGAGCGAGCCCGCGCGGGCCGATCAGCCTCGTACGCGCGGCCCGCGCGCTTGCGCTCCTGCGCGGCCGCGACTACGTCCTCGTCGAGGACTTGCACGCACTCGCGAAGGACGCGCTGCGTCACCGTCTCGTGCTCACCTATCAGGCACTCGCGGAGGAGGTGAACGTCGACGGCCTCCTCGATGCCGTTCTGGCGGCGGTGAGCGTCCCACGCATCGACCTCGCCGGCAGAAACGCAGCGTGACGCGCAGCGCATCGCATTCGCCCACCGCCATGGCTCGCACGCCGGCGCATCTCCGCCGCATCGGCTGCAGCGAGGCGGTCCCATGAGCTTCCCTCGCGCGCAGAGAGCGGAGACGCCGGATCGCCCCGGCCCAGGTCCGATGCCCGAGGCGCTGCTGCGCGCGCTCGACGTCGACCTCGGCCGCCGCGTGGAGGGGCTACTCGCGGGCGATTACCGCTCCAGGCTGCTCGGACGCGGCGCAGAGCTCGCGCAGGTACGTCCGTACGTGCCCGGCGACGACGTACGCCGGATGGACTGGAACGTGACGGCGCGAACGGGAGAGCCTCACGTGCGCGTCGACCTCGCCGAGCGCGTCCTCGTGACGTGGCTCGTCCTGGACACCTCCCTCTCGATGCAGTTCGGCACTGCGGATCGCCGTAAGGCGGACGTTGCCGAGGGTGTCGCGATTGCGGTTGGTCACGTCTCCACTCGCCGCGGAAACCGACTTGGGATCGTCACGTTCGGCGACGCCGAGCCGCGTATGGCGCCACCCAGGCAGGGACGCGTGGGCCTGCTCGGCATGCTCGCCGCGATTCGCCGCGAGCCCGAGGGCAGCGCGGTCGGGTCGACCTCGCTCGGGGAGGCGTTGAGCAGGACGGGCGCGCTCGCGCGCCAACGATCGATCGTCGTCGTGTGCTCGGACTTTCGCGGACCGCGAGACTGGCGCCGTCCCCTGCTCGAGCTCGCGGGCCGGCACGACGTGGTCGCGATCGAGATCCGGGATCCGCGCGAGCAGGAGTTGACCAACGCGGGCACCCTATGGCTCGTCGATCCCGAGACCGGCCGACAACTGCGCGTCGATACCCGGAGCGAGCGCCTGCGCGCTCGCTTTGCCGCGGCCGCCGCGGCCGAGCGCGCCGAAGTTGCTCGCGCGTTCTCGTCGATCGGCGTCAGACACGTGGTCCTGACCACCGACGGCGACTGGCTCCGCCCGCTCGCCGTCTTCCTGCGCCGGAGGCGACGTTGACCTTCGAGTGGCCGCTCGCACTCCTCGGCCTCGTGGTCGTCCCGCTGCTCGCGGCCGCGTATGCCCAGAGCGAGCGCCGCCGCCGCTTGTTCGCAGCACGATTTGCGAACCCCGCGCTCCTGCCGAATCTCGTCGATGCACGCCCCGGGCTGCGCCGCCACCTCCCCCCCGCCATACTCCTGGTCGCGCTCGCCGCGATGATCGTCGGGGTTGCGAGGCCGCACGCCACCGTGAGCGTGCCGCGCGAGGAGGCCACAGTGATGCTGGCGATCGACGTGTCGGTGTCGATGCAGGCGACGGACGTGAAGCCGTCGCGCCTCGCCGCGGCGCGCGCCGCCGCGCGCGCGTTCGTGGAACGCGTGCCAGAACGATTCCGCGTCGGCCTCGTCTCGTTCTCCGCGAGACCCTTCGTGATCCTGCCGCCGACGCAGGATCGCGAGGTCGCCGCCGACGCGCTCGCGTCGATCCGCTCAGGGCAGGGGACGGCGCTCGGCGACGCCGTGAAGCTCGCCATCAAGACCGGTCAGCGCCAGCGCACGGGAGACGGGGCCGTCCCACCGGTCGCAGTGCTCGTGATCTCCGACGGTGCGCAGAAGAGCGGCCGGACGACGCCGCAGGCCGCGGCTCAGCTGGCCCGCGCGCGCCACGTGCCCGTGTACGCAATCGTCATCGGCACCGCAGACGGGGTCGTCGAGGTTTCCTTGACCGGCGGCTTCAGGCAGCAGATCCGCGTCCCGCCCGACCCCGACGCGCTCCGTCAGCTGACGCGCTCGACCGGCGGCGAGCTCTTCACCGCGGCGAATGACTCGCGCCTGCGCGATGTCTACCACCGGCTCGCGTCCCGGCTTGGACACCGGCGGCAATCGAGAGAGATCACCGACGTCTTCGCTGGCGGCTCGGGCGCGTTGCTGCTCGCAGGGGGGGCGCTCGCCGCGTTCTGGTTCCGGAGGGTTCCGTGAAGCATGCGGTCATGGCCAGCGTGCTTGTGCTCGCGGGAGCCGTCTCGACGGTGGGAGCCGCGCCCGCGCAGGCGACGAACGAGTGCAAGGGGTTGCAGATCTGTGTCCGCGTCGCCGGTCCGTGGGTCGTCGTCCCTACGGCGCTACACGCGCCGCGGCCGCACGTCGAGTACCAACTGACTTGTCCGCGCCGCTACGTCGTGGGGGGCCTCGACGCCGAGCTGAGCGACCGCGGCATCGACGTCGCGTTCCTCGGGAAGCTCGGCAGCCCCGTCAATCCCGGGATCACGACGACGCGCGCCGCGGTCTTCGCCGCGACGTACACGGGCGCGTCGGCCCGAGCGCCGACCTTCCGGCCGCACGTCGGCTGCATCCCTCAGTCCGGCGGAGGCGGTGGGCCTGTGCCCTTGCGGAGTCCAAGCGCACTCTCGTCGCCGGCGGCCGCCGCAGGGGAGCCCGCCGTCCGGCGCGTCCGGGTGGTGCGCCTACGGGCCGGAGCGCAGACCGTCGTGCGTGCCTGCGCTCCGGGAGAGCGCCTCATCGACGGCTGGCACGCCGTCGGGTTCTACACACGGCGTGCCCCGACCCCGGGCCTGGTCGCTAGCGTCGCGGCGAAGGAAAGCTTCCGTTCTGGCCGGATCACGGTCTCCGTCCGCAGCGGAAAGCGGATCCATGGTCTGCGCGCGGTCGTGCAGGTCGGCGCGGTGTGCGGAGGCGGAGCGTGAGCTTCGGCCACCCTCTCTTCCTCGGAACGCTCCTCGTGCTGCCCCTGGCGGTCGTCCTCTACCTACTCGCCGAGCGCCGCAAGATGCGCTATGCGGTCCGCTATACCAATCTCGATGTGCTGGCCGTGGTCGCCGGCGGGCGCGCATGGCGACCATATGTCCCGCCCACCGTTTTTCTGGTCGCCCTCGCAGCGCTCTGCGTCGGAGTGGCCCGCCCACGAACGACGACGCTCGTGCCGCAGGAGCGCGCAACAGTCATTCTCGTGCTCGACGTCTCGAGGTCGATGGGGGCTAAGGACGTGAAGCCGACACGGCTGGGCGCGGCCGAGGCCGCGGTGCGAGCCTTCCTCGATCGTGTGCCGAAGCGCCTCCGCATCGGCTTGATCGCGTTCGCGGGTGTCCCGAGCGTCGTGGCTCCGGCCACGACGAACCACGAGCTCGTGCGCCAATCGCTCAACGGCATCACGGACTACGGCGCCCTCGGCGGGACTGCGATCGGTGACGCGCTCGCCGCCGCGGTCGACCTCGGACAACAGGCGGTCGCTGGCAGCGCCAACATCACCGCGGCGGCCCGGTCGACGTCTCCGACCCGGGGGCTCGTCGCGATCCTCTTTCTCTCGGACGGCGCCCAAAGGGGGGGCTATTACCTGCGGCCGCTTCAGGGCGCCGACCGCGCGCGGACCGCGGGCATCCCCGTCTATACGGTCGCGCTTGGAACACCTAGCGGCACGCTCGACAGCGGCTCCGGCGTCCTCGGCGGAAACATCTCTGTGCCGCCCGACCCTGTCACGCTACGTGCGATCGCGGAGAGGACCGGGGGGAAGTTCTTCGAGGCGCGCTCGACCGAGGGCGTCAACGCCGCATACGCGAACCTTGGCTCGAAGCTCGGGCGGAAGCCGGCAAAGACAGACGTCACGTACTCCTTCCTGGCTGGCGCCGCCGGGCTGCTCGTGCTGGCCGGTTTGTTGTCTGCCGCTTGGTCTCCCCGCCTGCCGTGAGCTCACGAGACATCGTCGCCCTCGACCGCCTCGAGCCCGCTCGCCAACCGCAGCTGCTCGAGCTCTTCGCAACCGCGTGGTGGACGGCATACCGCGAGCCCGCCGCGGTCGAGCAGATGCTCGCGGGCACGGACGTCGTCCTCGGCCTCGTCGATACCCCATCCGACCGCCTCGTCGGCTTCGCACGAGCCATCACCGACCGGACCTTTCTTGCCGTCGTGCTGGACGTCGTCGTCGACCCGGAATATCGGGGGACCGGCCTTGGCGCTCGACTCGTCGACGAGTTACTGGCGCGCCCCGAGCTCGCCCACGTGGACAGCATCGAGCTGGTGTGTCAACCCGAGCTCATCGGCTTCTACCGGCGCTGGGGCTTCACCGACGAGGTAGGCGGATCCTTGCTGATGCGCCGAACCAGGAACTCGCTGCTTGCATCCACGGGCGGAGCTACGCCGCAATGGGATTACTGATGCCGGTCGACCAGCCGCTGACGAGCGCTGCGGACGGCAGCACGAGGTGCACAGCCGCTGCGTACCCGCGCTTGACGCGGAAGTCGAAGTCGCGCGCTGGAGGCAGTACGCGCTTGGTCGTATACCAACCTCCGGACCGAGCCGCTGCACGAGCGCAGGAGCGGCCAGGTTTGGCTCACCGACGATGGAGGCGTGGAGAACCCCGGGCGCGAGCCGCTTCAGCTCGATGCGCGCCCGGACACTGATCTGAAGCATGCGAGTCTGTACGGAGTCAGTCCAGACGAAACGAACCGTGCGAGGAATGTCCGTGAAGAGGCGGAAGCGAACCGCGGAATCCGGGCCGGACACCGGAATTTGCGCCGGCTCAGTTCAGAGTCCGAACACACCTCCGCCCGGCGTCAGGTAGGGAGGATCGGCCACGATCCGGGCGAACGGGGGCAGCGGGTCGCAGCCGAAAGCAGAGCCGTTAGGTCGACCCACTCACCACCCGGCTTCAGCGGCTCGATCGGGTATCCCTCGATCACGGGCAGGCACGCCGCTGAAGCTCGCGCGGCAAGCACGAAAGAGATCAGCGCGATCAGAACAGGACGCATTCGGACACTCCTCCCGACGACCCCACCGAAGAGAATAAGGCGGTGAAGTGAAGATTTCGTTTGGGTCTCGGGCTGCGACCGGAGATCCGGCTTCGAGAGGCTCGCTACTTCTTGATGTGCAGGTTGATCCCGAGCAGGATCAGCGGCCACAGCACGACGGCGAGAACGGCCGAGAGGATCTGCCGCACTGTGTTGAGATGGGCGAAGTAGTGGTGCTTGTCGGCAATCACCCCGCCCACCACCAGGTAGACGACGCCCAGGAAGCTGATCCCGCGTCCTCGGTACATCGATGACTCGTGTACCCACCGGGCCGCCGTGGCAATCGCGGTTGCTGCGACCGGGCGCGCGCGCCGGCCCCGACCGCCGTCGTCATCACCCCGAGGCGGCCGGGATCAGCGCGCCGGAAGCACATCGGCCGTGTAGATCGGCCCGTCGAAGGTGTTCGTCACGGACGGTCGCAGCTCGCTCGTCGCTTCCAGCTCGTACATGTGGCTCGTCCCACCGAGCACCCCGGCGCCGACGTACTCGTTGAAGTCACGCACAAGCCTTCGGGTGACGAAGCCCATCTCGACGATCGTCTGCTGAAGGCGGAAAGACGCTTGGGGCCGCCGCGATCCGAACGAGAGGAAGACCCTTCCACCGGCGCCGGCCAACGCGCTCGCGGCACGCGAGAGGAAGAGCCGTGCGGCCTCGACCGTATACGGCGGGTCGGTGAAGACGGTGTCGAATCGGGCGCGAAAAGGGTCTGGCAGCGGCCGCCGCAGATCGTGTTGTAGGCACCAGACCGGGAATGGAGCGTCCGCCAGCTCGCTGGAGACGAAAGCAACGACGGCCGGATCGACATCGACAACGGCGAGCTCGGCGATCGTGGCGGGCGAGCCAAAACGGCGGACGACGCTCTGGATCGCCACCGAGGTCAGATCGTCGTCGCCGAGCAGCAGGATCCTGCGCCCCACGAGCGCGTCGGCCTCGTGGAGTGTGAGTACCCGCCGCAGCTTAGTCTGGAAGGTGCAGTGACACTGGTCGAGGTCCAGGCGAGCCATTGGTCCTTCGCGGGTCGTGCGAGCGATCTCGCGGCCAACGCCAGCGAGCTCACTCGGAAGCCCGCCCTCATGGCTCTTGCAGGCCGGGCATGGAGAAGGCCGACGAAGCCGAAGGACGCCGGCCGAGAACAGGTCGCGTCCCGGCGTGGTGAAACGCGCGGGGCGTTCTTCTGCGACAACGCCGCGGCGGCGGAGCTCGCCGCAGACCGCGGCGACGATCGGAACGGGGAGCTCCACAGCCCGGGAGATGCGGCGGATCGACACGGGCTCCAGCCGCGCCAGGGCCGAGACGACGGCACGGACGCCGATCTCGCCCTCCGCAAGGCCGACGGCGGCGGCGACGTCGCGCACGATCCGGCGATCCTCAGCCAAGCGCGCGAGGGATGCAGGTAACGGTTGCCCGGTCGATGTCGAGCCGCTCGCCGATCGAACGCAAGACGACGTCGCCCCGGAGATCGCCGTACGAGAGCAGGTCGATATTCGCGAGCGCAAACTCAGGCCATGTGTGGATGCTCAGATGTGACTGGGCGAGCACGAGCACACCGGTGACGGCGCCGTTCGGGAAGATGTAGAACTCCTCGCCGAGGACGCTCGCGCCACCCGCTCGGGCACCGGTGTAGAGGATCGACTTCAAGAGCTCGGCGTCGGTCAACACCCGCGGGCTCCTCACCCAGGCGTCCATTGCGTGCAGGAGCATTCGAGCGCTACGGGGGCCCGGTATGCGAATTTCGTCGCTCCGGGGATACTCGTTTTCGGACAGACGGACTCCTTCGTCGTTTAGTTGGCGTCGAGACGAGCGCCGCCCGCGGCGAAGGTGCCTTCCTGAGCTAGGAGAAGGCGCTACCCGTCGGAAAGAATCTCAGCGACGCGGGAAGGAAGGGCGAAGCGCACAGTCATCGTCGACATTCCCCCCTTCCGCAATCGCTGACCCGCCGAGGGTAGCGGCGGGCGCCACGCCTCGTCAAGGCGCAGCCCCGCCTCCGAACGTCACGGAACGATCATGCTGCCGCCCGGATTCCGGCAACCAGCTCGTCGCAGATGTACGCGCGGAGCGACCGGATCGGGACGCCGTAGTCGCTCAGGGCCATCGCCGCCTGGTCGGCGTCGAGCGAGCTCCGATCGCCTGAACTGGACACGAAGAGGGACGAGGGGTAGGCATGGGACGCCCGCCAGCCGTGCTCGCACTCGATGATCGACCCCCAGAGCGAGACAGACCCGATGGCGCGAGCGACGACCGGCCCCGGACGCCGCTCGCTGAGATAGTGGGCGACGTCATCGAGCTTCGAGGCATAGATTCCGCAGTCGCAGCCCGAATCGGGTGCGGCGTGAACGCGACGCCTGCCTCGTCGAGCGGCAAGCGGCGAGCAGTAGCGCAGACAGCGTGCCACCACCTCGCGGCCTGGTTCCCAGAGCGTGGGATAGACGACGCTTTGTAAACGAAGGCTCTGTCCATGTCTGATGACGAGCCAGACGCGCCAACCGCTCACGACTTCGACGTAGTCGGGCGCGGCGCTCATCTGCTCGGGGTCGTTTCTGGCACGGCCGGCTCGGAAGGTGCCTTGCGCGGCTCGGCTGGCGGCTCCTCGTGCCTGACAGGATCCTCCACGGGCTCAATCGTGTAGATCCGCTGCGGCTTGCCGATCTTCATTTCCGCTCCTCCCTGGAGAGGCGAGCGGCCAGCGACGAGAAGCTCAAGCAGCGACAGGGCACGCACGGATGGCACCCGCCAGCTTCCGCTCCCGGGAACGTGAGGCTCGGCACACTTGCGCCGAGACCGACGATCCCCTTCTCTGAGGCTCGCTCCACCCGCTTCTACCTCTGGATTCGGTAGAAGCCATCAGCCGTTTGGGCGGTTTTAGGCGGGCTTCATCGCCTGAATTTATCATTGTATCGCGCCGTAGACCAGAGCGCCAGCCTCCTACTGGATTCGTCGCGGCGCGAGCGCCTAGACATACTCCTCCACTTGCAGCGCAGCCCGGCGGCGAGTGATCCGGCGCTCCTCGTCCGCATCCGGCAGGAACCATCGCTCGGCGATCGCCGTTGGAACGACAGCAGACAGCACGACCACCGTAACGAGCAGCGAGAACTGGGTCTTGTCGATGATCCCCGCGTTCAACCCGTACAGCGAGGAGATCGTGCCGAACGTGAGACCCGTGCTCATGAGCAGGGTCGTGAACGTGGCGTGACGCGGTGCTGCCCGACGAGCGAGCGGAAGAATGAAGGCGACCTTCGGGATCATCTTCGTGGCGAGCAGCGCCGCAAGCAGGCCGAGGTTGGCGCCGACGGCGCCGAGTGAGACGTTCAGCCCGCCCTTGATGAAGAAGAGCGGCGTCAAGAAGGCGAAGGCGACGACGCGAAGACGCTTCTGCTCCTCGCGGTGCTCCTGGTAGTGACGGCTCATGACGAGGCCGAGCACGAAGGCGGGCAGCACGGCGTGGCCGTTGGAGGCATTGGCCAGCACCATCAGCACGAGCAGGCAGACGAAGACGAGCTTGATCTCGGGCTCGATCACCCGGTCGCCGTAGCGTCCGAAGAACCACGGCGCCACGCGGGGAAGAGCGATCACGAACGCAAGCGAGACGACCAGGAAGACCGGAAACCAGAGGTTCGGCTTGATGAAGATGGCCGAGAGGGCGAGCGCGGTGCAGAGATCGGTGACGAAGGTCGCGCTCATCACCAGCTTGCCGATTCCGATGTCGGTCAGGCCGCGCTCGACGAGAACGGCATAGACGACCGCGAGCGACGTGGTCGACAGGGCCGTGCCGGTAATCAGAGAAGCGCGAAGCGTCCAGTCGAGCAGGAAGTACGAGACGAGCGAGGCGACGGCGAACGGCCCCGCGAACGAGGCGAGACCGATGCCGAGCGACGCTTCGAGCCGGCGTCGCATGTACGCGGGATCGACCTCCATTCCGGCCAGGAACGTCAGCACGATCGACGCGAACTGGGCGATGAAGTCGAGCCACTCCTGCGTCTGCAAATGGAATGCGTTCCCGGCGAAGACGCCGAGGGTCAGCTCGACGAGCGCGGCGGTGATGCCGAGCTCGACCGACACGATGCTCGCGACGAGGACTACGGCGGCGAGAACTGCGGCAAGCTGGATCGGGCTCACGTCCTACCTCCACTTCGCGTCTCACTTGACGTTCCGTAGAGGCCATCAGCCCCGGAGGGCGGTTGGGCGCGAGCCTCATCGCGCGAGCGGCGACATCGTA
>JBBRYW010000121.1:0-9956 GCA_038237235.1 Gaiellales bacterium
TCGTCATCCGAGCTCGAAGCGCCGTCGCCCGACGGGCCGGCCTGCCCGGACGCTGCTTGCTGCGCGGTTGCCTTTGCGTACACCGCCTCGGCCAGCTTCTGCGAAGCCTCCTGCAGTGCCTCCGTCTTCTGCCGGATCTCGCTCGGATCCGAGCCCTCGACGGCCTGCTTCAACTCCATGATGCGACCTTCGATCGTCGCTGCGTCCGCGGAGTCCAGCTTGTCGCGGTGCTCCTTGAGGCTCCGCTCGGTCTGGTAGGCAAGGCCCTCGGCCGCGTTCTTCGCGTCGGCCAGCTCGCGCAGGCGTCGCGCCTCGTCGGCGTGCGACTCGGCGTCGGAGATCATCTTCTCGACCTCCTCCTGCTTGAGTCCGGAGCCGCCCTCGATCCGGATCTGCTGCTCGTTCCCGGTGCCGAGGTCCTTGGCCGAGACGTTGATGATTCCGTTCGCGTCGATGTCGAACGAGACCTCGACCTGCGGCATCCCGCGCGGCGCCGGCGGGATCCCGACGAGCTGGAACTTTCCGAGCGTCTTGTTGAACGCTGCCATCTCGGTCTCGCCCTGGAGCACGTGAACCTCGACCGACGGCTGGTTGTCCTCGGCGGTCGTGAAGGTCTCCGACTTCTTCGTCGGGATCGTCGTGTTGCGCTCGATCAGTCGAGTGAAGACGCCGCCTTTCGTCTCGATCCCGAGCGACAGGGGAGTCACGTCGAGGAGCAGAATGTCCTTCACCTCGCCCTTGAGCACGCCGGCCTGGATGGCCGCGCCGACGGCGACGACCTCGTCCGGGTTGACGCCCTTGTGCGGATCCTTGCCGATCAGCTCCTTCACCTTCTCGACCACCGCCGGCATCCGAGTCATGCCGCCGACGAGAACGACGTGCTCGATCTTCGAGGCGTCGAGGCCGGCGTCGGCGAGCACCTTCTTCGTGGGACCCACGGTGCGCTCGAGGAGCCCCGCGGTCAGCTCGTCGAGCTTCGCGCGAGTCAGCTGGAGGTCGAGGTGCTTCGGGCCCTCCTGCGTCGCCGTGACGAAGGGCAGGTTGATCTGCGTCGTCATCGTCGAGGAGAGCTCGATCTTGGCCTTCTCGGCAGCCTCGTAGAGGCGCTGGAGCGCCATCCGGTCCTGCGAGAGGTCGATGCCCTGGTCCTTCTTGAACTCTGCAACCATCCAGTCCACGATCGCCTTGTCGAAGTTGTCACCGCCCAGGTGGTTGTCGCCGTTCGTGGCCTTCACCTCGAAGACGCCCTCGCCGAGCTCGAGCACGGACACGTCGAAGGTGCCGCCGCCGAGGTCGAAGACGAGGATCGTCTGATCGGCCTCCTTGTCGAGCCCGTAGGCGAGCGAGGCGGCGGTCGGCTCGTTGATGATGCGCAGGACATTGAGGCCGGCGATCTTGCCGGCGTCCTTCGTCGCCTCGCGCTGCGCGTTGTTGAAGTAGGCAGGGACGGTCACGACGGCGTCGGTCACCGTCTCGCCGAGGTACGCCTCGGCGTCCGACTTCAGCTTCTGCAGGATCATGGCGGAGATCTCCGGCGGCGCGTACTCCTTGTCTTCCGTGTGCACGCGCGCGTCGCCGTTCGGGCCCTGCACGACCTCGTACGGCACGATCTTCATCTCTTCGGAGACCTCCTCGAACTTGCGGCCCATGAAGCGCTTGATCGAGAAGACCGTGTTCTGCGGGTTCGTCACGGCTTGCCGGCGCGCGGGCGCACCGACGAGCCGCTGCCCGTCCTTGGCGAACGCGACGACGGACGGCGTCGTGCGGCCGCCCTCGGCGTTCGGGATCACGGTCGGCTCGCCGCCCTCGATCACCGCCATGCACGAGTTCGTCGTGCCGAGATCGATGCCAATCGTCTTTGCCATCAGTATGAATCCTCCCAGTCGATTTAGAACTGGCCATAGGATAAAATCTTAGTGCCTCCTTGTCAAGTCGAATCGCGGCAAGATTCGCGGTGCGTGTCCTGCGACCCCCGCATCGAGCAGTACGCAACCATCCTCGTGGACGACTGCGCGGGCGTGCAGGCCGGGTGGCAAGTGGTGGTGGCCGCCCAGCCGCCGGCGCGGCCGCTCGTCGAGGAGGTGCTGCGTCAGATCGCGCGGCGGGGTGCCTACGCCCTTCTACGGCTGCGGTTCGACTGGATCGCGTCCGAGTGGGCCGCCGAGGCTCCGGAGGAGATCCTCCGCGAGGTTCCGGCGATCGACGCACACACGCTCGCCGAGCAGGACTGCTTCATCGTGATTCTCGCCCCCGAGAACACGCGCGAGGGATCGGACGTTGCCCCCGAGCGCCTCGCGCTCCTGTCCGAAGCCCTTCGACCCCACACGGCGCCCTTCATGGCGGGCGAGAAGCCGTGGGTCGGCTGTCAGTACCCGACACCGGCCCTCGCGCAGGAGGCCGGGATGTCCTTTGGAGAGTTCGAGGAATTCCTCTACGGCGCGGTGCTCATCGACTGGGATCACTTGCGCCGGCGCATGGAGCGGATCGCCGAGCCCTTCGACGCCGGGAACGAGGTGCGCATCGTCGCCGAGGGGACCGATCTGACGTTGAGCCTCGCCGGGCGGCGAGGCAAGGTGAGCGCGGCCGGCGTTAATATGCCGAGCGGCGAGGTGTTCTTCGGGCCGCTGGAGGACTCGACGAGCGGGGTGATCCATTTCAGCGAGTATCCGGCCTGCTACCTCGGTCACCAGGTCGGCGGCGTGCGGCTTCGCTTCGAGGGCGGCCGGGTCGTGGAGGCCTCGGCCGACTCGGACGAGGAGTTCCTGCTGCAGATGCTCGACTCCGACGAGGGCGCTCGCGTGGTGGGCGAGTTTGGCATCGGCTGCAATCCCGGGATCCAGCGCCACATCCGCAACACCCTTTTCGACGAGAAGATGGAGGGCACCATCCACGTCGCGCTCGGCCAGAGCTACGCCGAGACAGGCGGCACCAACACGAGCGCGCTCCACTGGGACATGGTCAAGGACCTGCGTCACGGCGGCCGGCTCGAGGTCGATGGAGAAATCGTGCAGCAGGACGGCCGCTGGATCTTGCACGGGTGAACCCATGGTTCCCCCGTGAGCCCCCTCCTTTGACGCAGCTCTCCATTGGCGGCGGGGTGGCTCTCGCCCGGCAAAGCCGGGCTTCGCCGGCGGGGGCTACTCTCTGCCCCGTGGTTGACAGCAGAGGCCCGGCCGATGGGTGATCCCCGCGTCTCCGAGTACGCGAAGCTGCTCGTCGAGCGCTGCCTCGACGTCCAGCCCCGCATGCAGGTTCTGATTCGCACGACGCCGCTCGCCCGGCCGCTCTACGAGGAGCTCGCGCGCCTGATCGGCCGCCGCGGCGCCTACGTGATTCCGCGAATCGGCTTCACGCTCTGGCCCACCGACGTCCCGTGGGCGCTCGAAGCGCCGGAGGAGCTGCTCGGAGAGCTGCCGGAGATCGAGCGCTACACCTCCGATCACATGGACGCGCGCATCACGCTCGACGCCCCGGAAAACACCCTCGAGCTCGGTGCTCTGTCGGCCGAGCGGCGGAGTTTCCGGAGCAGAGCGACGGCGTATTTCCTCCGGCGCACGATGGAGGACGAGATCCCCTGGGTGAGCTGCCAGTACCCCACGAACGCGCTCGCGCAAGAGGCCGGGATGACGCTCACGCAGTTTCAAGATTTCCTCTTCGACGCCTGCCTGCTCGACTGGGATGCCGAAGCGGGGCGGATGCGCCGCGCGGCCGACCGTTTCGACGCGGCCGACGAGATTCGCATCGTCGGCGCCGACACAGACCTGACGCTGAGCCTCCGGGGCCGCCAAGGGGAGGTCGACGACGGGCGGGTGAACATGCCCGGGGGCGAGTTCTTCTACTCCCCGGTCGAGGATTCCGCCGAGGGGACGATCGTGTTCGGCGAGTTTCCAACGGTCGCGCGGGGCGAGGAGGTGCGCGGCGCCCGCCTCGTCTTCCAGAAGGGCCGCGTCGTCGAGGCCTCGGCCACGGCCGGCGAGCGCACGCTCCTCGCAGCACTCGAGACCGACGAGGGCGCGCGCCGAATCGGAGAGCTCGGGATCGGATGCAACCCACGGATCGAGCGCCACATGAAGAACACGCTGTTCGACGAGAAGATGAACGGAACGATCCACCTCGCGCTCGGACGGAGCTACCCGAAGGTCGGGGGCACGAACGAGAGCGCGATCCACTGGGACATCGTCAAGGACCTGCGCGAGAACGGCCGCATCGAGCTCGACGGCGAAGTCGTACAGGAAAACGGGGCCTGGGTCGGCGCACTCGACGGCGTCTAGCGATCGCCCGGCAGCAGCGAGAACAGGACGCAGTCGTGCCGCGCGTCGTAGAGCCGGCGCGACGAACGCTCGATTCCCTCACGGGTGAAGCCGGCGCGCTCGGCGACGCGCTGGGAGGCGAGGTTGTCGGGATGCGTCCGCAGCTCGAGCCTTCTGACGCCGAGATCCTGGAACGCCCACCGCGCGACGAGCCGGACGGCACGGGTCGCGATGCCGCGACCCCGGCCTTCGGGGAGAAGGTCATAGCCGACCTCGGCGATCTCGTGCCGGTAAAGACGAAGGCTGATCGTGCCGAGAATTTGCTCGGGCGAGGCGTCGTAGATCGAGAAGTGGGCCATCGTTCCGGTTCGCCAGCCGGCCTCACTGGGTCGGACGAGCTCGGCTCGGATCACGTCGGCCGTCACTCGGCTCGCGCGAATGGTGAGCCAGCGGCGCATCTCCTCGTCCGGTTGACGCCCGGCGAGCGCCGCTACGTCCGCTTCCCCCAACGGGCGCAGCACGAAATCCTTCTCCCGCAGCGCGGGAGGGGGGAGCGAGGTGCGCTGCCGAAGCGCCATCGAAGCGATCGTAGTTTGCTACAGGGGCGGAAGCCCGGTAGAACGGGAGCCAATGACCCAACCGGAGGAAGACCGCGCGCTCGTCCCGAAGAACGAGCTGGCGGCAACGATCGCAGCGCGGCACGAGCTCGGCGCGGAAATGGAGCCTCAGATGGTCGATGCCTTCGTGCAGCGGATCGAGCGCCGGATTGACGAGCGGATCGATCAGCGGCTCAAGCTCAGCCGGCAGGGAGGACGCGAGGGGAGCTTCGTCCTCGCCCTCGTCAGCCTCGGCGTCGCGGTTCCGCTACTCGGGATCGCTGTTTCGCACGGGATCGCCGCAGTCATCGTCGTCTGCGCCGCGCTCGTCCTCGTAAACGCGATCTACCAGCGGCTGTAGGCACTCCCCAGGTCTCGGAGGGCGCCCGCGAGCGGCGCCCTCCGCAGCTCGGATCGGCCTGGCGGTACCTAGAGCCGATCCTTTGCGTCGCCTGCCTTGTCCTTCGCCTCGTCCCACGCATCGCCAGCCTCGTCTTTCGCGCTGCCGAAGGCGCTCTGCGCCTTGCCTTCCGTCTCGAGCGACTTGTCGTCGGTGGCCTTTCCGGCGGCCTCCTTGGCCTTGCCCTCGACCTCGTCCCAATCAGGCATGTCTTCCCCTTTCGAAGTTTGCAGCGACGGATCTTCCCTTGCACGCACGCAGCAAACCCGTCGCTCGGCCGCTGAGCGGAAGTTCGCGCGCCGCACGCGTCCGCCGCCGCCGGAATGGCCCCTCGATCATCTACGCTTGACCCGCGATGGAGCCGCTCACCGATTCATGGGGCCGCGAGATCAAGAGTCTGCGCGTGTCCGTCACGGACAAGTGCAACTTCCGCTGCACGTACTGCATGCCGGCCGATGGGCTCGAGTGGCTCGCGCGCGACGAGGTGCTGACCTTCGAGGAGATCGCGCGTCTTGTTCGCACGATGGCCTCCATGGGCGTCGGCGAGGTGCGGCTGACGGGCGGCGAGCCGCTCGTTCGGCGCGACCTGCCGATCCTGGTGCGAATGCTCGCCGAGACGCGCGGCGTCCACGACCTCTCCTTGACGACGAACGGGGTCCTGCTCGACCGGCTGGCCGCCCCGCTGGCGGCGGCCGGCCTGCGGCGCCTGAACGTGTCGCTGGACTCGCTTTCGCACGTCCGCTTCGCCGAAATCACCCGGCGCGACGCGCTCGATCGAGTTCTGGCAGGACTTGAAGAGGCCGAGCGCTACCCGGAGCTGCGGCCGATCAAGGTCAACTGCGTCGCGGTCCGGGGCGTTACCGAGCAGGAAGTGCCTGCGCTCGCCGCGCTCGCACGTCGCAAGCCCTATGTCGTCCGCTTCATCGAGTTCATGCCGCTCGATGCGGATGAGGGCTGGCGCTTGGAAGACGTGCTCACCGGAGCCGAGATCCGAGCATTGATCGAGGAGCAATGGCCGCTCGTTGAGATTCCCGCGGGCGCCTCGTCGACCGCACGGCGCTTCCGCTTCGCCGACGGAGCGGGCGAGCTCGGCTTCGTGAATCCCGTATCCGAGCCATTCTGCTCGAGCTGTGACCGAATCCGGATGACCGCGGATGGACGCCTACGAACCTGTCTCTTCTCGAGGAAAGAATGGGATCTGAAGGCGCCGCTCCGCGGCGGCGCCTCGGACGCCGAGCTCGAGGAGCTGATTCGCTCCGCAGTTCGTCACAAGGAGCTGAAGCACAGGATCAACGAGCCCGGCTTCGTCCGCGCCTCGCGCTCGATGTCCCAGATCGGTGGCTGACGCGTAAGATCGCGGGCGATGCTCCGCGCAGGCCCTATCCCGGCGTTCGTCCACGGTGTAATCGAATACCTCGCCGCCGCGGTCTTCATCGTGGGGCCTTTCGTCCTCGGCTTCGACTCCGGCGTCGGAAAGGCGGTCTCCATCGTCGTCGGCCTGGTCATCCTCATCGTGACGGCCACGAGCGAGCTGCCGACGTCCCTGATCAAGGAGATCCCGGTCGCGGTGCACATCGCGCTCGATTTCGTCCTCGCGATCTTCTTGATTGCAGCGCCTTTTCTCTTCAGGTTCACCGATGACACGAAGGCGACAGCCCTCTTCGTGACGCTCGGCATCGCCCACCTGCTGATTACGATCGGCACGCGATTCCTGCCGGCTCGCGTCGCCGCGAGGGGCCCAGCCCGCTGACCTTTTCACCGTTCGGGAAGAAGGAAGGCGGCGCGGGCGTTTAGAATCATCGTCTGATGGATGCGACCTCGTCGTCGATGGCTGCTGCGCGCAGCCCCTTCCTGCCGCGAGGTTGGATGGATCTCGTCCGCCAGATCGCCATCTGGCTGGGCTTCGTGCTCGCGTACCAGGTCGCGCGCGGGCTCGCCGACCGAAACCCGGCGCGCGCCTTCGGAAACGGCCTCAAGGTGATCGGCTTCGAGCGGCACGCGAATGCGTTATTCGAGGTGAGCGTCCAGCAGGTCGCTGATTCCTCGCACACTCTGACGACGCTGGCGTCGTGGACGTACTGGCTCTCGCAGTTCACCGTCGTCGGACTGGCCCTGCTCTGGGTCTACCTGCGGCGAAACGAGGCGTTCGTCCGGTTCCGAAACGTGATCCTGCTCGCGAACCTGATCGGACTCGCCGGCTACATCCTGCTCCCCACAGCGCCGCCGCGCATGTTCCCCGACTTCGGTTTCGTCGACACTCTCGCCGTCTTCGCGAGCCTGAACCACGACAGCGGAATCGTTCAGCTGGCGGCAAACCCGTACGCGGCGATGCCGAGCCTGCACGCTGCGGACTCGTTGCTGGTCGGAATGGTGCTGGCGACGCTCGTGCGGCCGAGATTCCTCAAGCTTGTCTGGGCTCTGTGGCCGGCCTGGGTCGCTTTCTGCGTGATCGCGACCGGCAACCACTTCTGGCTCGACGTCGTGGCGGGCGTCGTGGTCTCTCTCGCCGCCGCCGCGATCGTCTACCACCGGCCTCTGCGCCGAAGGCTCGTGGCGCTACCCGGCTAGGGCGCTGCCCGGTGAGCAGGGCCGAGGCACTCAAGCAGGGCTACACCGACGAGATCCGCCGTCTGGCCGCTCGGGCCGTCGGCGGCCTCGGCCGGACCCGCGTGTCGCCAAATGCGCTGACTGCGTCCGGCGTGACTCTGTGCGCGGTCGCCTCGGTTGTCGTCTTCTTCGAGAACCGAGACGAGTACCTTTACTACTGGCTGGGAGGGCTGCTCTTCGTCGTCGGCTCGATTCTCGACATTCTCGACGGCGCGCTCGCCCGGACGACTGGCAAGCAGACGCCCTTCGGCGCCTTCCTCGACTCGACCACGGACCGGGTCAGCGAGGCGTTCATGCTGGGCGCCGTCGCGCTCATCTTCGCCCGGCAGGGAAACACGATCGCGCTCGCCTTCACGTTTGCAGCAGTGCTCGGCTCGTTCCTCGTCAGCTACACACGCGCGCGCGCCGAGGCTCTCGGCCTGCGCGGCGACGTCGGAATCGGCAGCCGGGCCGAGCGCGTAGTCGTCATCTCGGCCGGGCTCCTGGTCGCGCCATGGGGTCTCTTGCCGTGGGCGATCTACCTGCTGACGGCCACCGCGTGGATCACGGTCGTTCAGCGCGCGCTCAGCGTGCGAACGCAGCTGCGAATGCGCTAGCGCGAGCTCTCGTTCTCAGCCCGAGCGACTTGCCCGCACGGATGGAAGATGCTGGGCGAGCAGAGATCGCATCGGGTATGCTGCTAGCACTCGAGTGCTAGCGGCAGATGCCAACTGAGAGAAGCAGCGTTCTCGTCCGAATGCCGGGCGAGCTGAAGCTACGGCTTGCCGGTGAGGCGGACGAGCGCGGCAGCAGCCTCAACGACGTTGCCGTCGGCACGCTCGCAGCCCGTTTTGCCGTCCCTTTCCGCCCGAGCGGAAGACGGGGCACGGCCCCCCGCACGACCGGCGACGTCCTGCTGCGGATGCCTCGTCAGCTCAAGGAAAAGCTGCATGCGCGGGCCGCGCAGCGGAAGCGAAACGTGAACGACTTGATCGTCGGGACGCTCTCGGAAGCGCTTGGCATCTCCAAACAGCAGAACCAGAGGAACCAGAGGAAGGGAATCATGAGCTCAAAGAACGGCTCCACCAATGGAAATGCCTCCCGCGCCGAGGATCGCGTGCGCGTCGCCGTCATCGGCGTCGGCAACTGCGCAAATTCGCTGCTGCAGGGGATCGAGTACTACAAGGACGCCGACCCGGAGCAGTTCGTCCCCGGTTTGATGCACGTCGACCTCGGCGGCTACCACGTCCGTGACATCGAGTTCACAGCCGCCTTCGACGTGACGACAGACAAGGTCGGCAAGGACCTCTCCGAGGCGATGTGGGCGAGGCCGAACGACACAATCAAGTTCGCCGACGTCCCCAAGACCGGCGTCACCGTGTCGCGCGGGATGACACACGACGGCATCGGCAAGTACATGTCCGAGGTGCTCGAGAAGGCACCCGGCGACACAGACGACGTGGTCGAGATCCTGCGCGAGACGAAGACGGACGTCGTTGTCAACTACCTGCCCGTCGGCTCCGAGCAAGCGACGAAGTGGTACACAGAGCAGATCCTGAACGCGGGCTGCGCGATGGTGAACTGCATGCCGGTCTTCATCGCGAAGGGCGGCTACTTCCAGCGCAAGTTCGAGGACCGCGGCCTGCCGATCATCGGCGACGACATCAAGTCGCAGGTCGGCGCGACAATCACGCACCGTGTCCTGACGAGCCTCTTCCGCGAGCGCGGCGTGCGGCTCGACCGGACGATGCAGTTGAACGTCGGCGGCAACTCCGACTTCCTCAACATGCTCGAGCGCGAGCGTCTCGAGTCGAAGAAGATCTCGAAGACGAACGCGGTCACGTCGATGCTCGACTACGACCTGGGCCCGGGGAACGTCCACGTCGGACCATCCGACCACGTGCCGTGGTTGAGCGACCGCAAGTGGGCCTACATCCGCATGGAAGGCTCCGCCTTCGGGGACGTACCGCTGAACATCGAGCTGAAGCTCGAGGTGTGGGACTCGCCGAACTCGGCCGGGATCGTGATCGACGCCGTCCGGATGGCGAAGCTGGCGCTGAACAGGGGCGTCTCGGGCGCGCTCGAGGGGCCGAGCGCCTACCTGATGAAGTCGCCGCCGAAGCA
>JBBRYW010000122.1:0-9619 GCA_038237235.1 Gaiellales bacterium
ACCACCCTTCGTCATCACGTAGATGATGTCGAAGACCTTGATCACGTTGATGAAGAGCCACACCGTCACGACCGAGAGCGGCAGGCTCAGCAGCGGCAGTTGCACGCGCCGGAAGATCGCCCACTCGTTCGCCCCGTCGGTGCGCGCGGCTTCGATCACCTCCTGCGGGATGCCCTTGATCGCTGCGGACAGCACGACCATCACAAAGCCGGTCGAAGCCCAGACGTAGCTCATGATGATCGCGTAGTTGACCGTGCTCTCGCGCCCGAGCCAGGAGACCGGTTCGATCCCGAACCCGCCGTGCAGAATCGCGTTCAGGACGCCGATTTTCGGGTCGGGGCTGTAGACGAACAGCCAGATCAGCCCGACAGCGGTCGCAGCAATCGCCATTGGCACGAAGATGATCGCCTTCATCATCGACTCGTAGCGCACGCGTGTCGTCAGTACGGCGAGCGCGAGCCCGAGGACGAGCGACAGCGTGATGTAGACGACGACCCAGCGGACGTTGTTCGCGAGGGCCCCGGAGGGCGGGAAGTGGCTGCGGTCGAGGAAGTCTGGATCCTGGCTGAGGAGCTCCTTGTAGTTCGCCAGGCCGATCCAGCCGTCGTACACCAGCCCGAGTCCCTGTGAGAAGCTGACCCTGATCGTCGAGATCATTGGGTAGATGATCATCGTCGCGAGCAGCGCGAGCGCCGGGAAGATGAACAGGAGGCCCTGCAGCGTGTCTTTGCTGGACCGCTCGCCGCCGGCACCGCCCCGCTGCCGCGGCGACCGCTTGGGCATCGTCCCTCCGATCGGCTGTGAGCTCATGCTCTCTCCATGCCTTGGGAAAAGGGGCGGCGGCTCCGACCAGGCCGCCGCCGCCCGCGGTCCCTGTTACTTCTTGAACTCCCTGTCGGCCTTCTTCTGGAAGTCGGCCAGGATCTTCTTCGTGTCCTTCGGAGTACGGAAGATCTTCTGCAGGGCTGAGCCCCAGTCGCCACCCAGCGTGCTCGGCAGCAGGTCGGAGCCGTCGTAGCGCAGCGCGTTCGCGTGCTTGATCTGCAGCGCCTCACCCTTTACCAGCGGGCTCTTGTAGGAGCTGAGCGAGACCGTTTTGTTCGGTGAGGTGACGGCCCCGGTGGAGACCCAGGTCTTGCCGCCGGCCGCTGACGTGATGTACTTGACGAACTGCTTCACCTCGGCGGAGTCCTTGAAGGCGACCACGTAATCGCCTCCGAAGACGACCGGGCTTCCGTACTTGGGGTTGATCGTCGGGAACGGGAAGGACTTGATGTCCTTGTTCGGCTTGAGCTTCGTGTTCGTCTGTTGTGTCGCGATGCCGCCGACGAAGCCGCCCTCCGAGAACATCGCCGCACTAGGCTTCGTGCCGAACACCTTGCCGATCCCGTCCACGAACGCCGTCCCGAGAGCGTTCTCCAGACCCCCGACGTACTTGTCGCTGAGAATCGTGGTCATGAGTCCGGCCGCTTTCACGACGGACGGGTCAGTGAACTTCGTCTTCCCCGTGAAGAGGCTCTGGTACTTCGCGGGGCCCGCCGAGCGGATGTAGATGTTCTCGAACCAGTCGGTGAGATTCCAACTGTCCTTGGCTCCCACCGCCCACGGCGTCGTGCCCTTCCCGCTGATCGTCTTGGTGATGGAAAGGAGCTGCGAAAACGTCTTCGCCGGCTTCACGCCCAACTTCGCAAACGACGGCGGTCTGTACCAGACGAGGCTCTTGGAGTTGCCCTTCGCCGGGACGCCGTACACCTTCCCCTTGTACGTCACGAGTTGGGTCAGGCCCGGGTCGAAGCGGGCCTTCAGGTACGACGAGGAGAGGCCGAGCGCACCGCTGTCCTTCAAGGCTCCCTGCTTCGCGAAGCTGAGCAGAATCGCCGGGCTCGGGATGATGGCGATGTCCGGTGGGTTGCCCGCCGCCAGCTTCGTGCGGAGAGCGGGCTCGTAGTCCCGGTTCGTCTCGTAGTTGATCTTGATGCCGGTCTTCTTCGTGAAGGCAGCGGTCACCTTCAGGAACGCATCCTTCTCGCTTCCTCCCCAGAGCGACAGGATGCTCACCGATCCAGCGGCCGGCGCGGTGGTCTTCGCGCTACTTCCCTGGCTCACTGTTGCCGCGAGCGCCGCCACCAACACGGCAACCGCAGCGAGAACGCCAATCCGGCGTTTCGTCATCTTTCCCCTCCTATGAGCTTGCGTCGTAGATTGCTTGACCCGTCTCCGGATCAAAGAAATGAATCGAGCGGGTGTCGACGGCGATGGAGGCAGGCTCGCCCTCTCGAACGCCTGACCGCGCCCCGAACCTGCCCACGAGCGTCGTTCCGCCCTTCGTCTGGCCGGGCCGCTCGGCTGACGTCGCCCGGTCGTCGCCGACGTCCTCCGCGAGCTCCTTGACCTCCTCCGTGATCGCCGGCTTGGCATCGACCGTGAAGTGCACCATCAGCTCGGAGCCGAGCGCCTCGCGGAGCGTCACCTCGCCGTGCATCCGGCGATCGTCCGGGATGTCATGCGCGAGCTCGGCGTCTTCCAGATCCTCCGGGCGAATTCCGAGCACGATCTGGCGACCCTCGTAGCCCTTCAGGCCCGGCCGACTCGACATGCACGAGTCGTCGAGCGACATTCGCTGGCTTCCAGCCGCCACGACCAGGTTTCCGTTCTCTCGCTCGAGTGTCGCCTCGAGCATGTTCATCGCCGGGCTGCCGATGAAGCCGCCGACGAAGAGGTTGACTGGATGGTCGTACAGCTCCTGCGGCGGCGCCACCTGCTGTAGCTCGCCCTTTCGCATCACCGCGACGCGATCTCCCATCGTCATCGCCTCGACCTGGTCGTGCGTGACGTAGATCGTGGTCACGCCGAGATTCCGCTGGATCTGGCTGATCTCGGCCCGCATCTGGACGCGTAGCTTCGCGTCGAGGTTCGAGAGCGGCTCGTCCATCAGGAACGCCTGCGGCTGGCGGACGATCGCCCGCCCCATCGCGACGCGCTGCCGCTGGCCGCCCGAGAGCGATTTCGGCTTGCGATCGAGGTGGGGCTCGAGGTCGAGGATCCTTGCGGCGTCCTTCACCCGCTTGTCGATCTCGTTCTTCGCCGTCTTGCGCAGGCGAAGGCCGAAGGCGATGTTGTCGTAGACCGTCAAGTGGGGGTAGAGCGCGTAGCTCTGGAAGACCATCGCGATGTCGCGATCCTTCGGCGCGACGCGGTTCACGACCCGGTCGCCGATCTTGAGCTCGCCCTCCGAGATGTCCTCGAGCCCTGCGACCATGCGGAGTGCGGTCGTCTTGCCGCATCCGGACGGCCCGACCAGGACCATGAATTCCCCGTCCCGGATCCGGAGATCGATGTCGGAGACCGCTCGTGTTCCGTCCGGGTAGATCTTGCTTACGCCGTCGAAGGTGACGCCTGCCACAGCCTGCTTCCCTCCTTCCCCTATTCGGCGCGCGAAGCATACCGGCAAGAGCCGTAGGCAACACGCATTCGTACGCAGGCGTGCCCGCGGCCTGCCGGGCGATCGTGACCGGCGCGTCGCGGCTAACGTTCCGCGCCGTGGGCGCTTTAAGCGGGAAGACGGCGATCGTGACCGGCGCGTCGAGTGGCATCGGCGCCGCAACCGCCCGCTCGCTTGCCGCAGAGGGAGCGCGGGTCGCTGTCGGCGCCCGCAGGGTCGAGCGACTCGAGCAGCTCGGCGAGGGCTTCGTGCCGATTGGGCTCGACGTCCTCGATCCGGCGAGCTGCGAGAGGTTCGTCGAGCGCGCCGTCTCGGAGCTAGGCGGCCTCGACATCCTGGTGAACGCGGCGGGACTTGCCCTCGGGCGGGATCCGTTCACGAGAAGCACCGAAGAGGACGAGGAGGTCGTGCTCGAGACGAACGTCCACGCGCTTCTGCGCATGACGAGGCTTTGCCTTCCGAACGTCCGCGACGACGGTCACATCGTCAATATCGGCTCGGTCGCGGGTCGGCAGGCCTACGAGAACGGCGCCGTTTACGTGACGTCGAAGTTCGCCGTGCGCGGTTTCACGTACGCGCTGCGCGAGGATCTGCTCGGCCGGCCGATCCGGATCACGACGGTCGACGCCGGTATGGTCGAGTCGGAGTTTTCGCTCGTCCGCTTCCGTGGTGACAAGGAAAAGGCAGACGAGGTGTACTCGGACGTCGACCCGCTGACGCCCGTCGACATCGCCGACTGCATCGTCTTCGCCGTCACCCGACCCCGGCACGTCAACGTCGACGAGATCGTGGTGAAGGCGTTGACGCAGTCGAGCGGGGGCAGAATCCTGCGTCCGGGTCGCTCCACGTGAGCCGGAACACGCTTCGCGTCGCGATCCTGAGCCCGCCCTGGTTCGCTGTGCCGCCGAGCGGCTATGGCGGAATCGAGTGGGTGGTCTCGCTGCTCGCCGACGGGCTCGTCGACGCGGGCCACGAGGTCACGCTCTTCGCCTCGGGCGACTCGCACACGAAAGGGAAGCTCGCCGCGATTTTCCCGCGCGCGCCCAGTGAGTGGATCGGGCGCACGTTCTGGGATCTGCGCCACGCCCTCTCTTGCTACGGGCTGGCAGGAGAGTTCGACATCATCAACGACCACTCGGGCCTCCTCGCAGCCGCCCTCTCGGGGCTCGTCGCGACGCCCGTCGTCCACACCGTTCACGGGCCGCTCGAGGGAGAGCCCGGGGAGGTGTACGCCGAAGTCGTGCGCGCCGCACCGCGTCTCCGGTTGATCTCGGTGTCGATGAACCAGCGCAAGCCGTACGAGGAGTTTCCCTGGATCGCCAATTGCCCGAACGCGCTCGAGCTGTCCCTCTACCCGTGCAAGCCGCACCGCGGTGACTACCTGCTCTTCCTCGGCCGCTTCAGTCCCGACAAGGGCGCTCACCGCGCTGTCGCGGTCGCCACCGAGCTCGGGCTGCCGCTCAAGCTCGCGGGGAAGATGCAGGAGCCGCAGGAGCAGGAGTACTTCCGAGAGTACGTCGAGCCGCATCTTCGCGACGGCCGCGAGTACCTCGGCGAGGTCACGCACGGCGAGAAGGTCGAGCTGCTGCAGGACGCGCGCGCGACGCTGTTCCCGATCGAGTGGGAGGAGCCGTTCGGGCTCGTCATGATCGAGTCGATGGCGTGTGGCACTCCCGTGATCGCGACGCGCCACGGGGCGGTGCCCGAGGTGATCGAGGACGGCCGCAACGGAATCATTGTCGACAACTACCGAGACATGCCGGCCGCGCTCGCGCGGGCCGACGAGCTGGATCCGCTCGAATGCCGCCGCTACGTGGAGGAGAGCTTCTCAGCCGAGCGGATGGTCAGTGACTACGTCGCCGCCTACGAGGCGGCGATCGCGGCCTCAGCCTCAGCCTCCGCCTCGGCGAGCTGAGCGTCGCTCCGCGGAAGGGTTCTCACGTCGCGGCTCGACAGCGCCGCCAGCGTCACGACCCCGTACGCCGCGGCGGCGACCCAGAACGTGGCCGAGATGCCGATTGCAGCGGCGAGCGGGCCGCCGACCACGAGCCCCAGCGGAATGAACACGAACGAGCCGAGCGCGTCGTAGGAGCTGACGCGCGAGAGCCGGTCGGCCGGAATGTGCTGCTGAAGTGCCGTGTCCCAGAAGACGCTGAAGATCTCGACCCCGACACCCGCGAAGAACGCGGCACCCGCGATCACGGCGACCTGCTTCGTCGCGGCGAGTAACGCGAGTAGAACGGGCACGAAAAACAGCGCCAGGTTCGCAACGAGCAGGGGGCGCCGCGGACGCAGGCGCAGCGTGACGAGCCCGGCGGCGACCAGCCCAATCGAGTTGCACGCGAGAATCGCACCCCATGCGCCGGCGCCGCCGAGCGACTCCTTGGCCACGAGTGGCCCAAGCACGAAAAACGACCCCTGCCAGATCAGGTTGCCGAACGTCGCGCTCGTCACGATCACCCAGAGCCAGGTTCGCGAGCGGACCTCGTCCCAGCCCTCGCGCAACTCCGCGAGGAAGCTCCGTCCGGTCGCAGGCTCGCGCGCTGCGGCGATCTGCATCCGGCTCAGGAAAGCGGCGCTGACGAGGTAGGTGAGGCCGTCGAAGCCGAGTGCCCACCCCGGCCCGGCCGAGGCGACAAGGGCGCCGCCGCCGGCCGCCCCGGCGATCAGGACAACGTTCTGGGAGAGGCGCAGGAGCGCGTTTGCCTGCTGTAGCTGCGGGCGCGAGACCGTCTGCGGCACGAGGCCGGTCGACGCGGGGAAGAAGAACGAAATCGCGATTCCTCGCACCACCTGCGTGACGAGGAGGTGCCACAGCTGCGCGTGGCCGGTGAGAAAGAGAGCCGCAACGATGCCTTGCATCGCGGCCGAGGTCAGGTCGGTCGAGACGATGACGAGGTTGCGCGGCAGGCGGTCGGCCCAGACCCCGCCGACGAGGACGAGGAAGACCTGCGGTAGCCAGGACGCGGCGAAGACGAGTCCGAGGTCCGACGCGGATCCGGTCAGCTCAAGCACGGCGAAGGCGAGGGCGATCGGCGCCATCGCGCTGCCGAAGAGCGACGTGACCCTGCCCAGGAAGAGCAGCCGGAACTCGCGCTCGGCGAGCGGTCCGAGGCGGCCGGCATCGGTCACCCGGTCACCTCGCTTGCACGAGCTCGACGTATCGGTTCGCCGCGGCCTCGTCCAGCTCGGCGTCGTCCGTCTCGCTGCGGTACATGGCAAGGGCTCGCGTGATCAGCGGGCGCATCTCCTCGGGGGCACGCTCGAGCGCCCAGCGAGCGCCCGTCTCCTTCGAGTGGAGGCCGCCCTCGACGAGAGTCGCCCAGATCCGGGAAGCGGTGAGGACGGAGTGGAACTTCCACGGGATGTCGCGGCACCAGGCTAGATCGCGCAGGAGCGAGTCGGCATTGTCACAATGCGGAACGTCCGGAACGGTGGCGGCGATCGGCGCGCCCGCGAGGACTACGCCCGCGCCGCGGATCACGGTGAGGTGCGCCGCGAGGTCAGCGTCCTCGCCGCGGCTGCTTGCGACCTCTCCGTCGGCCAGCTGTTCCTCGAAAACAGCACGCCACTTCTCGCTGTAGTGGAAGTCGAAAGGCGTCGGGTGGGCCCACGGCTTCAGATCGGCCTCGGTCAGAAGGCTGATCTCGACGGGGTACGGCGGCTCGCGCGGCCAGGCCTTCGGGGCCGAGCACCGCAGCAGGAGGCGGGCCAGTCGATCTCGCCGATGCGCCGTTGCCCGCTGCCGCATCACCGCCAGGAGGTCGATGTCACTTCGCTCGGGGTTGAAGCAGCCGAGCACGAGAGAACCGTGGAGGTACACGCCTACGAGGTCGGCTCGGAAGATCGCTGCCAGTCCGTCCACCAGCTGGTCGACTTGCTCGCGCACCTCGACCGGGGCGTCAGCCCAGCCGTGCTGGGTCAGGGCGCGGCCCGTTTGTGCCAGTAGCGCTGGAGCCCGACGTACGACTGCCAGAAAGGGGCTGCCTGCTCGTAGAGCGGGGCGGCTTCGCCCTCGGCGGCGGCCAGGTCGCGACGGCCCGCCTCGACGAACTCGTCCTCGCTCATGCCGTCGGAGACGCGTGCAGCCCACAGGGCGAGGTTCCGGCGCATCCGCTCGAGGTGGTCGCGCGGGTCCTCCGCGACGCCGAAGTGGATCAGCGCGAGCCGCTCGGGCGCCCGCCGCTCGAGCTCGTCGAGCGTCGTGTTCCAGGCCTCCACGTCGACCTCGGGCGGAGGCGAGACCGGCAGGACATTGCGCCCCGGCTGGACGCGCACGCCTGCCGCGTCCCCCGCGTACAGCGTCCCGTCGCTACCGAGGTAGGAGACGTGATGGTCGGCGTGCCCTGGGGTCGGGAAGCAGGCGAGGCCGAGCACGCTCTCGCCGACCACGCGCACGTTCCGCTCGGGTACCGGCGCAAGCTCGCCCCAGAGCGTGTCGAACGCCTCGCCGTAGAGGCGACGCGCGCTTCGCTCGAGCCTGCTCGGATCCACGACGTGCGGAGCGCCGATCCCCGACACGTGAACCTGGAGAGCGGGGTGCTCGCGGACGAGAGTACCGGCCGCGCCCGCGTGGTCGAGGTGGACGTGGCTGAGCAGGAGGTGCCCGATGTCGGCGAGCGAGAGCCCACGCTCGGCCAGCCCTCGCATGAGGGCGTCGACGCACGTCGTCGGGCCGCAGTCGAAGAGCGCCAGCCCCTCGCTCGTCTCCACGAGGTAGACGCCGATCACGCGCTCTGCTCCCTGGTGTCGGAGGTCGATCGGGGCTACCGCCACGGCTTCGATTCTGTCAGCCAGGGAGGAAGCCTGATGCTCATCACGACGACGAACGAGATCGCGGGACACGAGATCGAGGAGGTCTTCGGCGAGGTCTTCGGACTCACTGTTCGCGCCCGGAACATCGGCTCACAGCTCGGAGCCGGGCTGAAGTCCCTGATCGGCGGCGAGCTGAAGGGGATGACGAAGGCGCTCGTGGAAAGCCGGCAGCAGGTGATCGACCGCATGGTCGAGGAGGCCGAGGCCAAGGGCGCGAACGCGATCGTCGCCATGCGCTTCGACACCGCCGCGCCTAGCTCTTTATGCGCGCGCCGCCGCGGGCGACCGGACGAAGGCGGCTTCGAGATCCGCGATCAGGTCGTCTGCGGACTCGAGCCCAACCGAGAGGCGCACGAGGTTGCGAGGGGCGGCGAAGGGGGCGTCCGCGGTCGAGGCGTGCGTCATGCGGGCCGGGTGCTCGATGAGGCTCTCGACGCCGCCGAGGCTCTCGGCGAGCTTCCAGATCGCCGTGCGCGCGCAGACTGCGATCGCTTCCTCCTCGGATTCCGCCAGGAACGAGATCATGCCGCCGAAGTCGCTCATCTGCCGGCGCGCGATCTCGTGGCCAGGGTGGCTCGGGAGCCCGGGGTAGAGGACCCGGTCGACGGCCGGGTGCGCGTCGAGGAACTCGGCGATCCGGCGGGCACTCTCGCAGTGGGCCCGCATTCGCACCGCGAGCGTCTTGACGCCGCGCAGCACGAGCCAGCAGTCGAAGGGCCCGGGGATCGCCCCGAGCGACTTCTGGAGGAAAAGCAGGCGCTCGGCGATCGTCGGGTCGTTTGTCGCGACGAAGCCGCCGACAGTGTCGGAGTGACCGCCGAGGTACTTCGTCGTCGAATGGAGGACGATGTCCGCTCCGAGCTCGAGCGGCCGCTGGAGGTACGGCGAGGCGAACGTGTTGTCGACCACGACGATCGCTCCGAGCTCGTGCGCCGCCTCGGCGGCGGCCCTGATGTCGACGACGTTCAGGAGCGGGTTCGTCGGTGTCTCGAGCCAGACTATTCGCGTCCGCTCGTCGAGGTGTTCCCGCAGGTTCGCGCTGAGGTCGTCGGCGCTTACGAACGCGAACTCGTAGCCCTTGGGCGCGTAGACCTGGGAGAAGAGCCGGTAGACGCCCCCGTAGACATCGCTGACGGAGACGACGCGCTCGCCCGGTTGGACGAGGTGCATCACCGTCGTGACGGCGGCCATGCCGGAGCCGAACGCTACTCCGTGCTCGGCGCTCTCCAGCGAGGCAAGGCAGACCTCGAGTGCTGTTCGAGTCGGGTTCGCGGCCCGGGAGTAGTCGTATCCCTTGTGCACGCCGACGCTGTCGTGCACGAACGTCGACGTCTGGTAGATCGGAGTCGTCACCGCGCCGGT
>JBBRYW010000123.1:0-9582 GCA_038237235.1 Gaiellales bacterium
GGAACCGTGTACAGGTAGAAGCTCGCGCGGTTCGTGGCCGCCACGCCCAGCTTCGCCATCAGCGGCTGGCAGCAGTGGTGTCCGGCGCGGATCGCAACTCCGTCGAGGTCGAGCACCTGGGCAACGTCGTGGGGGTGAATTCCCTTGACGTTGAACGAGACGATGCCGGCCCGGCGCTCCGGGGGCGGGCCGTAGAGCTTCACGCCGCCGATCTCTTCCAGACGCTCGAGCGCGTACACGGTGAGGTCGTGCTCGTGCTCCTCGATCGCCTCCAGCCCGATCTCGTTCAGGTAGTCGATCGCCGCGCCAAAGCCCACCGCTTCTGCAATCGGACCCGTTCCGGCCTCGAACTTGTGCGGCAGTTCCCCCCAGGTCGTTTCCTCGAACCGCACCTTGCGAATCATGTGTCCGCCGAGGTTGAACGGCTCCATCCGCTCGAGCAGCTCGCGCCGCCCCCAGAGAGCGCCCACGCTCGTCGGGCCACACAGCTTGTGGGAAGAGAACGCGAGGAAGTCGCAGCCGAGCGCCTGGACGTCGATCGCGCGGTGCGGGGCCGCCTGGGCTGCGTCGACGACCATGATCGCTCCCTGCTCGTGGGCCCAGCTCGAGAGCCGCTCGACCGGGTTCACCGTACCGAGCGCGTTCGAGACGAGGTTCGTCGCGACTACTTTTACCCTGCCGTCGCGCGGAATCGCGTCGAGGTCGTCCAGATCGAGCTCGCCGCTCTCGGTCAGAGGGATCATCCGGAAGCCGGCTCCTGTGCGGCGTGCGACGTATTGCCAGGGAACGAAGTTCGAGTGGTGCTCGAGCTCCGTCACGACCACGAGATCGCCGGGGCCCAGGTTGGAAAAGCCCCAGGCGTATGCCACCAGGTTCAGGCTCTCGGTCGCGCCCCGGGTGAAGATGACCTCCCGCGCGGAAGGCGCGTTCACGAAGGCGCCTACCTTTTCGCGGGCACCTTCATAGGCCTCCGTTGCACGCTCGGATAACTGGTACACCCCGCGGTGCACGTTGGCGTACGAGGTCTCGTAGAAGGTCCGCAACGCATCGAGCACCTGGCGCGGCTTCTGCGCGGTCACGGCCGAGTCGAGGTAGGCGAGCGGCTTGCCGTTGATCACCTGCTCGAAGATCGGGAAGTCGGCGCGGGTCTTGCGCGCATCGAGCTTCGCCTTGGTCTTCACGGCCACGGACTTCATCGTACCGGGGTGTTGGTACGCGGGGTCACGCGGCTCATTTCTTAAGCGGAGATGAAGCGCCCGCTTTTAATGAAACCGTAAGAGTCATTCCGCTCGAATAGACCTCTGGAGACCAGCGCGTCCAAGCGCCGGCAGTGTCAGGTAGACCGAAGGAGGACTATGCGTACAAGAATTCTCGTTCTGGCGGCGCTCGCGCTGGGTGTTGTTCCCGCACTCGCGCTCGCCGGCCAGGCGAAGATGAGCCCGGTCGTCTCGGCGAAGATGACGGGCAGCCAGGAGACGCCGAAGAAGGGCGAGGCGGGGGCGAGCGCAATCGCCGTCATCCACCTCGACGCGAAGAAGGGCAGCGTCTGCTGGCAGTTCAAGAACCAGAAGAAGGTCGTGGGGCCGCTAGCAGCCCACATCCACAAGGGTGCGAAGGGCAAGGCTGGCCCCGTCTTCATCGCGCTCGGCGCGAAGTACAAGGCGAAGGGTTGCACGAAGTCGACGGCGAAGAACATCGAGGCCGTCGAGTCGAAGCCCAACGCCTACTACGTCAACATCCACAACAAGGAGTACGGCGACGGCACCGTCCGCGGCCAGCTGGCCGCCGGCATGGTCAAGTAGAGCGGTCTCCACGCCGTAGATCCCACGGAGCCCGGCCGTGCGCCGGGCTCCGGTCGTTCCGGGACCCTTTCGCGCGGGGTATCTTCTTCGGCAATGCGCGCGGGCTTCTCGGCTCGTGGTCTGACGGCGGCGGTGCTCACGCTCGCGGTCGACGCTCTCTACATCGAGATCCTGCTCAGGGAGGGCGAAGGCGACTTGGACGGGGCCAGGGCGAGGTTCGTCGCGACGGCCATCGGAGCGGCCGCTCTCTGCACGGCGCTCGGCTCGATACCGGCCCGAGAGGCGCTTCGGCTGCTCCTTCTAAGCGCGGGAGGATTCGGCCTGCTTGCGCTGGCGCTGCTCGGCGCGGCGTCGCTGGGCATGCTGCTCCTAATCCCGGCGATCCTCGCCCTCTCGTCCGCGTCGCGGCTGGCCAGCGGCCTCACAGTGCCGGCGGCGTGGGTGATCGCAGCCACCGGCGGGCTGGTCGCTGCCTCGGCGCTCGTGGCGGGGGTCTGGCTGACCGGTTAGCGGGCTACCCGAACGTAAAGGCATAGCCCGAGACGCCGGGCGCGAAGCGCAGCTCGAGCAGCGCGTCCTGGACCTGCAACGCATCGACCAGGGTGTAGAGACGCGGGTTCCCTCGAACCTCGACCGCGTGGAGCTTCCGCCCGTCTACCAGCACCTGCACCGAGCCTCGGCCGCCGAGGACGAGGTAGACGTGCCGCGCGTGGAAGTGGAGCCGGAGCCTGGCTGCACGGCCCGCGAGCGCTCGCTGTGACTGCACCCGCCAGTGCCCGGAGTAGGCGAGGTCGTTCTGCGCCAGCCCGCTCGGGAAGTGGTAGGCCTTGTCCCGGTCGGGCGCGACCCGGCCGCCGGCGAAGCGCTCGAGCCGGACGTACCCGAGGTAGGACTCGGGAGTTGTGATGTCGGTCGGGGTCACGTCCGCAACCTGCGTCGTCGGCGCGTGCGCGCCCTGGCCCAGGTAGCGGCGGATCAGGGACTCCGTCCCCTCGTAATCGCCCTCGCCGAAGTGGGAGTGTCGGACACGCCCGGTTCGGTCGATCAGGTAGTCAGCCGGCCAGTACTGGTTCTGGTAGGCGTTCCATGTCTTGTAGCCGTTGTCGAGCGCGACCGGGTAGCGGACGCCGAGCTTCTTGACCGCTGCGCGCACGTTCGAGGGGACGTGCTCGAACGAAAACTCGGGCGTGTGGACGCCGACGATCACGAGCCCGTCCTTCCGATAGGCCCGATCCCATGCCTTGATGTGCGGCAGCGTCCTCAGGCAGTTGATGCAGGAGTACGTCCAGAAATCGACGAGAACGACCTTGCCGCGCAGGCCACGCATCGTGAGCGGCTTGTTGCCCGGCGTGTTGATCCACTCCGAGATACCGGCGAACTCGGGTGCTTTTGACCCGGAGCCGTCGCTCGCGGAGACGGCTGCCGTCGCTGCCCCACTTCGCGTCAGCTTGCTCAGCTGGCGCTTGGCGAGCGAGGAGCTTTCGACGTGGTTCTGCAGCGACGCCGTGTAGCCGGGAAGAGCCGTCGTGAAGCGCTGGTCGAGCCCGAGCGCGATCGCGATCGCGGTCGCGGCGAGGATCACGCCCGCGACCCGCCGAGTCGCCAGCGCATGCGTGCGGAGCAGCTTAAGGCCCCCGGCAAGCCGCTGACCGCCGAGGGCGAAGAGCAGCATCGGGCCAGCCGCGCCGAGGGCATAGGCGAGCGTGACGAGAACCGTGCGCAGGCCGATGTTTCCGTTCGCCGCCACGACCGTCATCGCTGCGAGCACCGGGCCCGCGCACGGGACGAAGACGAGACCCAGGCTCGCGCCGAGGAGGAAGCCGTTGCTGTCGTTGCCGGCGCGCCGGCGCGTAAGCGGCAGGAACGGCCGCTCGAGCAGCTGCGCGAGCTGAGGCACGAGCAACGTCGCCGCCAGCAGCACGAGCAGCCCGATCGCAAGGTTGCGCAGGAAGTCCTGCGGCAGGCCGAGCGCGTTCAGAATCGATGCGCCGGCGAGCGTGAAGACCGTGAAGCTCGCGACGAGGCCGGCGATGATCAGGTACGGCCGGCTCCGGCTGCCGCCCGCGACGCCTCCGGCGACCAGGATCGGCAAGACGGGCAGGACACAGGGCGAGACGGCGGTGATGAGCCCCGCGAGGAAGCCGATGCCGATCAGGACGAGCACAACCGAAGGGTAGGTGCGCCTGCCTTACGTGCGCGTTAAATCAACGCTGAGGGCCCGCTTACTTGCGGTGAAGTGTGCTCAGCGCCTGCTGGCAGCCGCGGTCGAGCTCGGCACGTCGCTTCGGCGTCGACTGGCAGTTGACGGTGTATTCGACCTTGCGGTCGAACAGCACCTCGATCCTACTTCGCCCCTGGGGCGGCTTGCTCAAAGCGCCCCGATATTCGTAGCCCGGAAGGCCTCCAATCAGGACGCGTTTTCCGCGGAGCCGCTTTCCGAACAGCTGGCTGAAGAGACCGTCCGTCTCGTTCCGGACCTGCGCGACGTTCGCCGCGGTGACCGAGATGCGAAGTTGAAATCGCGAGACGAAGATCAGGTTGTACCTGTCGAGGCCTACACCCTTACGATCGACGGCGGAGCCGCCTGCGTGCTTGGCGGTGGTGATCGACGTCGCCTTCTGGAAGGACGAGGGATATTTGAACGTGAAGGCGAAACCCTTCTCGTCGAACGTCTTCGAACCGCCCGACGCCGACCCGCCCCAGGCGACCGCCAGCAGAGCGACTGCGGCAAGAGCCGAGATGTGGAGGCCACGCATCGGGGGATTTTGGCAGATCGCAGAGACCACGGCGTCGCGACCGGTCAGGCGACGCGATCGGCCGCGCGAAGCCAGGCGGGGAGCCGGCGGCCGGACGAGCTAACGCGATCGCGAGCCCGGCCAGAAAGATAGAGCCCAAGCAGAGCGCGCTGCTTCCAAGCCAGGCGACGGGGCACCTGGCCATCCGGCCACGGAGCGGGCGGCGACGACCGCGGCCGTGGCAACGATGGCGGCGATTCGTGCGCCCGACAGGGCGAGCCGACCCGCGAGCCGGGCCGCGACAAGATCGGGCGGGCCGAATCGCGCGATCGCCTTTCCTTCCGCAACGCCTCCGCAATCGGTCCCGTGAGAGAGCCGGCGAACCGACCGGCGCCGGTATGGTCGACCGGCGTGAGCGACTACGTCTTCACGATGTTCCGTGCCGACAAGTTCTACGGCCCGGACCGGCAGGTGCTCTCGAGCATCTCGCTCTCCTTCCTGCCCGGGGCGAAGATCGGCGTGCTCGGGCCGAACGGCGCGGGCAAATCGACGCTGCTCCGGATCATGGCCGGCCTAGAGGAGACCTCGAGCGGCGCTGCTGAGCTTGCGCCGGGAGCCTCGGTCGGGCTGCTGCCTCAGGAGCCGGGGCTCGATCCCGGCAAGGATGTTCGCGGCAACGTCGAGGACGGCGTTCGGCCGCTGCGCGATCTCCTCGACCGGTACAACGATCTCTCGCTCCGCTTCGCCGCGCCGATGTCGGACGACGAGATGACGGCGCTCCTCGGCGAGCAGGGCGGGGTGCAAGACCAAATCGAGCGGGCGGGCGCGTGGACACTCGACGCGACGCTCGACCGAGCGATGGACGCGCTTCGAGTCCCGGACGGCGACCGCGACGTGACGACGCTCTCGGGCGGAGAGCGGCGGCGGGTGGCGCTCTGCAGGCTGCTCCTGTCGTCGCCCGACCTGCTGCTTCTCGACGAGCCGACGAACCACCTGGACGCCCAGTCCGTCGCATGGCTCGAGCGCTTCCTCGCCGAGTACCGGGGCACCGTGGTCGCGGTGACGCACGACCGCTACTTCCTTGACAACGTCGCCGGCTGGATTCTCGAGCTCGACCGCGGCAGGGGCATCCCGTTCAGAGGCAATTACTCGTCGTGGCTCGAGCAGAAACAGGCGCGGCTTGCGGTGGAGGAAAAACAGGCCTCCGCTCGCCAGCGGACGCTCGCCCGCGAGCTCGAGTGGGTGCGTATGAGCCCCAAGGCGCGGCACGACAAGTCGAAGGCGCGGCTCGCCGCGTACGAGCGCCTGTTCGCCGAGGAGCAGAACGTGCGGCTCGACCGCGTGCAGATCCATATCCCGTCAGGGCCGCGACTCGGGGACGTCGTCGTCGATGCGGACGGCGTCTCGAAGGGCTTTGGCGACCGTTTGTTGTTCGAAGACCTGACCTTCTCGCTTCCTCCCGGCGGCATCGTCGGAGTGATCGGGCCGAACGGCGCAGGTAAGACGACGCTGTTCCGGATGATCACCGGCGAGGAGCTGCCCGATGCCGGCACCCTGCGTGTCGGGGATACGGTCGAGCTCGCCTACGTCGACCAGGAACGTGCCGGACTCGACCCAGAGGTCACGGTGTGGACGGAGATCTCGGGTGGGCACGACACGATCGAGCTCGGCCGGCGGGAGGTGAGCTCGCGCCAGTACACGTCGTGGTTCAACTTCAAGGGGCCCGACCAGCAAAAGCGTGTGGGCGATCTGTCCGGTGGCGAGCGGAACCGCGTGCACCTGGCGAAGCTCCTCCGTGCGGGAGGCAACGTGCTGCTCCTGGATGAACCGACGAACGACCTGGACGTCGACACGCTGCGTGCACTCGAGGACGCTCTGCTCGACTTCGCCGGCTGTGCCGTCATCATCTCGCACGACCGCTGGTTCCTCGACCGGATCGCGACTCACATCCTTGCGTTCGAGGGCGGCTCGCAGGCGACCTGGTACGAGGGCAGCTACGCCGAGTACGCGGGCTGGGCGCGCGAGACGCGCGGCGCGGACGCGCTCGAGCCACACAGGATCACGTACAAGCGGCTCGTGCGCGCGTAGCCTCGAGGCGGGCGAGATAGATCACCGCTCGACGCGCTCGCGATCGGTGACGGCGTCGATCCGGTCTCTCACACCGAGGGGGTCACGATCGTGCCCAGAGCCACTCGACGAGCTTCTGCTCGTACTGCGGCGAGATGGCGCCGTCGGCGAGCGTCGGCTCGTGACCGGTGCCGGTGAGGACGACGATCTCGACCAGCGAGCCGGGCTCGCGGCGCCAGGCCTCGATGCTCGGGCCAACCGGCGTCCAGCTGTCGTCGTCGCCGTAGAAGAGGAGCGTCGGCACACGCACCTGCGCGAAGACCGGCTCCGGCTCAAAGAAGAGCTCCTCCGCCAGCTCGCGGCGCGCGGGCTCGACATCCGCATCGGCGGGGAGCGCATCGGGAAGAAAGGCAAGCGGCCACCACGGCTCGGTTGAGGCAGCGGTGAGCGCTGCGCCGAGATCATCCGCGTCCTCGCCGCGGATCCACCGCTCCGCCCGCGCGCGCAGCGCGACCGCTCGCTCGATGACGTCGGGCCCAAACCCGGCCCGCCGAAGTTGCTCAGCCACGGCGTATCGCATCTGCTCCGCCGGGGTGACGCCGGTGGATGCCAGCAGCACGAGGAAAGCGACCCGATTGGATCGCGCCGCAGCAACAGGGGCGACCCAACCTCCCTGGCTGATGCCCCAGAGCCCGAACCGCTCGACCTCGAGGGCGTCTCCGAACGCGAGAGCGTCGTCGGCCTGGAGCTGGAAACGGCCGCGAGACGGTTCCCCGGCCGACTCGCCCTCGCCGCGGCGGTCGAAGGTGAGCACACCGATCCCGGCCGACGGGAGAACGTCGTGCAGATGGCGGTAGAGGTACCAACCGCGCTCGCCCTCGCCCGCGCCGTGCAGGGCGATCACGGCGGTCGAACCGGCGGGCGAGTAAGAGCCGACGAGCGTCGCGCCATCGCGCTCGATTCGGACTTCGCGCATGTTCCCATCGTAATCGTGCGTCTCGGCTTCCCCTGAGTGGCAGGACGGCGACCCCGAAATTGATGTTTGCGCTCGCACCTGAAGGCCCACAGGACTTGACGCAGCGACTCTGACCCGGTTTGTTAACCCCCTGGAATGCGCGCCTCGAGCGCAGCGGCGAGCGCCTCGCGCACCGGCTCGAGCTCGATCCGGTCGAGCACGTCGCTGAAGAAGCCGCGCACGATCAGCCGCTCGGCCTCCGCGCGGGAGAGACCCCGTGACATCAGGTAGAAGAGCTGCTCGCGGTCGACCTGGCCGACCGTCGCACCGTGCGTGCAGCGGACGTCGTTCGCCAGGATCTCAAGGCCCGGGATCGGGACCGCGTGCGTCTGCGGCGAGAGCATCAGGTTCCGGTTCTCCTGGTAGGCGTTCGTCCGCTGCGCCTCCTTCTCGACCCGGATCATCCCCCGCCAGACGGTGGTCGCCCGGTCGCGAAGCGCCCCCTTGAAGGCGAAGTCCGACGTGGTGTTCGGCGCCATGTGCTCCTGGAACGTGTCGTAGTCGAGGTGCTGGCGCCCGTCGGCGAAGTAGGCGCCCGTGACGCGGGAGGTGGCGCCGGGCCCCGCCAGGTCGTTCTCGATCCAGATCTTGCCGCGCTTCGAGCCGAACCCGCCGGCGACCCAGTCGAGCTCGGCGTCGCGCTCGACGCGCGCTCGATGCGACGCAAAGTGCCACGTCTCGCGCGAAAGGTTCTGCACCGAGACGTACTCCAGCTTCGCGGCCTGGCGGACGAAGAGCTCGACGACCGCGTTCGTGTACGCGGGGAGATCCGGCCTTGCCGAGTCGTACTCCTCGATCAACGTGAAGCGGCTCTCCGGCTCTGCGACGACGAGCATGCGGAAGAAGAGCGCGGCGTTCTCGGTGGTGCTCGTGATCCGGACGAAGAGCGGCCGGTCGAGCTCCACGCCGGCAGGCACGCGCACGAGGAGACCGTGCTCCCAGCCGGCGGCGTTGTGCGCCGCGAATTTCTCGTCCGCACCGACGAGCGTTCCCAGCAGCTCGTGGTCGGCGGTGAGCGGCTCGAAGGTGACGCTCTCGGGGGCGCGCTCGATCTCTATCCCGGCCTCGGTCACGACGGCCACGCCGACCGCGTCGACGTCCAGCATCGGCTCGGGACTGGGTCCCGGGACATGGCCGTTTCGGACGAAGCTATCCGGGTCGAAGCCCTTGAGGTCGGTGAATCGCCAGTGCTCGTCGCGCGTGGTGGGCAGCGGGAGCGCGCGATAGCGCTCGAGAAGCTGATCGCGACTCGTCACCTGCGGGCCGGCTACGGCTGGGTGCCGTCGCCGTCCGCGGCGTAGCGGCGGTGGAGCATCATGCCGTTTCCGTCCGGGTCGGCGAAGAGCGCCATGTGACACACGCCGGTGTCGTGGGTCTCGCCCATGAACTCCACGCCTTTCTGCTCGAGCTCGGCCCGCGCCTCCGCGACGTTTGCCACCCGCAGAGCGAGCCCGGCCTTGTTGGGCGTGAACGGGAAGCCGATCGCCTCGGGCGACCAGATGCCGAGGGTCACTTGCCCTGCCCGGTACTCGGCGCCGATCGGCGTGTCCTTCTCGTGCTCGAGCGCCAGCATCTCGCCGTAGAATTTCTTCGACCGCTCGACGTCCTGCGTGGGAACGGAGATGAAGTCGACGTGCTCGACCAAGGTCAACCGACCGATCCCTCCATCTGCAGCTGAATCAGCCGGTTCATCTCGACCGCGTACTCGAGCGGCAGCTCCTTCGTGATCGGCTCGACGAAGCCGGACACGATCATCGCGCTCGCCTCGGACTCGGAGAGACCGCGCGACATGAGGTAGAAGAGCTGCTCCTCGCCGATCTTGGAGACGGTCGCCTCGTGGCCGATGTCGACGTTGTTCTCGTCGATCTTCATGTACGGGTACGTGTCTGACCGCGACTGCTCGTCGAGGATCAGCGCATCGCAGACGACCTTCGACCTGGCGCCCTCGGCGCCCTTGGCCACC
>JBBRYW010000124.1:0-9526 GCA_038237235.1 Gaiellales bacterium
AGCGGCTGCGCCGGGCGCGCTCGGCTCCAGAGTCGCTCGAGCTCGAGCCAAGCGAGGAGGTGGTCGCAGCCTAGTTTGCTATAATGGCAACGAGAGCGGAGCTACGTCCGAGAGTTTTTACCCGGACGATGGGACGCCACCCGGGTCGCCGGCCGTGACCGGAGGCACAATCCCTCCATGCGCGCCGAAGAGGTCATCGCCACCCACGGCAACACGGATTTCGACGCGTTCGCCGCGATGCTCGCTGCGCGCCGCCTCTACCCGCGCGCGATCGTCTGCCTCGCCGGCTCCCTAAACAGGAATGTGCGTGAGTACTACCGCCTGCACGCCGACGAGCTCGCCGCCGTCGAGCCATCCCGCCTCGAGCTGGACGCGATCGAGCGGCTCGTCGTCGTGGACACGGTGCACGCGGGCCGGCTGGGCGCGCTCGAGCCGGTCGCGCTCGACCCGCGCGTCGAGAAGGTCGTTTTCCACCACCACGAGGACGACCTGCCGAGATGGCTGCCCCCGAGGAACGCGATCGTCTCTCAGGACGGCGCTCTCACTACGACCCTCGTCGGCATCCTGGCGGAGCGCGAGCTCGCGGTGACGCCGCTCGAGGCGACAACCTTCGCGCTCGGCATCCACGAGGACACCGGTTCGCTCACGTACCCGACGGCGACGCTGCGCGATGCAGAGGCGCTCGCGTGGTGCCTCCGGCACGGTGCGCGGCAGGATCTTCTCGCGACGTACCTGCACACGCCCCTCGGGGAGCTCGAGCGCGAGTTGCTCGGCGAGCTCCTTGCCGCAATCGAGCGGATCGAGCTTGGCGGGACCGAGATCTTGCTCGCCGCGGTCGCCCGCCCGGAGTACGTGGAGGGCATCTCGAACCTCGCCCACAAGATCGTCGACCTCACCGACTGCAAGGCCTTGATCGTGCTCGTGGAGACCGGCGAGCGGGTGGTCGCGGTCCTGCGGAGCCGCACGGACGAGATCGACGCGGCCAGGCTTGCGTCGAGCCTCGACGGTGGCGGGCACGCCGAGGCGGCCTCGGCGATCTTCCGCGGCTCGCTCTCCGACGCCCGCCGGCTGGTGCTCGACGCGCTGCCGCAGGCGGCGCGCGCGCCCGTACGGGCCCGTGACGTGATGGCGCGGCCTCCGCGTACCGTCGCTCCCACGGCCAGCGTCGCGAGCGCAATGGTTGCCTGCCAGCGCCACCGACAGAGCGGCATCCTGGTCGCCGAGGGCGAGCGGCTCGTCGGGGCCGTCGGGCGTGAGGATCTCGACAAGGCGATCGCCCACGGTCTCTCGCACGCTCCAGTCAAAGGGATCATGAGCTCGAGCGTCGCCTCGTGCGCCGAGGAGACGCCTCTCTCCGAGCTCCAAGGGCTGCTGCGGCGCTCTGGCGCCGGCCGTCTCGCGGTCGAGCGAGCTGGGCGCCTGGTCGGCGTCGTGACGCGCAGCGATCTCCTGCGGGCGCTTGGCACCGATGTGGCCGAACCGCCTGAGCTGGAGGAGTCGATCGCCGGCGAGCTCGAGCGGCTCGAGCACCTGGCGCCCGTCTTCGAGGCGGTGGCAGCGGTCAGCGAGCACGTCGACGGCGTGTATCTGGTCGGCGGCACGGTGCGCGACATCTTGCTCGGGGAGCGGAGCTTCGACGTCGACATTGCGGTAGAGGGCGACGCGATCGCGCTCGCCCGTTCCCTCGGTAGGGTTCTCGCAGGGCGGGTCAGGCCGCACGAAAAGTTTGGGACAGCGGTCGTGCTGTACGGCGACGGCCAACGGGTCGATGTAGTCACGGCCCGCACCGAGTTCTACGACGCCCCCGGTGCACTGCCGAGCGTCGAGCATGCCTCGATCCGCGAGGATCTGTTCCGGCGCGACTTCACGATCAACGCAATGGCCGTCTCCCTTCAGGGTAACGACTTCGGACGGCTCGTCGATCCGTTCGGAGGCCGACGCGACCTCGACGCGCGGACGATCCGCGTGCTCCACAGCCTGTCGTTCATCGACGATCCGACGCGCATCTTCCGCGCGATCCGCTACGAGAACCGGCACGGGTTCGGGATGGACGAGCACACCCTGTTGCTCGCTCGCGCGTGTATCGACCTCGGTCTCGTCGGCGACCTCTCGTCAGCCCGCCTGCGCGAGGAGGTCGTGACGCTTCTCGGCGAGCGAATGGTTGGCCATTCGATTCTGCGCCTGGCAGAGCTCGGGGCCGCCCGGGCGATTCATCCGCAGCTCGCGGCGGACGAGGAGGCGGTTCGGCTGCGGGACAGGATGATGGAGTTGAGCAACGAGTTGAGCCTGGAGCTTTCGGGCTGGCGGTTTGGTCTGATCGCACTCGCCCGGCGCCTGTCTTCGGACGCGGTGCTCGACTGGCTTCTGCGGCTGAAGCTCCAGCGCGCCGACGCCGAGCGGATCGCGGAGGCGGTGACAGTGGGCCCGCTCCTGGCCGAGCGCCTTCGCGGCGGCGTGACCGCTGCGGCCGACATCGTCGCGCTCGCCGAGCCGTACGGGCTCGAGACCCCGCTCTACGCCCTCGCTCTGTCCGACTCGGACGCGCTCCGCAGCTACCTCACGGATCTCCGCCTGGTGCGGCTCGAGATCGGCGGAGCCGAGCTAGCCGAGCTCGGTGTGCCTGAGTCGCCGCGCGTCGGCGAGATCCTCGGCGAGCTGCGCCGCCGGAAGCTGAACGGCGAGCTCGACGGGCGAGCTTCCGAGCTCGCGGCGGCGAGGGAGTTGATCGCGGGGCGATGAGGCTCTTCCGCTGGAAGACCGCAGGCCCGTACGAGGTCGCATTCTCGACGCGGCTCGGAGGCGTGAGCGAGGGGCCGTTCGCCTCGCTCAATCTGAGCCACGGACCTCCCTGGTGGACGATCGCCGACGCCGCCGACCGTGTGGAGGAGAACCGCACTCGCCTCTGCGGCGCGATCGGCGCGGATGCAACACGGTTGGCGCTCGTGCGGCAGGTTCACTCCTCCACGGTCGTGCGGGCCGTCGCCGGAGGACGCGGCGTTCCGGCCGACGGTCTCTGGACTGACGAGCCACGGTTACCGGTGCTCGCGCTCGGCGCCGATTGCCTTCCCGTCGCCCTCATTCGCGCCAATCGGTCCCGTCCGGCGCTCGCCGTCGTGCATGCGGGGCGGATCGGAATTCTTCGGGGCATCCTGGAGGCCGCTGTGGCGGCGCTCGGCGAAGGCCGGCTGGCCGCGATGATCGGTCCTGGCATCGGATCGTGCTGTTACGAAGTGGGCGAGGAGGTCCGGAGCGCCTACCGCGCCAGATTCGGCGAGCGCGTGCTGCGCGGATCGCACCTCGACATCGGGCTCGCGGCGGAGCTGACGCTACGGGGAGCCGGCTGCACCGCGGTCGAGCGGCTCGACCACTGTACGGCATGCAATCCCCGGCTCTTTTTCTCGTACCGGCGCGACGGGATCCCGAGAGGCGGGCAGGGAGTGGTCGCGTATGTCTGCTGACGAGGTTCGTGCGCGCCTCGCGCGCGTCCGAGAGGCGGTGGGCGAGGGCGTGACGATCCTCGTCGCCACGAAGTACGTCTCCGTGGACGGGATGGCCGTTCTCGCCGAGGCCGGCGTCGAGGTCGTCGGCGAGAACCGGGCGCAGGAGCTGGAGGCGAAGTACGCCGTCTACGGCGACCGTTTTCGCTGGCACTTCATCGGTCATCTGCAGAGCCGCAAGACGAACGCTGTGAACGAGATCTGCGAGCTCTGCCACTCGCTGTCGTCGGAGTCGGCGGCTCGCCGCATACGGGTTCCGTCGCTGATCGAGGTCAACCTCTCCGGCGAGACAACGAAGTCGGGAATCGAGCCGTCCGAGCTGCCGAAGCTCCTGGGGCTCGGCGCCGACGTTCGCGGGCTGATGACCATGCCGCCCCAGACGAACGACCCCGAGTCCTCGCGACCGTTCTTCCGCCGGCTTCGAGATCTGGCGGCGACGCACGGACTGCAAGAGCTCTCGATGGGTACCTCCCAGGACTACCGCGTTGCAGCGGAGGAGGGGGCGACCATCGTCCGGGTCGGCAGCGCCCTCGCTCCGCGGCTGACGAAACGGGGTTAACATCCGCTCTCGTGGGCTTGGCCGATGTCTGGAACCGCACGCTCGTGTACTTCGGCATCGCCGAGGAAGAGGGCGAGGACTGGGACGAGGACGGCTACGCGACCCAGGAGCTGAACCGCACCTACTCCGAGCGCCCGAACGTACGCCGCCTGACGCCGCGCCGCCGACGTGATCTCGACGACTGGACGGAGACCGAGCCGGCGACGGCTCGCACAGAGGTGCGGCCCGCGACGCGCTTGCGCGGCGTCCAAGGCTTACCGAGCTCCTCGGTGCGAGTGCACCTCGTCCTGCCGCGGAGCTTCAACGACGCGCAGCAGATCGCAGATCGGTTCAAGGAGTCGATCCCGGTGATTCTCAATCTGCAGGGCTCGGATCAGGATCTCTCGAAACGGCTGATCGATTTCTCCAGCGGGCTCACCTATGCGCTCGACGGCGGCATGCAGCGCGTTGCGGACAAGGTCTTCCTACTGACGCCGCGGAATGTCGAGGTGTCGGCCGAGGAACGGGCGCGGCTGCTCGAGCGCGGCGGTTTCTTCAACCAGGCGTAAGGCCTCGTGCTGCCCAAGCGCGCGCCGTTAGCACGAATGGGGCGGTAGGGAGTCTCTCGCGGCAGAGTTCTCGCAGGTCGGCTTGTTGCGTTGGGTCGAGGCGAGCAGCGTAGGCGCCGGCAGGTCCCACACCGAGCGTGAAGGGTTCCCACCACTCTTCGAAGGTCGGATGCTCGACGCTCACTACGAGGTGCGTCTCCTCGATCTCGTGCAGGCCTGCTGCGTCGAACAACTCCGTCAAGTGTCCCTCTCGCGCGCCCGCAAGCTCGGATTCGTCTTCGACCTCGGGGTTGAGCTCGCGCGCAACTTCCCAATACAAGCTGAGCGGCCCCTGCCCGCCGGCATGATCCCAGACGCAGGCTGCGACGACCCCGTGCTTGCGAGTCACGCGCGCCATCTCGCGCAGCCCGGTGACAGGGTCTGCCATGAAGTGAACGACGAGTTGCGCCAGGGCTGCGTCGAAGGCCTGGTCTGGAAACGGCAGCTGCTCCGCTGGCGCCCGTTCCACCTTGACCCCGGGATGGCGCTCTTGAGCCGCTGCAACGAACGGTTCTGAGGGGTCGACGGCCGCTACAGCGCCAACGCCAAGCCGCCTGACCAACTCCGTGATCAGCGCGCCAGGGCCGCAGCCCACATCGAGCACGCGCTGACCAGCGACCACATCTGCCAGAGCCGCAAGCTGCGGAGCGAGCAGGACGGAGTAGCGGCCCATGAACCGGTCATACGCGTCAGCGGCGACTGCAAAGCTCATCAGAGCAATCTACTCCTAGGCTCGATGAGAACGGGCCAGCGCCACGCCGCCTTCTCCTTCCAGAGCAGCTCTGCAGCGCGATAATCGGACATCGTGGCGCTGAGCGGAGATGGGTGGGAATGGCCGGACTCTCTCGACGCACTCGTCGCCCCTGAGCACCACTCAGTACTGCTCGAGAACGATCGCGTGAGAGTCCTCGAGGCTCGGGTGGAGGCCGGCGAGACGGTTCCCGTTCACACCCATCGCTGGCCCGGCGTCCAATACCTCGTGAGCATCGCCGACTTCGTTCGTCGCGACGGTGACGGCGAGGTGGTGGTCGACTCGCGCGCACTGAACCTCCCCAATCAGAGGCCGCTCGTGCTGTGGTCAGAGCCGCTTGCGCCACACACCCTCGAGAACGTCGGTGACGACCTCATCCACGCGATCGTCGTCGAGCTGAAGGACCCGCCGGGCCGCCGCCAGGGCGACTGCTCCTAGCTGAGAACGCTCGGAACCCCCGCTAGGCTGGGAGAGGAAGTAACGCGTGAACGCAGAAGCTCTCCTCATGGGCGCGACCGCCACTATTGGCTTGCTCGCGGACACCGTCAGCTCGGTGCAGAGCTTCGTCAACATCTTCTTCCTCGTCTACATCCTCCTGATCTTCGCGTACATCCTGACCTCGTGGATCCGGCTGCCCTACTCCCTCTGGCTGAACCGGATCCAGCGCTTCCTCTACGACGTCTGCGAGCCGTACCTTCGTCTGTTCCGACGAGTGATGCCGCCGCTAGGCCCGCTCGATCTGTCGGCGATGGTCGGTGTCTTCGTGCTGATCATCCTGCAGCAGGTCGTGAACTCCCTGCTCGATCGCCTCCATTGAAAGGAGCCGCCATGCCTCTTACACCCGCCGAGATCCGTCACACCGAGCTCCAGCGCGGGCTGTTCGGCTACAGAAAGGGTCAGGTAGACCAACTCGTCCTCGACGTGGTTCAGAGCTTCGAAGAGGTCTGGCGGGAACGCGCCGACCTTGCAGACCATGTCGAGCAGCTCGAGTCGGAGCTGCAGCGGCACCGTGAGCTCGAGGCGCTCCTTCGTACGACGCTCGTCTCCGCAGAGCGCGCGTCACAGGAGCTGAAAGACCAGGCGCGGCGCGACTCGGAGCTCGCGCTCGGGGAAGCACACGCCGAAGCCCGTGCGATCACGCGGAGCGCGACAGCCGAGCGCGAGCGGCTGCTCGGCGATTGTCACCGCGTTCGGGCGATGATGCGCTCGGCTCTCGTAACGCTCGCCGAGGTGGACGAGGCTCCCGCCAACGCGGAGGCCGCGTAGAGACCGCTGAAACCCGCCCGTATACTTTTACCCCCGCTACGGGACCAGAGGAGGTCGTAGGCGTGAGCTCGATCGAAACCGACCGCTTCCGGGAGGCGTTGCTCGCCGAGCGGCAGCGCGTTGCGGACGCCATTGAGTATCTGCACGAGGAAAATCCAGGCTCGCTGCAGGACGAGTCGGACGAGATCGCCCTCGACAACCACCTCGCGGAGGAGCCGTCGATCACGCTCGACCGCGAGATCGACTCCACGCTCGGCGAGAACTCCGAGCATCTGCTCGGAGAGATCGATGCGGCCCTAGGGCGGATCGAGAACAGCACCTACGGCACCTGCGCGACCTGCGGAAAGCCAATCGGCGAGGAGCGGCTCGACGCGATCCCGTGGGCGACGCAGTGCATCGAGTGCAAGCGGCGCGCCGAGCGCGCTTGACGAACGAACCCACTCCGCGCACACCGGACGTTCGCGTCGGATCCTCGACGGACGGCCTGACACCCGTCTCGACGGCAGAGCGGCCGCTCGGCGCCGGGGTAGCTCAGTGGATAGGCCTGGGCGCGGTCGCGTTCGCGACATTGACTGCCGACCAGGTGACGAAGCAGGCGGTCTCGAGCACGCTCTCGCTTGGAGAAAAGGTTGACGTCGTGGGCCCGTTCACCATTCACCATGTCCAGAACTCGGGCATCGCCTTCGGCTTCTTCGCAAGCGCGACCCCGGTCGTGACCGCGTTGACCGCGATCGCGGTGGGCTGGATGCTCTTCTTCTTCGCGCGCTCGGCCCGGCGCCATCCGGTGCTGCCTGCCGCGCTTGGGCTGGTGATCGGCGGGAGTGTCTCGAACCTCGTCGACCGCGTCCGGCTCGGGCATGTCACGGACTTTCTCGATCTGCGCTTCTGGCCCGCCTTCAACCTCGCCGACACCTTCATCGTGCTCGGGGTTGCCATCCTCTTCGGCGCGCTGCTGTGGAGCGACCGGCAGCCACAGCTGCGCCCGGTGCCCCACGGGCCGTCCCACCTCTGAGAGTTCGAGCCCCAAGGAGCGCTGCTGGCACGCGCCTCGACCGCTTCCTCGCTGATCAGCCGACCGTCGGCTCACGCGCGGTCGCCGAGCGAATCCTTCGGGAAGAAGGCGTGCTCGTGGACGGCGAGGCGAGGCCGAAGAGCCACCGACTGGCCGGCGGTGAGACGCTCGAGTTCGTCCTACCCACACCAGAAAACGCCACACTCGAGCCGGAGAACGTGCCGCTGCGGATCGCGTACGAGGACGCGCACCTGCTCGTGGTCGACAAGCCTGCGGGCATCGTCGTGCACCCCGCACCGGGCCACGCGGCGAGCACGCTGGTTCACGGACTCTTGCCCTACGAGATCGCGGGCGGAAGCGAGCCCGGACGGCCGGGCATCGTTCACCGGCTCGACGCGGAGACTTCCGGCCTCCTGGTCGTCGCCCGCTCGGCCGAGGCGCATCGGCGTCTCCAGCGACTCGTGCGCCGCCGTGAGCTCGAGCGCCAGTACCTCGCGCTGGTGCGCGGCCGACCACGGTCTCGCCGGGGCCGCATCGAGGCGCCGATCGGCCGCGACCGGCTCGATCGACGCCGCCAGTCGATCGATACCGAGTCGCCGCGCGATGCGGTCACGCACTTCGAGGTCACCGAGCTCCTGCCGCTCCATGCTCTACTCCAGGTCCGGCTCGAGACGGGTCGCACGCACCAGATCCGGGTGCACCTGGCCGCGATCGATCTGCCCGTGTCGGGCGACCGCGCGTATGGCATAGGGGGCGATCTCGGCCTTCGGCGGCAGTTCCTCCACGCCGAGCGGCTCGGCTTCGAGCACCCTTTCACGGGAGAGCACGTCGAGACCACAGCACCGCTGCCGGATGACCTGAGCGCCGCACTCGACCGCGCGAGAGCTGGAAGTGCGGCCTGATACCATGCACAGGTTCCTCCTTCCCGGCGGATTACCCGGGTGGTGGTGCCGGCGCCTTGGCGCAGGTTCCACTCGGGCCCGACGGCAAGCAGTGCACGCCAACCAAGAAAGGGGCTTCAATGTCCGTTGTCTCTATGCGAGAGCTGCTGGAGGCCGGGGTTCACTTTGGCCATCAGACGCGCCGCTGGAACCCGAAGATGAAGCGTTTCATCTTCGACGAGCGCGGCGGTATCTACATCATCGACCTGAAGCAGACCCTCGGCCTGCTCGAGGAGGCTCACGCTTTCGCGCGGAACCTCGCGGGCCGCGGCGGCTCGATGCTCTTCGTCGGGACGAAGAAACAGAGCCAGGACGCGGTCGCGGCGCAAGCTGCGCGAGTCGGCATGCCGTACGTGAACCAGCGCTGGCTCGGAGGCCTCCTGACGAACTGGAAGACGATCTCCGCCCGCATCGAGCGCCTCCACGAGCTGCGTCGCCTCCGAGAGGACGACCAGATTGAGCTGCTGCCGCCCAAGGAGCGGATGGCGATGCTGGCCGAGCTCGAGAAGCTCGAGACAAACCTCGGCGGGGTCGCCGACATGCGGCGTCAGCCCGAGGCTCTCTTCATCGTCGACCTGCGCAAGGAGCAGCTCGCCGTGCGGGAGGCGCGCCGGCTCGGCCTGACGGTGGTCGCGCTCGTCGACACGAACTGCGACCCGGACGACGCCGACTACGTGATCCCGGGAAACGACGACGCGATCCGGGCCTGCTCCCTCGTCGTCCGCGTCGTCGCGGACGGGATCGCGGCAGGCAAGGATCAGGTGAGCGTGACGGATTTCAGCTCGCCCGGCGGCCAGAACGGACAGCCCCAGGCCCCCGAGGCCGAGCCCGAGTCCGAGCCCGATGCCGCGGACGCCACGGAGCCGTCCCACGAGCAGCTCTCCGCCGGCGAGAGCGCTGCAGAGACGCTCGC
>JBBRYW010000125.1:0-9503 GCA_038237235.1 Gaiellales bacterium
GCCCCCGCGGACGACCGGCGGACGCCCTCGCTAAGATCCCGACTTCCGGCTCGCGCCCAGGATGAGTTGCCCTGACTGCCACGCGCTTTAGAATCAACACTCCGCCGGTGGTTCACCAGATGCTCGACGGCGAGGTGATCGTCGTCAACCTCGACAGCGGGGCCTACTACAGCCTCGCCGAAGTGGCCGCCGCTATCTGGGCGTCGGTCGAGCGCGGCGCGACCGCGGAGGAGGCGGCGGACGAGTCGCTCACGCACTACGACGCTTCGTCCGAGGTTGTGCGGCCGGCAGTTCTCCGCTTCGTAGACGAGCTCGCCGGCGAAGGGCTCATCGTCGCGTCGGAGGAAGCCCGCCACACGCCGGACGCAACTGTGCCGCCCCCGCCCCTGAACGGCGCCCGCATCCCGTTCGCCGAGCCCGTGCTGAACAAGTACACGGACATGCAGGAACTGCTCCTGCTCGACCCGATCCACGAGGTCGATGACGCGGGGTGGCCGAGCCGCCCCGCCGGCGGTGCGTAGGCCCCCGACCGCGTTGGGACAGTCGACAGCTACGAGCGCTGCGCGTGCACCTTTCCTCGACGAGCTCCGCGAGACGTGGCTCGCGGCCGCACGCGCGGGCCGCCCCACCTCGCGCTCGTACGGCGTCGCCGGCGCGTCGCTCGTTCTCCACGTCGCCGGCTCAGCGCTCGTGTCAGATCTGACGCGCGCGCTTGCCCACCTGCCGCGGGGAGCGCCCGGCGACAGGTCGCTGACGGTCTACGCCTGGGACGGCGAGTCGACCGGAGCGTCCCCACGCCTTCCGGCATGGTCTCTCCTGGCGAGCCCCGGCGAGGCGATTCGCGTGATCGCCCCCGACGGAGTCTCCTCGGCCGGTGAAGGCCGGCTCGAGTCGCTGAGCCTGCCGCGCGGCGAGGCGCTGTTCTGGGTCGACGGTCCGGCGAGGATCGCCTGGCACGAGCGGGCGCAGCCGCTGCTGGCAATCGTCCGCCCGTGGACGGCGAGCCGCGACGTCCAGATGGTGCACGCGGCAGCCGTCGGTCGCCGCGACGGCTGCCTGCTGATCGTCGGCAGGTCGGGGGCCGGCAAGTCGACGACGGCGCTCGCGTGCCTCGAGTCTCCCCTGCGCCTCGTCGCCGACGACTTTTGCCTCGTGCGGGCCGGCGACCTGCGCGTGTTCGGCCTCTACGGCACAGCGAAGGCCACGGACGACACCCTCGAGCGGCTGCCGGCACTCGTCCCGCTCGTCACCAATCCCCAGCGGGAGCCCGGCGAGAAGGCGACCGTCTTCCTCCACGAGCGTGTCCCGGACTGGTTGCTGAGCGACGCTCCCCTGCGGGGGACCGTCGTCCCGCGGATCACGGGTCGCCGAACATCGAGGATCGTCCCAGCCGGACGCTCCGCGGCGCTGGCCGAGCTCGCACCGGGCTCGGTCGTCGAGCATCGCGAGGCCCGCGCGGGCGCGTTTCGCCGCCTCGCCGCCGCGGCCGGGGCCGTTCCCTGCCACGTGCTCGAGCTCGGCAGCGATCTCCGCGAGGTTCCACCCCTCCTCGAGAGCCTGCTCGATGGATAGACCGGAAGTCCGTGCGAACGTCGTCCTGCTCGTGTTCGCACGGCCAGACACGACGGCGCGGCTGGTCGAGGCGGTGCGCGCAGCTCGCCCGGCGCGCGTGCTCGTGGTGGCCGACGGACCGCGCCCCGGGCAGCCAGAGGAGGCGGCGCGGTGCGAGGCGGTTCGCGCGATCGTCGAGCGCGTGCCGTGGGAGTGCGAGGTGCTGACGAACTACGCGGAGGAGAACCTCGGCCTCGACCGCCGCGTCGTGTCGGGCCTCGACTGGGCCTTCGAGCTCGCCGACCGGGCGATCGTGCTCGAGGACGACTGCCTGCCACACCCGTCCTTCTTCCCGTTCTGCGAGGAGGTCCTCGCCCGCTACGGCGATGACCCGCGCGTTATGTCGATCTCCGGCAGCAACTTCCAGTTCGGCGCCGGGCGCGAGGGCACGAGCTACTACTTCTCGCGCTACCCACAAGTCTGGGGCTGGGCGACCTGGGCGCGTGCCTGGAAGCGGTACGACGCGAAGCTCTCGGGCTGGCCGGAGTTCCGGCGCGGCCGGCTCGCGTCGCTCCTCGACGGCGACCCGCGTGCGCTGCAGTACTGGACACACGCGCTGCAGCGCGCGCACGAAGGCCGGCACGCCTGGGACTACGGGTGGCTCTTCGCGCACTGGCTGGACGACGCGCTGAGCGTCGTGCCGGCCCGGAACCTCGTCACGAACGTCGGCTTTCGCGAGGACGCCACGAACACCCGCCCCGAGCACGGCATGTTCCTCGCCGACGTGCCCGCCGAGCCGATCGAGCTGCCGCTTCGCCACCCCCCGACGGTCGAGCCCGATCTCGCAGCCGACGCCTTCACCGACGAGCTGATGTTCGGCGGCAACGTCGACCGCCTCTTCCGCCGCATCCGGGTGAGGCGCGCCGAGCGCGGCGCGGCGTGACCGTCGCAGGCGCACACGGAGTCGACGCGCACGTGCGCCCGCGGGGCGGCCTGGGGGACGTCATCCACCGGCTGTCCCGCGAGGACATGACGATCGCCTACCTCGGCGCCAGCGTCACCGCGCAGACGAAGGGCTACCGGCCGCAGCTGCACGAGCTGCTGTCGAGCACGACGGGCCGCGCCCACCGCGCGGTCCTCGCGGGAACCGGCGCGATGGGCTCGATCTCCGGCGTCTTCCTGATGGACGAGCTCGTGCTGCCACACCGCCCGGACCTCTGCTTCGTCGAGTACACGACCTCGGACTCGACCGGAACGACGCCCCTCTCCGACCTCGGCGCCGTACTGGAAGGAATCGTGCGAAAGCTGCGGCGGATCGGCTGCGAGGCCTGCTTCCTCCACCTGCTGCGTAGCGACCAGGAGCTCGTGGACGGGCACCCGGCGGTCGAGACGTACGAGCGGGTGGCGGATCACTACGCCGTCCCGTCGGTGCACGTGGCGGCGTGGCTGCGTGAGAGCGGCCACCCGCCGGATGAGCTCCTGCGCGACCCCGTCCACACGACGGGGTTCGGTTCCCGGCTCGTCGCCGAGGCCGTGCTGCGCGCCTTGACGCTGATCGGCGACGCGTCTCCTGCCGCGCGGCGTGACCCACCCCCGCTCTTCGCCGAGTCATTCGAGACGACACGGGTCGTGGCGGCCCGACGCGAGCACGTCCTGGCTCCCGAGACCTGCGCCGAAGCGACGTTCCGCTTCTTCTACCCCTACGTTGAGGTGGGAACCGACAACGAGCTTCGCGTGACGCCCGAGGGCGAGCTTGACGGCCTCGTGCTCGTAGTCGGGCGGGAGACCGGCTACGTCGAGGTCGAGGCGGACGGGGTCTCCCGCGAGTATCTCACCTGGGACGACGCCTGCTTCTACGATCGCATGCAGACGCTGATCCTCGACCCGTTCCTGCCGGCCGGGGTGTCGGTGCGAGTCCGGCCGACCGAGCGTGCGGTGGACTACTCGAACTGCCGGCGGCCGCTCGCGAATGCCGATCGAATCGTCAAGCGGCTCAAGGTGATCGGCTTCATGGAGCGGCCGTGACCGGCGGTCCGCTCGTCAGCGTCGTAATGGCGACGAAGAACGCCGAGCGGTACCTGGCGGACGCGCTCGAGAGCGTCCGCGCGCAGACGTACGACCGTCTCGAGGTCGTCCTCGTCGACGGCCGCTCCACCGACCGCTCGCTCGAGATCGCGGCGGCGTACGAGTTCGTCCGCCCCGTCTCCCAGATGGGAGAGGGCTTCGCCGGCGCCTGGAACGAGGGGGTCGCCGAGGCGCGCGGCGAGCTCGTCGCCTTTCTCGACAGCGACGACCGCTGGACGCGCGACAAGCTGCGCGCGCAGGTCGGCCTGCTCGAGCGCGAGCCGGCGCTCGACTACGTGATCGGCAAGGTGCAATTCGTGCTCGAGCCCGGCCAGCCGCTCCCGCCCGGCTTCCGGCCCGAGCTGCTCGCAGCGGCGCATGTGGCGCCGATGCCCGGCGCGGTGCTCCTCCGCCGCGACGCGCTCGACCGCGTGGGGCCTTTCGGCACCGAGTGGGCGATCGCGAGCGACGTCGACTGGTTCGCCCGCGCCAAGGACGCGGGCCTCGAGCTCGGCGTCGTGCCCGAGATCGTGCTGCTCAAGCGCGTCCACGACTCGAACCTGTCCTACTTCGCCGCGGGCTCCTTCAACGAGGAGGTCGTGCTGCTGCTCAAGCGCTCGCTCGACCGCCGCCGCACGGCGGGGCGATGAGCGCGACGGCACGGTCGCTCTCACGCCTGCTGCGCGGGTCGCGGCGGTGGCTTGCCGCGGCGACGCTTGCGGCCGTCGTCCAATCGCTCCTCCTCGTCGGCGTGGGCTTGCTGATCAGGCGCGCATTCGACCACCAGATTCCGGGCAACCACGTTCGGGAGCTCGTCGCGACCGGCGGGGCGCTGCTGGCCCTCTCGCTCGCCTCGACGGCACTCGGGCTGTGGACGCGCCACGTCGTCCTGCGCACGACGAAGGCGGCGATCACGCGCCTGCGCGTCGCGTTGCTCGAGCGGCTGAACGGGATGCCGGCAGCCTGGTTCGACCGCGCCGAGACCGGCACTCTGCACTCCACAATCGTGCAGGACAGCGAGCGCGCGGACGTCGTCTCGAACGCGCTCGCCGCCGTGCTCGCTCCCGCCGCCGTGATCGCCTTCGGCCTGGGCGTCGCGCTCGTCGCGATCAACCCGTTTCTCTTCGCGCTCCTCGCCCTCGTCTTCCCCGCGCTCGTCCTCCTGACCCGCCGGCTCGGCCGCGACGTCAGGCGCCGGACTCAGGCCTACCAGGTCGCGTTCGACCGCTTCAGCACCCGCGTGCACGTCGCGCTGCATGCCCGCCCCCTGATCGCCGCGCAGGCGGCGGAGGAGCTCGAGCTCGACGCCGCCCGGGCCGAGATCGCGAAGGTGAGCGACACGGGCCGCGCGATGGCGTGGCTGCAGGCGGCCTACACCGCCCTGCACGGTGCCGTCGTCACGGTCGCGGGGCTCGTTGTCCTCGTCGTCGGCGGAGCGGCGGTCGCGCGCGGGGGCATGACACTCGGCTCACTGATCTCGTTCTACGCCCTCGTCGCGATCCTGCGCGGCCAGGCGGCGACGATACTCGGCGCGCTGCCGCAGGTGATCTCGGGCGGCGAGTCGCTGCGGCGATTGGAGGAGATCCTCGACGCGCCGGACGCACTGCCGTATCGAGGGACACGGACGCTGCGGTTCTCGGGCGCGATCCGGCTCAGCGACGTGCACTTCGGCTACGGCGATGGTCGCCCGGTGCTTTGCGGCGTCGACCTCGAGCTGGCGCCGGGGGAGCGGGTCGCGCTCGTCGGTCGAAGCGGCACCGGCAAGACCACGATCGCCGCGCTGATCCTCGGCCTCTACCGCCCCGAGCGCGGCGTCGTCGAGGCCGACGGCGTGGCACTCGACGAGCTGGATCTCCGAGCGCTGCGGCGGCGGATCGGGCTCGTGCCGCAGCGGCCGGTCCTCCTTCCGGGCACTATCGCCCAGAACATCGCCTACGGAGACGGCGCCGCCGATCGCGCGCGCGTGCGTGATGCCGCCCGGCGGGCCGGCGTCGACGACTTCGCCCGGACGCTACAGGACGGCTACGACACGCGCGTGGGAGACGACGGCTCGCTGCTCTCCGGCGGTGAGCGGCAGCGCGTCGCGATCGCGCGCGCCCTGGTGCGGGAGCCGGCGCTGCTCATTCTCGACGAGCCGACCGGCAACCTCGATCGGGAGACGGTCTCCGACCTGCTCGCACGGATCGGCGAGCTGCCGCAGGCGCCGGCGATCCTTCTCATCTCGCACGACGAGGCGGTCGTGGGCGAGGCGGATCGCGTCTGTCTGCTCGAGAACGGCGTCGTCCGCATGACAGCTCCAGCGTGAGCCGGCTCTCGCAGGAGAACGTCCTCCTGCTACATGCCGCCCTGCTCGAGGGCGAGGAGGCGTGCGAAGCATGGCGTGGCTGGCGCTCCGCCCGAACGCTCGAGACGATGGACTGGCCTTCGCGGCGACTGCTGCCGCTCGTCGCAACGAACCTCGCCGGGCGGCTCGACGAGGAAACCACACGGCTCCGCGGCGCGTACGCCGCGGCCTGGTATCGCAACGGCCTGCTCCTGCGGAGCACGGCACGAGCCCTCGAGACGCTCGCCGCCGCCGGCCTCCCCGCCCTGCTCGTGGACGCCACGGCCGTCGCCGTCCGCTTCTGTGAGGACGGGCGGCTGCCCGCGCTCGACTGCGCCGACGTCGCTGTGCGGGCCGCGGCCGGTCGGCGGGGCACGGACGCGCTCGCAGCGGCCGGCTGGCGGGTCACCGCGGTCCCGGGCCGGCGCGCCGGAGCCATGGTGTGGCCGCTCGCCGACGGGTCCGGCCACCGGCTCGCGCTCCACGCCGGCGGCGTCGAGGCAGACACCTGGGCGCGGGCCAAGCCACTCGAGTGGTCCGGCGCGCGCGCGGGGACGCCGGCGGCGGGCGACCAGCTGCTCCGCACCATCGTGCGGGGCGCCTACTGGAAAGGTGCCCAGCCGCTGACGTGGCTCTCGGAGGCGGCCCTCGTCGTCCTGCGGGCCGGCGAAGAGCTCGACTGGGAGGTCGTCGCCGCCGGAGCGGAGCGGTCGCGCACCGCGCTGTGGGTCGCCACCGCGCTCGAGTGCCTGGTCGAAGCGCTCGGGGCACCCGTGCCGTCCGCGACTCTCGCGCGGCTGCGAGCGGCGCGGAGCAGCAGGCTCGAGCGCCTCGCGCACGGCGCTAGCGTCCGCGCCGGTCGCGTCACGCCTCTCCCCCTCGTCCTCGAGCATTACCGCCACCTGCACCGGCTCGACCCGTCGCTCGGCCCCGCGCACTTTCTCGCGGAGCGGCTCGGCGCGGCGACGCGCCGCGAGCTGCCAGGCCGGCTCGCGCGGAGCGCGCTTCGGCGTCTGCGCCACGCGTAAGCTCCGCGCGGCATGCGAATCCTCGTGACGGGCGGCTCGGGCTTCCTCGGCCGCGGCCTCGCCCGGGCTCTGGGAAAGGAGCACGAGGTTGTTCTCGCCGCCCGCAACCACGAGGCGAACGCGGCGGCCGAGCGGGAAACCGGCTGCCGCTCGATTCCCCTGGACGTGTGCCGTCCCGAGTCCGTGCGGGACGTGCTCGCGAGCGAGCGACCGGTCGTGGTCGTCCACGCGGCCGCGAGCAAGCGCGTACAGGCCGCCGAGAGCCATCCGCTCGAGTGCGTGGACGTGAACATCCGCGGATCGCAGAACGTCGCACGGGCGGCGGCGGAGTACGGCGTCGAGGTCGTGCTCGCGATCTCGACCGACAAGGCGGCTGGTGCCACGGCCGGTCTCTACGGAGCGACGAAGACCGTGACGGAGCGCATGCTCTGCGCCCTCGACTCCGGGAGCAAGACGGCCTTCGCGTGCGTCCGGCTCGGCAACGTCGCGTGGTCGACGGGCTCGGTGCTGCTGGAGTGGCAGCGCATGCTGCGCGAGGACGGCGTCATCTCGACGACCGGACCGGACATGCGCCGGTTCCTGATCTCGCTCGACGAGGCGATCGCGATCGTACGTTCAGCGCTCGAGCGCATCGACGAGCTTCGCGGCGGCGTCGTCGTGCCCGCCATGCGCGCCGCCCGGATCGGCGACCTCCTCGAGGAGTTCGCCGAGGAGCACGGCTGTCGCTGGACGACCGCTCCGCGACGCCCGGGGGACGCCGACGACGAGGTGCTGCTGGCCGAGGGCGAGCTGCCGTTTGCGCGGTCGATCGACCTCGGTTGGCTCGTTCGCTTCTCCGGCGAGCGAGGGACGAACCTCATCGCTCAGGTGACGAGCGCCACCGCCCCCCGGCTCACCCGTCCGGAGCTCCGCTCGCTCGTTCGCGGCGACGGATCGTCTCCCGCAGCGCCCGGGTGAGGTCGGCCGAGCGCGTCGTCCACTGCGTGTTCCCTAGATGGATACGCCGGCGGGCGACCACGTCGCTCAGCATCGCCTCGGTGAGGCCGAGCGCGCGGGCCCGGGACAGCCAGTCGAGGAAGTCGGCCGCCGGGAGGTTCGCATCGAAGGGGCCAACGCGGTCGAAGGTCGCGCGCTCGACGAGGAGCGTGATGATCACGCGTCCGGCGACGACGCCGCGGGCCGGCGCCAGGCCGTTCCGCTCCCGCTCGGTCAGTTCCGGGCTGTGGAACTCGAGCACGTGCCCGAACACGAGGTCGGGGCGTCCCGGGCCGTGCAGCACGGCGAGTTGCCGTTCGAGCCGCTCCGGCTCCCACAGATCGTCGGCGTCGAGAAACGCGAGCACATCGCCCGTCGCGTGCTCGAGGCCCGTGTTGCGCGCCTCAGGCGCCGTGCCGTGCGGGCGGGGAACGATACGAACCGGCGGGCCGAAGCCCGAGGCAATCCGCGCGCTCGCGTCGGTGCAGCCGTTGTCGACGATCACGACCTCGGCGGGCGGAAGCGTCTGGGCGAGGATGCTCTCGATCGCCTCGGCGAGGTAAGCCTCGCCCTCGTAGACCGGCACGATGACCGAGACCCTGGGCGTCACGCGTCGAAGGCTGGTGCCCGGGTGGACACCTCGCCGGACCGCCAGGGCTCGACATGGTCGTCGACTAAGTCGTAGCCGCTTGCTCGCGCCGGACCCGCCCCCGTGAGCTTGAAGTCGTCCCCGCACTGATGACGATAGTCCGGTAGCCCTACCAAAAGGGTCCACTTCTGGATCCCGAGCTGCTGCTCCGTGACGCGCCTCACCCGATCGACCTTACCGCTCCTCCCATCTCGGACACCTCGGGTGGCCGGTGAGATCACGCCACGAGCGTGGCCGCCGAGCTCGCCGTCTCCGCGGTGACGCTGCCGAGCTCGTCGCGGCGCCGCACGCCACCGCTGATCCGGCCGAGCGGGCCGGCCGCCAAGACAGGCTGCAGCGCGCGGAAGCCACGTTCGATCCGCTGCCTGTCGGTGCGGCCGTGGCGCGCGCCTTCGGACTGCTGTACGCCGCAGTCGCAGCGGCAGGGCGGAAGGCCCGCGGGAGGCGAGCGTTCGACCTCTTGATCGCCGCCACCGCGCTCGCAGCGGATCTGCCCTTGTACACGCGGAACCCGGAGGATTTCCGAGATCTCGGGAGCCTACTCGAGGTCGTGACCGTCGGACCGGCAGGCTGAGCTGCCGCGGGCGCCCGGGGGGGCGCCGCCCCGTCAGGCCAGGACGCCGCGCAGGTAGTCCTCGACGGTCGTCCTCGGACGCAGCCACTCGGGCGCCGGCGGCAGGTCGTCTCCCCGGGCGACGGAGACCATGAGCGAGGGGAAGACCGAGGCATCCGTGCCCGCGGTCTCGGCGACCTGCTGCTCGAGCGCCTCGATCGGGACGTGCTCGACCGAGATCTCGCGGCCCGTGATCGACTCGGCCAGCCGCACGACCTCGAGCGGACTGATCGCCTGAGGCCCGCCGAGCTCGATCGTCCGGTCGCGCGCCTCGGGGTTGTCGACGCAGGCGACGATCGC
>JBBRYW010000126.1:0-9469 GCA_038237235.1 Gaiellales bacterium
AGCGCGAGCGCGCGCTCGGACCGAGCGCGCGCGTCGGCGATCTCCCCACGGTGCGCCGCAAGAGCGGCGGCGGGCAGCTCTGCGGGTCCCTGCGCCCCCACGTAGCCGAACTGCGCCCGCAGGGCAAGGGAGTCGGCCGCGTAGCGGGCGGCCAGCTCCCAGTGTCCCGCCCGCCACTCGAGCAGGCTCAGGTACCACAGCGCTTCGGCCTCGGCGGGGTCGTCTCGGGCGCTCAGCGCTTTGCGCCACGCCTCGAGATGTCGCCGTCCGCGCTCGAACTCGCACGAGAAGACAAGCTGGTGCGCGACGACCCGTGTCGCCGCGTCGGCAAGCGGCCACCCCGGCAGCGACCGCTCGAGCGCGAGCGCCTCCTCCATCTCCTCGCCGGGCGTGCCTAGTCCGACAGTGAAATGCAGGAGCCCGTAGACCGCCAACGCCCTGCACGTGAGGGCGGCATCCCCGACCCGTCGCGCGGCGTGGACGGCGATCTCGGCGTGTGCGAGGCCTTCTTGCGCGTCCGTCGCGACCCGCCACAGATCGGCGAGGCTGAGGTGGATGGTGGCCTCGAGCGAGTCGTCACCCTCCGCTTCATCGAGCGCCTCGTACAGAAGCGCGACGGCCTCGCGGTAGTCGACGACGACTTCTCGCTTGACGGCAGCGAGATGCACGAGGAGACGAGCTCGCTCGGTGCCCGGTGGAGCCGCTGCGAGGGCCTGCTCGAGCACGGCGATCGCGCGGCCGCCGTCGCCCGCCTCGTGGTGCCGGTCAGCCGCGGCGAGGGTACGGCGGCGTGCGTCCTCGGCATCCTCGGCAGGCGTGAGTCGCAGCGCCTGCTCGGTCAGCTCGGCGGCCGCCGCCGGCGCTCCGCGCGCGCGGGCGGTGTGCGCCGCCTCTTCGAGGAGGGAGGCGATCGCGCGACTCGGGTCGGTTGTTGCCAGCGCGAGGTGGCGTGCGCGTTCCTCTGTTGTCGGCACCAGGTTCGCGAGCCGCGCGTGCAGCGAGCGCCGCCGCATCGACGAGGCGCGGGACGAAACGGCTGACGCGAGCAGCGGATGGGTGAACCCCAGCCGCTCGCCGTCCAGCTCGAGGACTCCCGACGTAAACGCGTCCTCCAAGCCCTGCTCAGCGGCCCGACCGACCGCTGTCTCGACCAGAGCCGCGGTGGGATCGGCGAGCGCCGCGACGACGCGAGCGACCTCGAGAGCGGAGGCGCTCAAGCCCTCGACGCGCTCGTGGACGAGCGCGTCGAGGCTCGCCGGGATCGGCAGCTCCGCGCCCGGCTCGACTGCGCCACCCCGCCGCTGCAGCGCCCGCGCAAGCTCGAGAGCGAAGAACGGGTTGCCGGCCGACACTTCCCAGACACGACGTAGCATGGGCCTCGAAAACGTGGCGTGGAGACGCGCACGGAGCAGCTCGTGGACAGCACCGAGACTCAGCGGTCCGAGCTCGATCGCCAGCATCCGCTCCTCATCGAAGCCACGGCGCAGCCAGTCGGGCACGTCACCGCGCGCCGCGAGCAGAGCCGCGACCGGCTCGGAGCTAAGGCGTGGAAGTGCGAACTGCAGCGTCGCGAGCGAAGCGGTGTCGAGCCACTGGACATCGTCGACGGCGACAAGGAGCGGCGCGCCCCGCGAGAGCAGCTTCAGCGTGCTCAAAACCGCGGCGGCGATGACGCGCTTGTTCGCCGGACGCTGGGACTCGCCGAGGAGCAGGGCTACCTCGAGCGCCCGCCGCTGAACGGGCGGCAGCTCGGAGAGGATCGGGTCGACCACGTCGCCGATGAGGTCCGTCAAACCCGAGAACGAGAAGCGTGTCTCGGCCTCGGAAGGCCGACAGGAGAGGACGCGATAGCCAATCGCCTCCGCGGCGTCCGCGCCTGCCAACCACAGCGTCGTCTTGCCGATTCCGGCCTCGCCCACCAACGCAGCGACCGCCGGTAGCCGATCGCGCGCTCCAAGCAGGCCGAGGATCCTCTCAGCCTCTTCCTCCCTGCCGACGACCTGGCGAATCGCTACCCCATTCATCACCCCACATTCTGCGCGCGCAACAGTCGTCGATCCAGCACAGGCCGACCGTCACCGTTCGATAATGCGTAGGCGCCGGGGAAACGAGGGTCGCGACGAGCACGGTTCTTACGTCCTGGAGTCTGCCCAGGTGGTCAGGGCACGGACACGGGGCCGTCGATTTGGGCCCCTCCCATTTGCTCTCGTCATCGCCGCAAGTAGGTGAGCACGGCGAGTACCCGGCGGTTGTCCTCGGGCGCTTCCTTGATCCCGAGCTTCGCGAAGGCCCCCCGGATGTGGGTCTCGACGGTCTTCGGGCTGAGCCAGAGCGTTCGACAGATGCCCTGGTTCGAGCGGCCCTCGGCGATCAGGGCGAGGATCTCCCGCTCACGCGGCGTGAGCTCGGCGATGGGATCGACCAGGCGGCGCCGCGCGAGCAGCTCGTCGACGACCGCTCTGTCGACGACGCACTCACCGGCTGCCACCCGTTGCAGCGCGTCGACGAGCTGTTCTACGCGTCCCACGCGTTCCTTCAAGAGGTAGCCGACCCTTTCGGGCCTCTCCTCGACGAGCCGCAGCGCATAGGCGAGCTCGAGGTGCTGTGAGAGCACGAGGACCGCCGTTTCCGGATACCGCAAACGAATCTCCCGTGCTGCGCGGAGCCCTTCGTCCGTATGGGTGGGAGGCATACGGATGTCGACGAGCGCCACGTCGGGGCGCTCGTCGCGAACGCTGGCGAGGAGCGCCTCGGCGTCGCCCACCTTGTCCACAACGTCGAGACCCCTCTCCATGAGCACGTGGGCAACTCCCTCGCGGACGAGCGCCGCGTCGTCGGCGATCACGACCCGCACGGAATCTCGGCGCTCAGGGTCGTGCCGCAGCCCTGCTCGCTGTCGACCTCGAGGGTGGCGTCCAGCGCCTCGAGCCGGTCTCGGAGGCCAGACAAGCCCGAATCGGCTGCGACGCGAGCGCCGCCGACCCCGTCGTCCGCCACCGTAACCCGAAGCGCGCCCGCCTCCTGCTCCAGGCGCACCGTGGCCTCCGAGGCCGATGCGTGCTTGACGACGTTCGTCAGGGCTTCCGACACGAGAAAGTAGGCAGCGAGCTCGACGGCATCGGGCAGCCGGTCCCCGACCGATCCTTCCACCGTGACGAGCAGGGGCGTCCTCCGGGCGAGCGCCTCGACTGCCGCCTCGAGCCCCTCCTCGCGGAGGAGCGTCGGGTGAATCCCGCGCGCGAGCTCGCGCAGCTCGGCGATCGCCTCCTCGACCTCGTCCTGTGCGCTCGAGAGCACGATCGAGTCGGCCGCGTCATCCCGGGAAGCCGCGAGACCGAGCGATACGGAAAGTGTGACGAGGCGCTGCTGAGCGCCGTCGTGGAGGTTGCGCTCGATCCGCCGCCGCTCGGCGTCGGTTGCCGCGACGATCCGGGTGCGCGACGCCCGCACCTCGGTGAGCTGCGCGCGAACCTCGGCCGCCAGACGCTCGTTCTCGAGCACGAGCCCGGCCGTCGCGCGGACAGACTCCACGAGCGCCGGCTCGTCGAGCAACGCCGGATCGTGAACGAGCGCGGCGACCTCTTCGCCTTGCGCGGTCACCAGCGTGATCGCCCGCTGCGGGCCCTGCGGGAGCTCGAGCGGTTGGCCCGTCGCGTCGACGTACCGGCCGTCGTCGAGGCGATACGCAATGTCGAGGGTCGGGTCGCCGAGCGCCCGGGCGAGGCGCTCGCGCAGGCTGGTGGCCCCCTCTGTTCGCAGCTCGACGACGAGGTCGGACGCCCCCGGTCGACCCAGCCGCGACCAGACGATCCCTGCGACGACACCGAGCGGAACGAGCAGCGAGACTGCCCGGCTGATCGTCTCGAGCGTCGGAGCGCTCTCGCCGGTCACGCTCACCCAGAACAACCAGAGCAGAGTGGCGGGAACGGTGAGGCCGGCGGCCACCAGCAGCGGCGCCTGCGCGCGTTGTGCGGGGCCGCGCAGAACAAGCAAACGTCCCACCAGCAGGAACAGCACTGCCAGAGCGACAGCGATGCCCAGGATTCCCTGCGCTCGGTCGACGGCGTCGGCCACGGTCTGTTGCCGCAAAACAGAGAGTACGTCGCGCGAGTCGGGAAGAACGAAGGCGCCCACGAGCTGACCGCCGAGCGCTGCCGCATATGCGCAGGCGATTGCGAACCGCGCGGCACGCGACCAAGGACGCCCCTCCGGAAACGTCAGCACGACCTGGACGAGGAGTGCTCCCCAGAGCGCCTCGAGCAGGAAGCCAAGCGTCCACAAAGGGTCTGAGCTCGCCCACCGAAGATCCGCGGCTAGGAGCGCGAATGCAGCGGCGGCGAGTAGAACTCTCGCTCGGCGCCAGCGCGCACGCTCCAGCGCGACGAGGGATGCCGCCACGAGAGCCCACGACAGCGCGAGGTCCGCGGCCACGCGTGTTCCCGAAACGCCCGCGTCGGCCCCGAGCCAGCCGGCGGCGAGGCCCGCACCCACGACCACAGGGACGAGGAGCACCGGGTCCCGGAGCGCGCTTCGGGTTTGCGAGGAAGTGACGACGGTCGAAGACATCACTCGACCAGTGCTGCGAATGCCGCTGCGGACAGCCTCGACTTCGGGATGAAGCCGCGTGCTCCGCAGGCCTCGATCCGCCGGCCGTAGTCCTCCTCCGCACGCGAGGAGATGAGCACGACCGCCGGGCCGCCCGTGGCCGTGAGCGCCGTCGCCACCGAGAAGCCGTCGCGGTCCGGGAGCTGCACGTCGAGGAGCACCGCGTCAGGCTCCTCGACGGCGACTGCAGCAAGGGCTTCCGCCGCGTCAGCCGCTTCGCCGGCAACGACGTACCCGGCGCCCTCGAGCAGCTCCCGCGCGACCGCGCGAAACGGCTCGTGGTCGTCGACAATCAGCACCCGCTTCACCATCTCGCAATCGTCGCACACCGTGTTGGGGCAGCAGCTCAGGGTTTTCCCTGGAATCGCGCCAATCTCGGTGGAATCCCCGTCCGGCCGTGGGATGATGAACCCGTGAACACTGCCTCGCCGCCGGAGCGCGATTCGAGGCACCGCCGGTTTCGGATCGCGGTCCTCGTGGTGTCCGTCGTCGCCGCAGTCGTCGGCTCCGTTCTGCTGGCGACGCGCGACTCCGGCGAGACGGTTACGACGCGTGGTGTCGCCGCGACGATCCGCGTACCGGGCCACCCCGGCTGGGTGGCCGCCGGCCGGGGCGCACTCTGGCTCGCGCTCGCCGACGCACATCCGCCGGCCCGCGACCGGCCGCTCCTCCGGCTCGATCTCGCCTCGGGCGCAATTCAGCGGAGACTTCTGGTGGGCGGACAGATCTCGTACCTGATGCACGACGGGAACAGGCTCCTCGCCTCCGTCGAGCATGTCGGCGGCGAGGGTTCCGGCCCCAGCCTGGTCGCCGCTCTCGACTGGAGCAGCGGGCGCGTGCTCGTGCGCAGGCAGTTCGCCGGCCCGGTCGGGCCAATCGCCAAAGCCGGCAAGGACTTGTGGGCGCTGCGGGTTCGACCTGGAACGCTGCTCCGTCTCGATCCCGTGACGCTTGCGCCGACTGCTCCTCCGCTCCAGCTCTCAACTGGCCGGACGCTCGGATTGACCGTGGGCGGCGGATACATCTGGGCGACTGCCGCGGACACGGGCGACGTGCTGCGGATCGATCCGGCGACGCGCACGATCAAGCGCGTCCATGTCGGAGGGTTCCCGCGCGGGATCGCCGTCGCCGCAGGCAGGGTTTGGTTCGCCGATCGTGAGCGCGGCGAGATCGTCCGCCGTGATCTGCAGACGCTTCGACCGGTCGGTCAACCCATCCGCGTCGGCACGGACCCGGCCTGGATGGGGTCGGCCGGCCGCTACCTCTTCGTCGGTGATGCGGACAGTGGGACAGTGACTCGGATCGACCTGCGCTCGGGAGAGAGGGCCGGGCCGCCGATTCGCATCGCTCAGCCGGCGAAAGACGCCCCCGCCTTTGCGATGGCGCCCTCGGGAACGTCTGTCTGGGTGAGCAGCTTCGCCTCGAATACGCTCACCCGCATCACCGCGACGCCGTCGGCCGCTTCGGCGCCCGCAGTCACGGCGTCGAGCGCCCACGAGTCGTCGACGGTGGCCCGTGCCCTGCCCCGGGGAGGCAAGGTCGTCGCCCGAATCCCGGTTCCGCCAGGAGGTGGCGCCTTCGCGGCCGGCGAGGGCGCGGTCTGGGCGATGAGCGATGCCACCTCGACCCTGCTGCGGATCGACCCGCAGCGGAACGCGGTGGCGGCCCGGATCAAGGTCGATCCCAGCGAGGCAGCCGCCGTTGGCGCAGGCGCAGTCTGGCTGTCCCACTCGGCCACGAACACGGTCTCGCGACTCGACCCGGCGACAAACAAGCTGAGTGCGACAATCCGGGTCGGCCCACAGCCGGCCGACATCGCCGTCTCGCCGGACGCGGTCTGGGTCGCGAACGCCGGCGGCCCCAGCGTCACGCGCATCGACCCAGCGACGAACCGCGTCGTGAAGACGATCAAGGTGGGTCCCACCGTTGCCTGCTGCGCCGAGCACATGAGCGTGATCGCGGCGGGCGGAGCGGTCTGGGTGGCCGTCCCGAACGCGAACACTCTGGCGCGGATCGAGCCGGCCACCAACCTCGTCACCGAGACCGTCAAGCTTCTCTATCCGCCGTGCGGCTTCCTGGCCGCCGACGCGAGCGCCGTGTGGTCAGCGGGCGGAGGCTGCGGCGATGTCGTCGCGCGGATCGACCCGGGCACGAAGAAGGTGACGGCGAAGCTGGACGAGCCGCATCCGGTCGGTCTATGGCTCGCCTTCGGCACCGTCTGGGTTGCCGTTCTGGGCTCGAGTAGCGTCGATCAACTCGATCCGCCCACCGGTCAGCTCGTGGCAAGGCTGCCGGTGGGCGGGACGCCGGTCAGACTCGCAGTCGGCTTCGGCTCGGTCTGGGTCAACGACGACGACGGCCGCGTTCTCCGCATCAGTCCAGGCGGCTGAGTCGGCCGACCGCGCTGCCGGCACCTCAGGGTTCTCCCTGAATCCGCGGAATCTCGGGGAAATCCCCGAGGTGCGGCGGCGCGAGCGGTGCTTCGATGGGGCCTGTGCCTGCACCGGCCACCTCGGCCGCAGGATCGAAAGGAGGAAGCATGAACACGTCCGCTCAGAGGGTCCGCGTCGTTGGCTTGTCGTCCGCGTCGATGCTCTCCGCCGCAGCGCTGGCGGGCGCGTCGCTTGCGATCGCCTCGCCGGTTGCCCACGCCGGCCACGACAGCGGGGGCGGCAAAGTAAAGGTGCGCATCGCGGGGGCGAACCACCGGGAGGTCACGAACGGAAGCGTCGCGGGCACCGGCCGCTTCACGGCCTCCGGTGCGATCACGGACAGAGGCACGGTCACCACCTACAGGACGGTGAAAGGTGCTCTGATCACCATTCGCTTCGTCAGCGTCGGCAAGAAGGGCTCGATCACGTTCGTGGTCAAGATCGACACGAACGTCGGCACATCCCGGTGGACGATCACCTCCGGCACGAAGGCGTACAAGGGTCTCCACGGCAAAGGCACCGAGCGCGAGAACGCCGATTACACCGTCAGCACGCTGACCGGGACCGTGTCGCACTGACCCGCGGTCGGCGGGGACGGCCGATCGAGCTCGTCCGGCCCGCGCTAGACCGTCACAACGCAGTGTCCTGCATCAGAGAGTTGAGCCAACCCCTTCCGAGAAAGGAAGCGCAATGAGACGTAAGACGATACTTCTCCTCCTACTCGGTGCGTTTGCCGCCGGCGCCGTCTGGCTGAGCACCGTAGCGGCCGCATCATCAGCGGCCGACACTGACCGCGGTAGAGCCCGTTCGTTCACCGAGCAGCAGCTGCAGGTCGCCAAAGCCGCGACCGCCCGCTTCAACTCGTTCGACCAGGCCCTCGCAGCCGGCTACGTGCTCGGCGGCCGATGCTTTCCGGGCGACGGTGCGCACTACCCGAACCCCGCGCTCGTGGCTGATCCCGCGGTCGACGTCGAGCGGCCGGAGCTGCTGGTGTACGCGCCGAAGCAGGGCGGCGGCCTGAAGCTCGTCGCACTCGAGTACCAAAAGGTCGATGCCGACCAGAACCTGGCGACGGACGGCGACCGGCCATACCTCTTCGGCGTCCCCTTCGACGGGCCGATGCCCGGCCACTTCCCGGGCCAGCCTGTCCACTACGACCTCCACGTCTTCCTGTACGAGCTCAACCCGAGCGGCATCTTCGTGCTGCCCAACCCGAACGTGACCTGCTCCTGATGAGGAGGCTTGAGATGCGGCGCTCGGCGACGTCCATATCGATGCTGAGTCTTCTGTTGGTGTCGGCGGCGGTCGCGGGCTCGGCTTCGGCGCAGGTTCCCGTCGCGGCGGGACGGCCCGCAACGTTTCACTGCGAGGGCAAGACCCCGTCCAGCGACACGGTTCGAGGTGGGGGAGGCCGGGGGCGCTGTACGGCCTCGGGAGCTGTCAAGGACAGGGGCTCCTTCGTCGATTACCGCAGCGAGAGCGGGGGCACGATCCAGATCCGGCGAGTCTTCGCCGGGAACAAGGGCACATTGATCTTCCGGGTGACCATCAAGGCAAGCTCGGGTGCAAAGCGCTGGTCAATCGCCTCGGGGACGCGCGCCTACGCCGGCCTGCGAGGCAGCGGAACGGAGACCGGGCCCGGCGCGTATGGAGTCAACGACCTGCTCTTCACGATGCGTGGCTTCGTTCATCGGTAGCACCCACCCCGATCAGTCCGGCAGCAGCTTCCCCGGGTTCAGGATCCCGCGCGGGCGAAAGCCCGCTTCGTCAGGCGCATCTGCTCGATCGCGGCGCGGCGCAGTCCAGATCATCGCCGAACCACTCCCGCTCGAGCGAGCCTATCCCGTGCTCAGCGCGGATCGTCCCGCCGAGGTCGAGCGTGGCGCGCAGCTCTCGGCCTCGGCCCGGCGCGCCCGCTCCTCCTCGCCTCGAACGGTCTCGTACCGCTCGCTGCGCTTCCGGGACGCAGCACAAAGGCTCGCGGGGAGAGTGCCGCCGAGAAGGCGCAGGCGCCGGCGGCCACGAGCAGCGCCACGAGCGGCCCGCATATCGCGAGCGCAGCGGTCTTCGTCGTCGACGACGAGTCGAATCGTCCACGCGGCAGCAAGCGGTGGCGGCGATCTTGCCCGCCGCCACGACGCGACACGGCCCGCCGGAGCCGAAGGTAGTTAGCGGGTTCAACAACAGATCCGGCGGCTCGGGGAATGTGCTATCCGGGGGCGCGTAGAGGGTCCGGCGGACATGCTCGGCCTCAACCCGTCCGTTCTACGACTCACGCACGCGAAGGCGGCGCGGGTACGGCGTGGCGGCCGTCCCCCAAACCGCTCGCCCACTCGCGCCAAACCGCGTCAAGCAGTGTCAGGACGCGCACCCTTCTTCATCCCCCACTCGGCTCTCAGAGCTCCGGAAACGCAAGGGTCAGGCCGTCGTTG
>JBBRYW010000127.1:0-9434 GCA_038237235.1 Gaiellales bacterium
CAAGATCGAGGACGGGAGGGCGGTGCAGGGCGAGCTCGATCTTCTGCTCGACGTCTGCGATCGCATCCTCGGCAAGTGCCTGTGCCCCCTCGGTGACGCCGCTGCGATGCCGGTGGCGAGTTATGTCGACAAGTTTCGCGACGACTTCCAGGCGCACATCGACCACGGCGGGTGTCCCTTCGGCGGCGAGTCGTCGCTCGAGGGGTTGCTGGCCCCGGTCGAGCAGCACGCGCACCACCCCACCGTGGAGCTGCCGTCGTGAGCGGAAGATCGGCGCAGAGTCGTGACGCTTTTGGCACGCTTGAGCCTGTCCGCGGAGGCGGTGTCCGGGGACAGTCCCCGGCCATGGCCGGCCAGGCCATGGCCGCGAGGGCCATGGCGGCAGGGCCCGGTAGGCGGCCGGCGTGATCGCGGGTCTCGACCACGTCCAGATCGCAGCTCCGGCCGGTTGCGAGCCAGAGGCGCGCGCATTCTTCGGCGGGATCCTCGGCCTCGAAGAGCTGCCCAAGCCCGAGAAGCTCGCCGTCCGCGGCGGGGTCTGGTTCGAATGCGGCGCGCAGCAGCTGCACGTCGGCGTCGACCCGGACTTCCGGCCGGCGCGCAAGGCCCACCCGGCCTTCCGCGTGCGCGACTTCGACGCCGTCCGCGCCCGCTTCGAGCAAGCCGGCATCCCGCCGCACGACGACGGCGACATCCCCGGCATCCGCCGCTTCTACGTCGACGACCCGTTCGGCAACCGGATCGAGTTCACCGAGGACCAGCGATGAAGATCACGGGTGAACCCATGCTTCGGATCACGGGTGAACCCATGGTTCCCCCGTCGGCCCCCTCCTTCGCCCTCGTCTCGATCCTGGCGGAAGTTAGGCCTCCCGCCGGGCGGAGCCCGGCTCCGGCGGCGCGGCGCGGCGCACCCACGACCCACCGCATGTCGGAGAGTGCTCGTTGAGCGGCGCGGGAGAGCTGGTCAGCGTCACCGTGGACGGACGCGAGATCCAGGTGCCGAAGGGCACCGGGATGGTCGAGACCGCCATGCAAGCGGGAGTCGAGATCCCGGTCTTCTGCTACGAGCCGCGACTCGGTCCCGCGGTGGGGGCCTGTCGCATGTGTCTCGTCGAAATCGAGGGAATGCCCAAGCTGCAGGCAGGCTGCACGCTGACCGCGCAGGACGGCATGGTCGTCAGCACGGCCCAGACGTCCGAGCTGGCCGCCGAGGGGCAGAACGCCACGCTCGAGTTCATCCTCGTCAATCACCCGCTCGACTGTCCGGTCTGCGACAAGGGCGGCGAATGCCCGCTGCAGGACCTGACCTTCCGCTACGGCCCGGGCTCCACCCGGATGGTCTTCCCCAAGCGCACGTTCGACAAGCCGATTCCGATCAGCCCCCTGATCGCTCTCGATCGCGAGCGCTGCATCCTCTGCTATCGCTGCACCCGCTTCTCCGAGGGCGTTGCCGAGGACGGGCAGCTCGTCGCGGTCAACCGCGGCTCGCAGTCGATGATCGCGACGTTCGAGGACGAGCCCTACAGCGGCCGCTTCTCGGGCAACGTGATCGAGCTCTGCCCCGTCGGCGCCCTGACCTCCACGCAGTACCGGTTCCAGGCCCGGCCGTGGGAGATCCAGAACGTCCCCACCGTCTGCGGCATGTGCCCTGTCGGCTGCAACGTGACGGCAACGACCCGCGAGGGCAAGGTCAAGCGGATCCTCTCGCGCAACCACCCGGAGATCGACGCCGGCTGGCTGTGCGACAAGGGGCGCTTCGCCTTCTCTCACCTGGGCGCCCGCGACCGCGTCACAGCGCCGCTCCGCCGCGTCCGGCGGCGCGGGCTCGAAGAGATCTCCTGGGACGCCGCCCTGGACGAAGCGGAGGCCATGCTGCGCCGCGCCGGCAACCGGATCGTGACCGCACTCTCCGGCTCGGAGACAGTGGAGCTGGCCTACGGCCTCGCGAAGCTGCTGCGCCAGGGCCTCGGTGCGCACACGGCCGTTCTGCCCGAGGAGACGCGCGCAGCTCTCGAGGCGTTCACGTTGCCACTCTCGGCCATCGGAGCAGCGCAGCTGATCGTCGTCCTCGGCGACGACCCGGTCGAGGAGCGAGCGCCGATCGTCGACCTCTGGATCCGCCACGCGCGGCGAAACGGCGCCCGGGTCGAGCACGAGGTTCCCGCCGCGCCGCTGGACGCAGACCGCGTGATCCTGATCTGGTCAGGGGACGATCCCAGCGGCGGGCAGACGCTCGCGCGGGTCGCCCACGAGCTCGGTCTGGCCGGAGGAGAGGGCTCCGGTGCCTTCTACCTGCCCCGCACCGCGAACGGCCGCGGCGTCGCCGACGGCTGGTCCGCAGCCGCGGACGAGGATGCGTCGAACCCCGAGCCGATCGGCCTGCTGGTCGTGAGCGGAGACGAGGCCGCCGCGGACGTAGGTGTCCGATCGCTGGCGGAGCGAGCGGACGCGGTGCTCGCGATCACGATGTTCCAGGGGCTCGCCGTCGGCTGGGCCGACCTCGTCCTGCCGGGAACCGGCTACCTCGAGCGCGACGGCACGTACGTCAACCTCGAGGGACGGCCGCAGCGGCTCCGCCGTGCCGTGATACCGCCCGTCCCGGACGAGCTCGCCTGGCTCGCGCGACTGGCCGAGCGTTTCGGCGTCGAGCTCTCGCCGCATCCCTCCCTTCTGTGGCAGGAGCTTTCCGGAACCGCGTACGACGGGCTCGAGTACGGGCAGGTCGGCGAGAAGGCGGCGCTGCCGCCCCGCCCGGCGGCCGAGGCCATTCCGGTTCCTCCGCCCGACCCGGCCGCACTCGAGCCGACGCCCAGTCCCCCGGTGCCCGACCAGCTCGCCCTCCTTCGCTACCGGCCGCTCTTCAGCGGCTCGGCCGTCGAGCGAGTTCCCGAGCTCCAGTTCCAGCGGCCGCGGAAGGAGATCCAGGTCTCGCCGGGCGACGCGGCTGCGCGTGGAGTCCGCACGGGCGACCCCGTCTCGGTGCGCTCGAACGGCACGACCCTTGCGCTTCGCGCAAGGGTTAGCCCGAGGCTCAGGTCCGGCATCGCCCGGATCGCCGAGGAGCATGCCGTGGAGCTTGGAACCAGCATCGAGCTCTCTAGCCAGATCGCGGGCGAAGTGAGCGATCTGGCGTGAACGAGCCGTGGTGGATCCAGGTGATCAAGGCGGCCCTGATCGCCAACCTGGTGCTGTTCGCCTTCGCCTACTCGACCTGGCTCGAGCGGAAGTTGATCGGCCGGATGCAGCAGCGCTACGGACCGAACCGGGCAGGGCCCTTCGGCCTACTGCAGCCGATCGCCGACCTGGTCAAGCTGCTCCGCAAGGAGAGCTTCGCGCCCGCGACCGCGGTCGACGCCCTCTACATCGCAATGCCGGCACTCGCCGGATTCACGGCCATCGCGGCCTTCAGCGTGATCCCGTTCGGCCCCGGCTGGAACATCTTCGGCTACGACGTCGGCGGCTGGGTCGTCAACGTCCCGATCTCGCTGATCCTGCTCTTCGCCCTCGGCTCGCTCGGGATCTACGCCTTCATGATCGGCGGCTGGGCGAGTGATTCGAAGTACTCGCTCCTCGGCTCGATGCGGACCTGCGCGCAGCTCGTCTCCTACGAGGTCTCGCTCGCGCTCTCGGTGCTCGGCGTGGTGATCCTGGGGCGGTCGCTCTCGCTCGTCGACATCGTCGCGAAGCAGCAGGAGACAATGTGGTTCATCGTTCCACAGGCCGTCGGGTTCGTCGTCTTCTTCATCTCGGGCATAGCCGAGACGAACCGCCCCCCGTTCGACCTGCCGGAGGCCGAGACGGAGCTCGTGGCCGGCTACCTGACGGAGTACAGCGGCATGCGCTTCGGGCTCTTCTCGACGGCCGAGTACATCAACATGATCACGCTCTCGGGCCTCGGCATCACGCTCTTCTTCGGAGGCTGGAGCGGCCCCTGGCTACCCGGCCCCGTGTGGTTTCTGATCAAGCTCTTCCTCTTCATCTTCGTTTTCATCTGGCTGCGCGCGACCCTGCCGCGCCTGCGCTATGACCAGCTGATGCGCTTCGGCTGGAAGATCCTGCTCCCGGTCGCGACCCTGAACGCGCTCGCGACCGCTGCGATCGCGGTGGCGGTCAAGTGACGCAACCGCTCGGAACCCTCAAGGGCTTCGGAGTCACGTTCCGGCAGATCTTCAAGAAGCCGATCACGCAGCAGTACCCCGAGTTCAAGCGGCCGCTCTACCCGCGCTTCCGAGGCCGCCACCGGCTGCACCGCTTCGAGAACGGGCTCGAGAAGTGCGTAGGCTGCTCGCTCTGCGCCGCGGCGTGCCCGGCGGATTGCATTCGCGTGGTTCCGGCGGAGAACACGGCCGATAATCGTGTCTCCGCGGGCGAGCGCTACGCGCGGATCTACGAGATCAATCTAAGCCGCTGCATCTTCTGCGGCTACTGCGAGCTCGCGTGCCCCTTCGACGCGATCACGCTCGGCAACGAGTTCGAGCTCTCGGAGTACTCGCGCGACGATCTGATCTACACGAAGGACATGCTGCTGGCCCCGCCGATCAAGCGCGTCCCGACCGCCGACCGCGACCTCTACGACACGCCCGTTCCTTACTACGAAGGCCATTCGTGAGCGCTTCGCGGTCACGAATGGTTAGGTGGCCAGGGACCAACCCTCCTAGCCTTCTAGCCGCGACCGCAGGGAGCCGCTAGAAGGCATGGGCAACTTCCTCGTCTGGGTCGTCTGGGTCGTGGCTGCCTTCGCGTGCCTCGGCTCGGCGCTCGCCGTGATCAGCTTCTCGAACCCGTTCTTCTCGGCGCTCGCGCTGATCGGCAACCTCGGCTCGCTCGCCGTCCTGTACCTGCTGCTCTCGGCCGAGTTCGTCGCCGCGGCGCAGGTGCTCGTCTACGCCGGCGCAGTGATGGTCATGTTCCTCTTCGTGATCGCATACCTCGGGCGCCAGGCCGACGCGCCCTGGGCCGGCGGGCCGAGCTGGCAGGCGATCGGGGCGACGGGCGCCGCGGGCGCGCTCTTCCTGGAGATCATCGTCGCCGTCGGGATGAAGGCGAGCGGGCGGCTCTCGGACGAGGCGAGCGTCGACACGTTCTTCGGCACCCCGGCCGAGATCGGGCGCCTCTTCCTGACCGACCACCTGCTCGCGTTCGAGATCACGTCGATCGTCCTGCTCGTGGCAGCGATCGGAGGCGTCATCCTCGGCAGCCATGCCCAGGCCCTCGGACCGCCGGTCGACGGGGCGGCTCCACGGGCTGGGGACACCGAGCCGCCTTTGGGCACGGTGCCCGCCGCGACGGGCCCGCAGGGGGAGGCGAGCGTCCGATGATGGGCCCGGACGTCCCGGCCTACATCATCGTCGCCGGCTTTCTCTTCGCCACCGGCACGGCCGGCGTACTCATGCGGCGCAGCCCGCTGATCATCCTGCTCTCGCTCGAGATCATGCTGAACGGCTGCAACCTCGCGCTGATCGCGTTCTCGCGCCGGCTCGGCGAGCTCGACGGCCAGATCTTCGCCCTGGCGGTGATGGCGGTCGCGGCCTCCGAGGTCGTCGTCGGCCTCGGCCTGATCGTCGCGATCGCGCGGCGCCGCCTCGACCTCGACGTCGACAAGATGATCACCCTGAGGGGCTGAACGAAATGATCCCGGGAGCTTGGATCTGTCTCGTCGCGCCGCTCGCCGGCGCGCTGGCGATCACGCTGCTCGGCGACCGCATTGGTCGGCGCACCGCCGCCTACGTCTCGACCCTCTCGGTGCTCGCCGGCTTCGGCGGGGCGGTCGTCTCGTTCGTGGTCATGCTCGGCCGCGCCGGCTCCGACCGCACCGAGACCTCGACCGCCTGGACATGGCTGTCCGGCGGCAGCTTCCGTGTCGGCCTGTCGGTGCTCGCCGACCCGCTCTCGGTGCTGATGATGCTGATCGTCACCGGTGTCGGGTTCCTGATCATCGCCTACTCGATCGGGTACATGGACGGCGAGGACGAGGAACGGCGCTTCTTCGCCTACATGGCGCTCTTCGTCTTCTCGATGCTCCTGCTCGTCGAGTCGGGCAACCTGCTGATGCTGCTCGCCGGCTGGGGGCTCGTCGGCCTCTCCTCGTACCTGCTGATCGGCTTCCACCAGGACAGGCCCAGCGCCATCGCCGCCGCGAAGAAGGCGTTCATCATGAACGCGATCGGCGACGCGGCAATGGCTCTCGCCTTCTTCGTGCTGATCGCCCACGCGGGGTCGCTCGACTACGGCCCCGTCTTCGGCCAGGCCCCCCAGCTCGGCGGCTGGGCGATCAACCTGGTCGCCCTCGGGCTGCTGGCCGGTGCGGTCGCCAAGTCGGCGCAGCTCCCCCTGCACACGTGGCTGCCGGACGCGATGGAGGGCCCCACGCCGGTGAGCGCCCTGATCCACGCGGCCACGATGGTGACCGCAGGGGTGTTCCTCCTCGTCCGGACGCACACCATCTTCGAGCAGGCGCCAAGGATCCAGGAGCTCGCGGCCGGTATCGGCGCGGCAACGCTGCTCGTGGCCGGGCTGGTGGCGCTCGTCCAGACCGACATCAAGCGCGTCATCGCCTACTCGACCATGTCGCAGATCGGCTACATGTTCCTGGGCGCGGGCCTCGGCGCCTATGCGAACGGAATGTTCCACCTGATGACGCACGCCTTCTTCAAGGCACTGCTGTTCCTCGCCGCCGGGATCGTGATCCACGCGCTGGCCGGCGAGCAGGACATGCGGAAGATGGGCGGGCTCAGGGCGCTCCTGCCACGTACCTGGCTCGCCACGATGATCGGCGGGCTCGCGCTGGCCGGCATGCCGCCGCTCTCGGGCTTCTTCTCGAAGGACTCGATCCTGGCCTCCGCCCTGGCGGGCGGCACGTACGGCAAGGTGCTGTTCGCGGCCGGGGTGGTGGGGGCGTTCCTGACGGGGCTCTACACGTTTCGCATGATCTTCCTCGTCTTCGGCGGCGAGCCGTCCGCGTACGTGCGCGAGCATCTGCACGGCTCGGAGCACGGGGAGGGGCCGGTCTCGATGACGGCGACCGTTGCCGTGCTCGCGCTGCTAGCGGCGGTCGGCGGCTGGGTGCAGATCGCGGGCATCTGGAAGCCGCTCGCCGACTTCCTTCGCACCTCTGCCGAGCCGCTCGTCGAGCCGTCGGCAACGCAGGACTGGGTCACGAGCGCGATCGCGACGGCCGCCGGACTCGCAGGCATCGGGATCGCGTGGTGGGTGTACTCGGCGCATCGCGCCGCCGTTCCACGGGTCCGCGTCGCCCGGCTGCTCGAGCGCAAGTTCTACTTCGACGAGGCCTACGACGCTCTCTTCTACCGGCCGTCCGCCCTGATCGCGCGCGTGTGGACGCGCTGGGTCGAGCGGCCCGTGATCGCCGGCTCGCTCAACGAGCTGGCGGACGGAACACGGGATGCGGGCGGGCTCGTGACGCAGGCTCAGACCGGCTTCCTGCGCCTCTACGCGTTCACCATCGCTGCCGGTGTTGCCGTCCTCGCAGTCGTCTTCCTCTCGGTGCGATGACCGTCAGGAGCGCGACAGCAGCCGACGTTCCGCCCATGGTCGAGTGGGCGGACCGGAAGAGGGAGGAGTACGCCCGCGCGCAGCCGCGGTTCTGGCGGCCTGCGCAGGACGCCGCCGAGCGTCATAGGCCATTCCTCGAAGGGCTGATCGGGCAGGAGGACGTGATCGCGCTCGTTTCGGGCGGCGGCTTCGCGATCGGGCTAAGCGAACGTTCCTCGAGGCGCGCGGATTCCCGATCGCATCCGAATGGCGTGTCAAGGAGCTGACGTGAACGGCTGGCTGACCACGATCCTGATCCTGCTCCCGCTGGGGGGCGCGCTCGCCGTGTGGACGGCGCCGCTCTCCCCCTACCGTGCGGGCTCGTTCGCGCTGCTCGTCGCGCTGGCCGAGGTCGCCGTCTGGATCAACACACTCGTCCGGTTCGACTTCGGTCAGGACGGGATCCAGTTCGAGCAGCGAACGAACTGGCTCGGCGACCTGAACATCTCCTACCACGTCGGTCTCTACGGCTTCTCGCTGTGGCTCGTCGGGCTGACGGTTGTCGTGATGGCAGCCACGATCGGCTACGGGTTCTGGGTTGGCCGGGACCGCGCGCGCGCCTACTTCGGGCTGATGCTCTTCCTGACGGGCGCGGTCGTCGCGGTCTTCAGCTCGCAGGACGTCGTCCTCTTCTATGCGGCCTTCGAGGCGATGATGATTCCCCTCTACGTGCTCGTCGGTGCCTGGGGAGGCGCCGGCCGGCTACGTGCCACGGTCAAGTTCGTCATCTACACGATGGCCGGCTCGCTGCTGATGCTGGTGTCGGTGATCGTCTTCGGCCTCTCGCAGGGCACGTTCGATCTCGTCGACGCCGGAACGAGCGGCAGCTCTTGGATCTTCCTCGGCTTCGTGGCGGCGTTCGTCGTCAAGGCGCCGCTCTTCCCGTTCCACGGCTGGCTTCCGGACGCGTACCGGGAAGCCTCGCCGGAGGTCTCCGCCGTGCTCTCGGGAGTGGTCTCGAAGGCGGCCGTCTACGGGTTCCTGCGCATTGCGATAGCCAAGTTCCCCGGGCCGGCGCACGACTTCAAGGTGCCCATTCTCGTGCTCGCCTCGATCGGACTCGTGTACGGCTCGCTGCTCGCGTTTCGCGCTCCCGACTTCCGGGGCGTCATCGCCTACTCCAGCCTCGCGCAGATGGGTCTGATCACGCTCGGCCTCTTCTCGTTCAACGATGCGGGCCTCGATGGAGCCGTCCTGCAGTCGGTGACCCACGGCCTCGTCTCGGCCACCCTCTTCCTGCTCGCCGGTGCGGTGGAACGGCGAACGTCGACCGGCGAGCTCGCGCTGCTCGGGGGTATGGCCCGCGGCCGCCCCGCCCTTGCGACCCTCTTGATGACCACCGGCATCATTGCGCTCGCCGTCCCGGGCTCCGCTGCGTTCGCCGGAGAATTCCTGATCCTGGCCGGAGTCTTCCGGCAAGGCTGGGCTTGGGCGGTCGTCGGCGCGGCCGCGATCGTGCTGGCGGCGATGTACATCTTGCGTGTGATCTCGGCCACCCTGCACGAGCGCCGCGGCAGCGCGGTCACCGACAGCGCGCTCGACCTGCGGCCGGCCGAGCTCGCGATCCTCGTGCCGCTCGTCGCCTGTCTGCTCGCGCTGTCGGTCTGGCCGGCCGCCGTCACCCAGCGGTCGTTCCCGCAGAACCACTCGGCCGCACCCATCGGGTCCGCCATTCATCTCCCGGTCACGCTGACCCCGCCGGCAGCCAAGTGAAACCCTCGATCGACTGGTTCGCGCTCTCCCCGGTGCTGGCGATGCTCGGCGCCTCGGGGATCGCCCTCCTGACCGCCGTCGGAGTGCCGGCGGGCTGGCGGCGCGCGGTGGCTGCCGTCGCGGCGGCACTCGGCTTCGCAGGGGCGCTCACTGCAGCCGCTCTCGTCTAC
>JBBRYW010000128.1:0-9383 GCA_038237235.1 Gaiellales bacterium
CGACTTCGGCCTGGTACGACGACCTGCTACGCGACGATCGGCGGCAACTGGGTGCGACTTGCGCGCCGAAGCGCTCGAATCGGCTACGCGGAGTGTGTCTGGCGCGTGCCGCTGCACACGGCGGGGAAGATGCTGACGGGCTCGATCGCCGTCACCTACAACGGCGCGCGCGCGCGCCGCTCGTTCAGCAAGCGCGTTCGGTGACGGAAGGACTCCCGGCGACGTAAATATCCTCGTGAAGGGGATCATCCTCCTCGCGGCGTTGGGCCTCGCGGCTTTTGGCACGCTGCTGACGCCACAGGCGGCCGCCTGCTCCTGCGCAAGGGGCGACCCGCGGGCGATGCTCCGCGACGCCGACGCCGCCCTTCATCGGCGTCCTGGTGGACAAGCGCCCCCTCGAGCCCGGGCCCGGCGGAAGCACGGCAAATCCGGCCGTCTTTCGGTTCCGGGTCGAGGAGTCCGTGAAGGGTGCGCTCGGTGAAACCGTGGACGTCCAGAGCGCCGTCAGCGGCGTCTCGTGCGGAATCGAGGTCCCGGAGGGGCAGCGCATCGGCCTTCTGTTGTACCGGCGGGACGGAGTTTGGACTTCTGGCCTCTGTCTGCAGCTTCCACCCGGGCAGCTGCGCGAGGCCGCACGGCCCCTGCCCGCGCCCGACGGGTCCGGGGCGGCGGCGTTCCTCGTCGGCGGCCGCTACGACGACGTCCGAGTGCTTGCCCTCGACGCGCTGGGGCGGACGCTCGCCTACGGACGCGGCGGTGGTAGCTCCTACCTGTTCTCGGTCTGTGACGGCGCTCGCCGCGCGGTCGCTGTCGGGATCGACGGCGACCATCTGGCGGTCACCGTGGGTGAGCTGCCGCGTCTGCGGCTACTCCGCGAAATAAGGCTTCCGCTCGGTCTGGCGTTCAGCCCTGGCGCCATCCTGTGCCGCGACCCGGATGCGTACGAGGTAGTCGTCTTCGCCACCAATGTCGGTGGCGCCCGAGCCGTGTCGAGCCGCCTGTTCACGATTCGCGGCTCCCGGATCTCCATCGTCCGTCGCGGCTCGGCGTACGCCTGCGCGTTCGGCCGGTCGCAAGCGCTCGTGAACAAGGGCCAGCTCGGCCGCGATCTGGTCTCAGTCGACCTCAACGGCGGGAAGCAGCGGGCACTTGCTCGGCTACCCGCCGGCACGGGGCCGCTGATGCCGAGCCCGGACGGGAAGCGACTCGCAGGCGTGGCTTACGGCGCGCCGATCGGCGTCTCGCCACCGCCGTCTCGCGTCGTCCTCGTCGACCTCACGAGGCGGCAACCCGCTGTGCGCACGGCACCGCTCAGCGATCCCAATGTCACGGGCAAGGCGGTCTGGCTCGACAGGAAGCGGCTCGCGTTCATCCCGTCCGCCGGCAACGCCGAGGAGGCTCGCACCTACGACACTTCGCTTCGCGAGCTCGGGCGTCTCAGGGGCTGGGATGCGTACGACGCTACGGTCTCCAGGGGTGTGGTCTACGGCGTGACGTACGGGGGCGCGCTCGTCTCGGCTCGTCTGCCGAGTGGGCCCGTGGAGCGGGTGCGAGACCTGCCAGGCCCCGAGACGTACGGGATCGCCGCGGTGCCGCGCCGCGCACAAGCTGCGCGCCGCTCGACGCTGCCGGCAGGAGTTGCGTTACCAGTGGCGGTTCTGTCTCTCGCCGTCCTGCTTATTTCGTTCAGAGGCCGCCGTCGGCGCCTACCGGGTTTAGGACGCGCTCGAGGAAGTCGAGTGCCTTCGGGTAGGCGTCCAGCCGGTTCTTGAGCTTGTTGAGGCCGTGGCCCTCGTCCGGGTAGACGAGCAGCTCGACCGGGACGCCGCGCTCCGAGAGGGCGCGGTGGATCTGCTCGGCCTCGGAGAGCGGGACCCGTGGGTCGTTTGCGCCGTGGATCAAGAAGAGCGGCGCCCTGACGCGATCGATGTGCGTCAGCGGGGATGCCTCGACGAGAAAGTCGCGGTCCCGCTCGAGCGACCCGTATTCCCGTTCCCGCACGGCTCGTCGATACTCGGACGTGTTCTCTAGGAACGTCACGAAGCTCGACACGGGCACGACGGCGATCCCCGCCGCCCAGAGCTCAGGATGGAATGCGAGCCCGGCGAGCACCATGTAGCCGCCGTAGGAGCCCCCGTACAGAACCGTGCGGTCGGCGTCGAAGCTTTCCTGGCCGCGGAGCCATTCCTGCAGCGCCACGAGATCCCGCACGGAATCGAGCCGTAGCCGAACGTCGTCGAGGTGCTCGAACCGCTTGCCGTATCCCGTCGAGCCGCGCACGTTCGGTTGGGCAACTGCGAAGCCGCGAGAGACGAGGTACTGGACGACGGGAGCCCACATCGGCCGCCGCTGCGCCTCGGGGCCGCCATGAATCTCGAGCACGAGCGGCGCCGGTCCCTCGCCGGATGGCTCGAAGAGAAAGACCGGTATCGACTCTCCGTCGAAGGAGCGGTAGCGGTGAAGGCTCGGCTCGACGAGCTCTTCCAGCTCCGGTGCGTCCTCGCCGCCAGTCAACCTGCGAGCGTCCCCCGTGCTGGTGTCCGCGAGCCAGGCATCCCAGGTCATACGCGGTGACGAGAATCCGTACGAGAGCCACCGGCCGTTCGACGAGAGCACGGGCGCCTCGACGACCCCCAGCGCGGGAAGCTCGAGCTCTCGCCTGAGCTGCAGCGTCGACGGATCGTAGAGCGAGAGGCGTGAGGCACCTTCCTCGTTCGCCTCCACGAGCAGGACGTGGCCCGAGCGATCGCTCATGCAGCTCAGATCCCAGTCGGACTCGAGCACGTACTTCCACGCCCCCGCTGCCAGGTCGAAGCGTGCGATCGCGGCCGTTTCCCGGCCGGAGCTCGTCGCGAAGAAGAAGCCGCTGCCGTCGGGAAGCCAGGCCGGCTCGCCGAAGAACGCGTCCTGCTCCTCGGGCGACACGACGAATGTCGTACCGTCGGCGAGGTCGACGATCTGCAGATCGTTGTCGCCCGTCCGGTCGGTGAGCCGCAGGAAGGCGACATGCCCCCCGTCAGGCGAGAAGCCGCCCGGAACGCAGTAGCCGCCGCCCGTCGACACACAGCGTTCCTCGCCGGTCTCGAGTGAGCGCACGTACACGTCGAGGTCGCGGCCGTTCCGGCGGTTGCACGAGTAGGCGACGTGAGCGCCGTCGCTCGAGACACGCGGCGAGACGTGGAGGAATTCCGGCTCCACGACGAGCGGCTCGGCCGGGGCGCCCGGCGCCGGGTCGAGCAGGTAGAGCTGTGCCCGCTCGTTTCCGCCCTCGTCCATCTCCAGCAGGATCCGCCCGCTTCCGGGCACGAGCTGACCCTGAACGGGCTCGGGGAAATCGGTCAACTGCTCGAGCTCCGCGCTGCCGGGGCGGGCGAGGTAGAGCTGCAGCGTCCCCGTGGGGTTCCAGCGCACGAGCGCGGTGCCGTCGTCTGCGACGTCGGCGGCGAGCCCCGAAGGGACTGCGAGGAGCGCCTTGAGGTCCAGCAAGCTAGAGGGTCACTTTACGAACTCGGGAATGATGCTCTTCCCGTAGGCAGCGAGCGTCTCCTCCTGCCCCTTCGTCATCAGGTAGATGTTGAACTGGTCGACCCCGATCGACTCGAGCTCTCGAAGCTTGGCGGCGGCCCCCTCGGCGTTGCCGAGAACGCAGAAGCGGTCGCAGATCTCGTCCGTGACGAACTCGCCGTGCGCCGCGCCCACGCGGCTGTGGTCCTTGTAGTCGTAGAACTTCCGGGCCTTCACGTACTCAGTCAGATCCTTCGGGATCTCGGAGCTCTCGCCGTACCGCTCGATCAAGTCCATCACGTGGTTCGAGACCATGGCGGGGAACCAGCGGACCTGGCCCCGGGCGTCTGCCAGGTTGTCCGAGATGTGGCTCGGCGCGCTGACGATGCACTGGAGCGCCTGGGGATCTCGCCCCGCCTCCTCCGCGGCACGGCGGGCGGTGTCCATGATCCACTTGATGATCACCGGGTCGGCGAGCTGAATGATGACGCCGTCGCCCACGCGCCCCGCCACGCCCAGCGCGCGAGGCCCGTATCCGGCGACGTGCATCGGAACCGGCGGCAGCTCCTCGCGCACCCACTTCAACTCGAGCTCCTTGCCGTTCCACTCCGCCGGGCGTCCGTTCATCAGGTCTTTCATCATCACGAGGCTCCGCTCGAACTCGGCCACCCTGACCGGCTTCAGCCCGACGACGCGCTGCGACGAGTCTCCGCGACCAATGCCCAACACCATCCGACCGTTCGTAACCTCCTGCATCGTGGCGTAGTAGCTCGCTGTGACCGTCGGGTCTCGGATCCCCGGGTTCGTGACGCAGTGGCCGAGCTTGAGCTTCTCGGTCCGCGCCCCGGCCAGGGCGAGCAGGGGAAACGACTCGTGCCAGAGGATGTGCGAATCGTAGGTCCAGCCGTACTCGAAGCCCTGCCGCTCGGCGAGTGAGAGCAGCTCGAGCATCCGCCTGTACGGCGGGTCGGGAAGGACGGTGACGCCGAAGCTGAGCATTTGGGATCCTTCCGAGTCGTGAAGGGGATCGAGCATATCGCCTCGAATGAGATGCCGAGATGGCGGCCGTCTGGCTCTTGATCGCGCTCTTAGCGGGCGCTGCATTGCCGATTCAGGCAGGTGTCAATGCCGAGCTGGCGAGCTGGATCGGCGGCCCTGTGCGGGCCTCGGCGGTCTCCTTCGCGGTCGGCACGCTGGCCCTGACGGCGCTCGCGCTCGTGCTGATCAAGGCGTGGCCCGTGCCGCACCGCCTCGGGCACGCGCCCTGGTGGGTGTGGGTCGGCGGCATCCTGGGTGCCGCCTACGTCGGGAGCGCCGTCGCGGCCGCTCCGCGCCTCGGCGCGGTCGCTCTCGTGGCGGCCGTCGTCGCCGGCCAGTCGATCTGCGCCGTCATCCTCGACCGGCTCGGTGCGGTGGGCTTCGAGCAACATCCCATCACGGCCGGACGGATTGCGGGCCTCGCCCTGCTCGTGTCGGGCGTCGCGCTCGTTCGGGTGTTCTGAGGCGTCAGAGCTGCGGCGGGCCGGTCGAGGCTCAGGATCAGCCGTCCGCGCGAGCCTCCAGCAACTCCTTCAGCCTGCCGAAATCGCGCTCGAACTCCCGTTTCGCCTGACGCGCGACGAGCATCCCGGCCATTCTCGCGAGTCCCTGCGGCTCACCCTCGCCGTGCACGTGAAGGCGCGTCCCGCCGCCGAGCGCCTCGAATGTGTGCGTGACGCGGAAGTGAACCGGCCCGGATACGACCCGTACCGAGAAAATGCGGTCGGGCTCGTGCTCGGTCACCTCGATCGTCGACGACACTTGCCGCCCCAAGGCGCTTCGGTCCTCGACGAAACGTGTGCCCACCGCGGTGGGACCGTCGGTCTCCCGCCGCACTCGGACGACGCTTGCCTGCCACTCCGCCAGGCTGTCGATATCGGTCAGGTACGCGTAGACCTCGGCAACCGGCCGGTCGATGACCAACTCGTGATCCACCTTCACCATCGCTTGCTCCGGATCACCCGCCGAGGCGGTCGATCGTCCTGGAGGCGAGAGCGTCGAGCGCCCGAACCGCCAGCTCGAGATGCTCCGGCTTCGTGTCCTCGGCCTGCGTGTGCGAGAGCCCGCGCAGGCTCTGGACGAAGAGCATGACGGTCGGAATTCCCGCTCGCGAGACTTCGGCCGCGTCGTGGAGCGGCCCGCTCGGCAGGCAGTGCGACTCGCGGGCGACCTCCCGGATCGACTCGTCCGCGAGCGCGACGAGCTGCTCGTCGAACAGGATCGGCTCGATGCTCCAGATCCGCTCCCACTCGACATCGATCCGCTCCTCTGCGGCGAATCGCCTTGCGGCATCACTGGCCTCCCCCAGCATGCGCGCGAGCATTGCCGCATCCAGGTGGCGCTGGTCGAGCAGCTGCTCGGCGGTCTCGACGACGGAGGTGACGATTCCCGGCCTCGTCACGAGCCCGCCGGATGTGCAGACGGCCCCGCCGCCGGCGCGAGCGGCGATGGGGCGGATCTCGAGCGCCAGCTTGGCTGCCCCGGCGAGCGCGTCGCGGCGCTTGTCCATGGGCGTCGAGCCCGCGTGCGCGGCCTGGCCGCGCCAGGTGATCCGGTGGCGCTCGACGCCGAAGGTGCCGAGCACGACGCCGAGGGGGAGATCCATCGACTCGAGCACCGGCCCCTGCTCGATGTGAAGCTCGAGGTAGGCGGCGGCGCCTTCGAGCTGCCGTTTCGCGTCGGCCGCGCGGTCGAGGTCGACGCCATGATCCCGCAGGGCGTCCGGCAGGGCGACTCCGTCGGAATCCCTCAGCAGCCGCAGCTCGTCCTGGTCACGCATCGAGCCTGCGGCGGCGGACGAGCCGAAGAGCGACCGCCCGAAGCGTGCGCCCTCCTCGTCGGCCCAGTTGACGAGGCGGACAGTCGCCGGTGGCTTTCCATCCTCGGCGATCCGTCGCAGCACCTCTACGGCGGCCATCAGGTTCAGGCAGCCGTCGAGCCAGCCACCGTTCGGGACGGAGTCGATGTGCCCACCGAGGAGCAGCGCCCGATCGGAGTCGCCGCGCAGCGTGAACCACTGGTTGCCCGCCTCGTCGATCTCCTCCTCGGCGCCGGTCTCCGCGACCTTGCCGCTCAGCCACTCGCGCGCACGCTCCCAGGTCTCCGTCCAGGCAACGCGCTGTGCGCCGTTCTCGTCACCTGTCAGGCGCTGCAGCTCGCGCAACTCGTCGACGGCTCGGCGCGGTTGTAGCGGCACGGCGCGACTTTATCGCCGCGCCGTATGCGGGTGTGGTAATCATCACCCGTGGCGACGGGCGCCGTTGGGGTCAGCCGATCATCAGTGCGACCGAGCGCAGTGCAGGTCCGCCGCGCCGCCGCGAAGATCGGCACGTTCCTGATCGTTCTGGCGGCTCTCTGGGGGTTCTGGGAGGGGTACCGCTGGCTCTGGATGCGCGAGGGCTGGACGTGGCCATTCGCGGTCGACGACACGACGATGCCGCACATTCACGACGTCCTGCACGCGCTGTTCAAGCGGGGAGCGACGGGGTCACTACTGATCAGCGACCTCTTGCGCGCCGCCCTCGTGACGGCGAAAGAGGCGGCAGTCGGCTTCGCCCTCGGCGCCGCGATCGGATTCCTGCTCGGAGTCGTCCTCGCTCACTCGAGGCTGTTGCAGCGAGGGTTCCTGCCATATGTGATCGCCTCGCAGACAGTGCCGATCCTGGCGGTCGCGCCGATCGTCGTCGTGTACCTGGGCAGCCTCAACGTCGCCGCCTGGTTCTCGGTCGCGGTGATCTCGGCCTACCTGACGTTCTTCCCGGTCACGATCAACACGCTTAGGGGCGTCAACTCGGCCGACCGACGCGCTGTCGAGCTGATGCGCTCGTACGCCGCCGGCCGCTGGCGCATCCTCTGGAAGCTCCGTGTTCCGGCGTCCTTGCCATACATCTTCGCCGCACTCAAGGTTTCCGCAACTGCGAGTGTCGTCGGCGCGATCATCGGGGAGCTGCCGTCGTCGATCCAGGACGGGCTCGGCGGGGAGATTCTGAGCTTCAACCAGTACTACAGCCTCGACCCGACGCAGCTCTGGGCGACCAACATCGTCGCGGCGCTCCTCGGGATCGCGTTCTTCCTCGTCGTCGTCTCTGCCGAGAAGATCGTCGTGCGACGCGCGCCGGAGAACGTCGCGTGAGCACGCTACGCGTCCGGGATCGCCGGAGTGACGCCTACGGTCGCCAGTCGCTCGCTCCGCATCAGCCTCACGAGGTTGCCCTGTGACCACGCTACGCGTCCGGGATCGCCGGAGTGGCGCCTACGGTCGCCAGTCGCTCGCTCCGCATGAGCTTCGAGAGGTTGACCAATGAGCGTCGTCGACCTCCAGGGCGTCTCGAAAACGTTCGGAGAGGGCGGCACCACGGCGCTGCAGGAGATCGAGCTCGGGATCGAGTCGGCCGAGTTCGTCTCGCTGATCGGTCCGTCCGGCTGCGGCAAGTCGACGCTCCTTCGGATCATGGGTGATCTGACCGAGCCGAGCGCCGGGAAGGTGATCGTCAACGGCAAGCCCGCGCGCCAGGCGCGCATCGACCGCGACTACGGGATCGTCTTCCAGGACGCCGTCCTGTTTGACTGGCGAACCGTCGCGAAGAACATCGCACTTCCGCTGGAGCTGTCCGGGTGGGATCGCCGACGGCGATCCGAGCGGATCAAGGAGATGGTTGGGCTCGTCGAGCTGTCGGGCTTCGAGGATCATCATCCGTGGCAGCTCTCGGGAGGCATGCAGCAGCGGGTTGCGATCGCCCGGGCACTCGCCTTCGACCCGTCGCTGCTCCTGATGGACGAGCCCTTCGGAGCACTCGACGAGATGACTCGCGAGCGACTGAACCTGGAGCTGCTCGAGATCTGGAGGCGGAGCGGCTCGACGATCGTGTTCGTGACCCACTCGATCGCGGAGGCGGTGTTCCTGTCCACCCGGGTCGTCGTGATGTCTCCGCGTCCCGGACGCATCTCCGACGTGATCGAGATCGACCTGCCGCAGCCGCGGACGGCGCTCACGCGGGAGCAGCCGCGTTTCTTCGAGCTCGTCACGCAGGTGCGCGAGGCGCTTCATCTGGGCTCGGAGCTGGAGGGCGGGACTCCCGCCTTACACGGGAGCGAGGCGACCGCATGAGCACGCTACGCGTCCGGGATCGCCGGACTGACAGTGGCTGTGATCCGCCGTCGGCTCCGCATGATCCTCAAGAGGTTGGCAAATGAACACGCCTGTCGCCGTGCAGCCGGTGCCGCGCGGAGGCCTTGGCCGCCTCATCGGCCGGCGCCTGGTCGACTGGCTGCCCGCCGCGGTCGTGCTCGTGCTCGCCCTCGCGGGCTGGCAGGCGGCGATCGCCCTGTTCGGGATTCAGAACTTCCTGCTGCCCAAGCCCACGTCGATCGCCCAGACGTTCTGGAGCGATCGCGGAGAGCTGCTTCGCGCCGGCTGGTTCACGTTCCAGGAAGCGCTCGGCGGTTTCGTGATCGGCTCCGGCCTCGCGGTTCTCTCCGCGCTGGTGCTCGCGCGCTGGCGGGGCGTCGGGCGTGCGCTGATGCCCTACGCGATCGCCGCGAACGCGATTCCGATCATCGCGTTCGCGCCGATCACGAATGCCTGGTTCTCGCCGCTGACGAAGACGTCCAAGATCGCGATCGCCGCCGTCCTGTGCTTCTTCCCGGTCCTCGTCAACACCCTGAGGGGGCTCACGTCCGTCAGACCTTCGTCGCTCGAACTGATGCGCTCGTATGCCGCAGGTCAGGTCGAGATCTTTCGCCGCGTGCGAATCCCGACCGCGCTGCCGTACCTCTTCACGGGCCTCAAGGTGGCGAGCGTGCTCTCGATGATCGCCGCGATCGTCGGCGAGTACTTCGGC
>JBBRYW010000129.1:0-9337 GCA_038237235.1 Gaiellales bacterium
CCGAACGATCCGTGCGAGCGCCTCGGCGTCCTCGATCTTCGGCACCGCGCAGCGCACCACCTCACAGCCGGCTGACGCAAGCGCGGCGATCTGGGCCGTCGTGGCCTCGATGTCGCGCGTCGGTGTCAGCGTCATCGACTGTACGACGACAGGTGCACCGCCGCCCACGCGCACGGGCCCCACCCGGATCTGGTGCTCGCTGCTCACCTGCGACCGATTGTAGGCGGGGCTATTGCCCCAAGCGCCCGATGTCGTTCGAGAGCCCGATCACAAAGAGCAGCACCACGATCGCGATGCCGAACGCGGAGACGCGCTCGTAGACCTCTCGCCGAACGGCCCGTCCGCGCACACCCTCGATGATCGAGAACAGGATGTGCCCACCGTCGAGTGGTAACAGCGGCAGCAGATTCAGCAGGGCCAGCGAGAGACTGATCAGGCCAAGCACCCAGAGAAACGTCTGCGTGCCCTCCTTCAGTGCGTCGGAGGAACCCTGAACGATGCCGACCGGGCTGGAGACGTCCTTCCGGCCCGAGCCCTTGGCGAGCCGTCCAAGCGACCCGCCGATCTCACGAGTCACGTCGCCCGTGAGGCGGAGTGAGCGCCAGGCCGCAGCCGCGGCCCCGAGTTGCTCCCCGCGGAGCACGAAACCGAGGCGATAGACCCCCTCGTTCTTGCGCGGCTTGACCGGTCCGAGCTGCACACGGCGGCCGTCGCGCTCGACGACCACGAGGAGTGGCTCGCCATGCGAGCCGGCTATTCGGTCCGGTATTTCGGTCGGCGTAACCGATCGCCGGTCGATCGAGAGGATCCGGTCGCCGCCCCGCAGCCCCATTGCGTGGGCGGGCGTCCCGGGAACGATCGAGTCGACCGTGGTCGTAGCCTTCCCGCCGCCGATCATGAAGAGCGCGGTGAAGAGCACGATCGCGAGCAGGAGATTCGTGCCGGGGCCGGCCGCGATCACCGCGACGCGCTTCCAGGTCCGCTGCCGCCAATACGCTTCCGCCGACAGCCCGTCCACGAGCTCGCGCAGGCCCCGCTCGGCCGGGCCGCGGGCGTCGGGCGCGAGGTCAGCGGCCTCGACCTCGGCGGTGAGAGTCGGCACCATCTCTCGAGCGCCCGCGAAATCGTCATTGGCGAGCGGGCGCCTGAGCTGCTCCACGCATCGGACGAGCTGCGGCGCCTGCCGAACCGCCCGGCTGAACCAGTGGTCGAGATCGCCGGCGGCCGGCCGGTGCATGCCCGGGATCTTGACGAAGCCTCCGAGCGGAATCGCGCCGATCCCGTATTCGATCTCGCCGCGCTTCCACTTGACCAGGGCGGGCGGAAAGCCGATGTAGAACCGGCGCGGCTTCATCCCGACCGCGACCGCTGTCAGGAAGTGGCCTGCCTCGTGGACGAGGATGAGCAGGCCGAGCCCCAGGATCGCGAGGGTGACGTTCACGTGATGGGAAGTTCGTTCGCAGCCGACTGTCGGTTTGCGAGGCGCCGGGCGTCGGCGTCCGCCTCCTCGAGATCGGCCAAGTCGCGGGCGGACGTACCCTCGACAGCGGCCAGTGTCGTCTCGACGACAGCGGAGATGTCCAGGAACGGCAAGCGGTCCTCGAGGAAGGCGGCGACCGCGACCTCGTTTGCCGCATTGAAAGCGCACGGCATCGTGCCACCGGCCTCGCCTGCTTCGCGCGCGAGCGCGAGCAGCGGGAAGGTCTCGAGATCCGGTGCGGAGAACTCGAGCACCAGCCCGTTCGCGAGGTCGAGGGGCCGCAGCGGCGTCGGGTCGCGCTCGGGGTAGGTCAGCGCATAGGAGATCGGGACGCGCATGTCCGGGTAGCCGAGGTGCGCGAGGGCGGCGCCGTCGCGGAAGCGGACGAGTGCGTGGACGACGGACGTCGGATGCACCGCGACCTCGATCCGGCTGTAGGGCAGGTCGAAGAGGTAGTGCGCCTCGAGGATCTCGAGCCCCTTGTTCGCCAGCGTCGCGGAGTCGACCGTCACCTTCGGCCCCATGTTCCACGTCGGGTGGGCTAGTGCCTGCTCCGGGGTCACGTCCACGAGGTCGGCGCGGGTCAGGCCTCGGAACGGGCCACCCGAGGCAGTCAGGACGAGGGAGTCGACTGTTTCCGGCCGGCGGGCCTCGAGACACTGGAAGGCCGCCGAGTGCTCGCTGTCGACGGGCAGAAGCCGGCCTCCCCCCCGCTTCCAGGCCGCGACTGCGAGGTCGCCCGCTACGACGAGGCTCTCCTTGTTTGCAAGCGCGAGGTCGACGCCGTGCTCGAGGGCCCAGAGGGTTGCCGGTAGGCCCGCGAAGCCGACTACGGCATTGAGCACCAGATCGGGCTGCGAGCGCTCCAGCAGCTCGGTCAGGTCACCGCCCACCTGCACATGGTCGGCCCCGTGCTCGCGCCCGAGACGGTCGAGCGGACGGGATCGCGAGGCGAGCGCGCAGATCGCAAGCTCCGGGTGAAGAGCGATGATCTCGAGCGCCTGCCGGCCGATCGAGCCGGTGGCGCCGAGGAGAGCAATGCGCTTCACGAAAGAAGTCTACGGCGAAGATCGACCGCGACCGAGCGCGCCGCGTCGTCCCGGCGGCTATGCCCTCTGATGTCAGCGTCGAACCGCGCGTGAAGTGACGGACCCGGTGAGCGCGACTGGACGTATTCACTCACATGAGCCTGCGTCCGGTCGTCTCCGCTCGACTTCGTGGTCGCGACGCCACTGAGCGAGTTCCTCAATGAAGAGCGAGATGCGATGGTTCGCCCGACCTGCGGCCACCAGCTTCGCTCTCGCCGTCGCCCTCGGGGCTGGGGTGACAGCGGGCGGCACGGTCCCGCACCGTTCGGCCCCAGCCCATGTCATCGCCGGCTACGCGCTTCGGATGGCCTTACCGGCCGGGTGGGACGGTCGCGTCTTCACGCACCCTGCTCCGTGCCCGTGTCCCGTTCTGCAGGCGGCGAACTTCCCGCTCCCGGCAAGCGACAACGAGAACGGCTCGAAGGCGCTCCGCCGGATGGGCCGAGCGAACGTCCGTATGCTCATGGTCGAGGTCGGCAACTCGCCGGGACGCCGTTTCCCGCCGACGCGTCTGCCGCTTCGGATCGTTGACCGCGACTTCACCGGCCGGCGGTCCGGCTTCGCGCCGCCGAGCCACGCGGTCGCCGACCGGAAGTTCTGGACAGCAGGGCGGTCGTTCGTCCTCCTCTTCGACTTCGCGACCAAGCCGGCGCCCAAGCGCCTGATTCGGCAGGTCAATCGGGTCCTTGCCACCCTCGCGATCGGACCGACGAGGCCGCTCGTCGGCGAAGCGGGCTGGCGCAGGCTCCGCCGCCCTCTCCAACTCCTGCACGGCGGCACGAACGGCGCCTGCCCGGTCACGCGCGTCGGACGAAGGACGCCTGCCACCGCCTTCGGGCTCGGCAGCGGCCCGGCATACGCCGTGCTCGGAGGCCGAGGGACGATCTCTCTCGCCGGCGATCTCATCCGGGACACCGCGATCTTCCACAAGACTCTCTGGGCAATCGCCCCCTCGTACAGCGGACCGCTCCTCGTCCGCGGCACCCGCACTGGACGCGCCGGCGTCGTGCGCTTCCAGCTCGGAGGGCCGATCCGCGGGGAGCTACGCCTCGTTCCAGCACCGTTTCGCACCCGGCGGTGGCGATACCAACCCTCCGGCACGGTCCTTCCGGGTCCGGGCTGCTACGCGCTTCAGATCGACGGAGACTCGTTCACCGACGTCGTCGTGTTCGAGGCGACGAGCCGTTGAAGCACAACGATCGGGATCGGCCGGCGCCTGCGCGAGTATTGATGAGCTCGCCGCGATCGATTCAAATGCCGGCTTGCCAGCGTCGAGAAGCGCGGAGCGAAGGCGTGCTGCGCGGCGGAGCGGTGCTGCTGGTCGCGACCATGCTCGCTTCGGCAGCGGTGCTCGACGCGGGTCGAGGAGCGCTCGCGGGTAGAGGAGCGGTGGCCTCGACGGCGGAGGCGGTGAACGCGCGCTTGGGCGAGAGCCCGTTGCTCGGCATCGTCTGGGGCGGCGACGTCACCTCCGCGGTTCGGGGCGGCGAGCTCGCCAGGCTCGACCCGCGCTCGCTGCGGCCACTCGGACGAACCCGGCTCCCACTCGACGCCTTCTCCAGCTCCGGCTGGAGTTTTTCGCCCGACCGCTCGCGCATCGTCTTCGGCGGCCTGTTCGGGCCGATGAAGCCCGCGCTGCGCTTCGCCGACGTGCTCCGCCTGCGCCTTACCGGGGACGTCCAGCTCAGGGGCAGCGGCGTGGTGCTAGCGACCGGCTGGCTCGCGCCGCGCCGCGCCGTGGCCGTCGTGCAGCAGCCGTGGGGGGCAGGGCCGCTGCGCCTCGTGGTCGTCGACCCGCTTGACCGGCGCGTGCTGCTGCGTCGCCGCCTCGCTGGAGCGAGCGAGCTCGAGCGCGCAGTGGCGACCCGGCGCAGCCTCGTCCTGCTGCTCGCGCCCGCTCGCGGTCCGCGGCGGACTGCGGTCGGGGCTGCACGGCTGCTCAGCATCGACCGCGGCGGGCGCGTGCGCAGCGTGCTTCTCGCCCGCCTCAAGGCGGGCAGCGACTCACTGCGAAGCGGCGCCGGCTACTTGTACGCACCTGGCTGCCCGGGCTCGCGGTCTCCGAAGATGGCGCACGTGCCGTCGTCGTGAGCGGCGGCGCCCCGATCGCCGAGGTCGATCTTCGCACGTTCACCGTCGCGTATCACGAACCGCGGCGCAGGCTGGCGATGCTGGCGCGCCTCCGCAACTCGTTCGAGCCGCAGGCGGCGGCCAAGGGCGAGGTGGAGGGACCGCAGCGGACCGCCCTCTGGTTGCCCGGCGGCACCGTCGCCGTCACGGGGTTCGACGGTAACGGCCAACGAAGATCGACGCCGGCCGGGCTGACGCTAGTCAACACCCGCAGCTGGAAGCAGCAGACGATCGACCGGCGGGCGACGAGCATCACGTTCGCAGACGGCGTCCTCTTCGCCTTCGGCTGCTGCTACGCCACGGGGGATCACGGCGTCGGCCTGACCGCCTACGCGCCGACCGGCCAGCGCCTCTGGCACCTCTTCGGCAACTCCTCCGTCTATGCGGTGGAAGCGGCCGGCGGCAGGGTCTACAGCCTGCTCACAGATCAGCCCGCCGGCCCGTGCCGCAAGCACGTATGCGTCCACATCGCGGACGCTCGTCGTGGCACATTCGTTCGCCGCGTCCAAACACCTTGGGCCGCACTGGTGTCGCCGAGTGTGCAAGGCGGCCCGTGATGTGTGTGAGCTCCAGACGCAGTTGTTGGCCCGTCAGGTGAGCGCCGCGACCGCGTAGAAGGAGGCGACTCCGGCGAAGAGCAAGGCGTCGAGGCGGTCGAGGACGCCACCGTGCCCCGCGAGCAGCCGGCCGCTGTCCTTCACGCCCATGTCGCGCTTCACCGCGGACTCGAAGAGGTCGCCGAGCGGACCCGCGAGCGCGATCACGGCTCCGAGAACGAGCGAGCTCGGGACGTCGAGGAAGCCCTCGTGGTAGAGGGCGAAGAACGGCACGAGGACGGCAGCGAGGCTGCCGAAGAGGAAACCCTCCCAGGTCTTTCCCGGTGACGTGACCGGCGCGAGCTTGTGCCGCCCCAGGACGCGCCCGCCGAAGTAGGCGGCCGTGTCCGAGGCGAACACCGCGAGCAGCACCGTCACCGTGGCCAGGCGGCCGTTCTCTGGGATCTCCCGCAGCAGGACGAGGTGGGAGAGGCCGAGGCCGATCCAGCCGGCGCCGAGCACGGTGGTTCCGACGGAGACGGTCGCCGACTGGCGCGTGCCCGCGATGCCCTTCAGCACGAAGGCAAAGGCGAACGTGATCAGGAATCCGCCCACCATCCACTCGGGGCCGCCCAGCTTGGCCCCGAGGATCGACGCGAGTGCGCCGGCATAGCCGGCGAGGACGACAGGGCGTAGCGATCGGGTCAACCAGTACAGCTCGTGCAGCGCAAGCAATGCCGACACGGCGGCGAGGCCGACGATCCACCAGCCCCCGAGCCACACGATCCCGAGTGCGACCGGCAGTCCCGCGACCGCCACCAGAATCCGCGACCAGAACGGGCTCACCGCGCTGCGCCTCTCTGCACCTACGGCGCTCACCGAGCGCCGAACCGCCGTCGCCGGCCCGAGTACGCCTCGAGTGCGGAGCGCAGATCCTGCTCGTCGAAATCCGGCCAGAGCCGGTCGACGAAGACGAGTTCCGAGTAGGCGAGCTGCCAGAGCAGGAAATTGGAGACTCGCAGCTCGCCCGAGGTGCGGATCAGCACGTCCGGATCCGGCATCTCCGGCTCCGGGAGATGGGCGGCGAACGCATCCTCGTCAAGCTCGTCGGCATCGACGCCTTCGCGCAGGAGACGCCGGGCCGCCTCCACGATCTCTGCCCGGCCTCCGTAGTCGAAGGCGATCCAGAGGTGAAGACGATCGTTTCCAGCCGTCTCGCCCTCGAGCTCCTCCATCCTGTCGCGCAGCTCGGCGGGCGCGCGGTCGCGACGTCCAACGAAGCGCGTGCGGACGCCTCGCGCGGCAAGGTCCGGCAACTCGCGCTCGATCGTCTCACCGAAGATCTCCATCAGCTCAGTAACCTCATCCGAAGGGCGCCCCCAGTTCTCGGTCGAGAACGCATAGACGACGAGCGACCGCACTCCGAGGTCGATCGCCGCCTCGACGGTCCTTCGCAGCGCACGTGTTCCCTCGCGGTGACCGTCGGGCACAGTGAGACCGCGCTCGGCCGCCCAACGGCCGTTGCCGTCCATGATGATCGCGACGGAGCGTGGAACCTCGTTGTCGCTGGCCGGTCCATCGCGCACGGCGACATTCTCGCGGTGCGGCGGGAGTTGCGAGCGGGTAGCCGGCGCGCGGCCCGCCCGCCGAGGACCGTCGCCGATCCGGGGCGCCGGCTACACCTCCATGATCTCGGCTTCCTTGTGCTTCAGAAGCTCGTCGATCGTGGTCGTGTGCTCGTCGGTCAGTTTCTGGACGCGGTCCTCGGCGCGATGCTCCTCGTCGCTGCCTACGCCACCCTCGTTCGCCAGCTCCTTCAGGTGATGGATGATGTCGCGGCGCACGTTTCGGATCGCCGTGCGGCCGTCCTCGGCCCGCTGGCGGACGACCCGGACGAGCTCCTTTCGCCGTTCCTCCGTGAGCGCGGGAATCGGCAGGCGGATCATCTTTCCGTCATTCGAGGGCGTCAGTCCCAGGTCGGACTCCTGGATCGCACGCTCGATCGACTTCAACGACCCCGGATCGAACGGCTGGATGGTCAGGAGCCGCGGCTCGGGCACGTTGATGGTGGCGAGCTGCTTGAGCGGCGTCATCTGCCCGTAGTAGTCGATCTCGATCCGGTCGAGCAGCGCGGCGGACGCGCGGCCGGTGCGGAGGGCGTTGAACTCGTGTCGCGTCGTCTCGATCGAGCGATCCATGCGGCGCGTCGCATCCTGCATCAGGTCGTCGATCATTGTCGCCCCGCCGCGATCGGTGGTGTAGAGACGATGGTTCCGACGCGCTCGCCCGTCGCAACGCGGCGGATGTTGCCCTCCTCGAGTGCGAAGACGTAGATCGGCAGCCTGTTGTCCCGCGAGAGCGAGAGTGCCTCGGGATCCATCACGCGCAGACCGCGCTCAATCGCTTCCTGGTGCGAGAGAAAGGGGAGGAACTCCGCGTCGGGCTCGGTTCTCGGGTCACCGCTGTAGACGCCGTCGACAGCGTGCTTCGCCATCAGGATCGCCTGCGCACCGACCTCGAGAGCGCGCAGTGCAGCCGCCGTGTCCGTCGTCAGGAACGGGTTACCGGTACCTCCTGCGAAGATGACGATTCGCCCCTTCTCGAGGTGCCGGATCGCCCTTCTTCGGATGTACGGCTCGGCGACCTCGAGCACCTGAAGCGCCGACAGCACACGCGTCTGCGCGCCCCGTCGCTCGAGAGCATCCTGCACGACGAGCGCGTTCAGGACGGTCGCGAGCATGCCCGCGTAGTCCGCCGTTGCTCGATCGATTCCCTCGGCCGCGGCTGAGATGCCGCGGTAGATGTTCCCGGCGCCGACGACGACAGCGATCTCGAGCCCGAGCGCCTGCACCCCGGCGATCTCCTGAGCGAGGGCGTCGATCCGGGCAGGATCGAGCCCGTACTCCCGATCGCCCATCAACGCCTCGCCCGAGAGCTTGAGCAGAACGCGGCGAAACGGCGCTGGAACGGCGCTCACCCCGGCCGGCGTCAGCTGCTCGGAGACGGTCATGGATCAACCTCTCGAAGCTCATGCGGAGCGAGCGATTGACGATCGTAGGCGTCAATCCGGCGATCCGAGACGCGTAGCGTGCTCATTCGCCGAGTGCGTAACGGGCGAACTCGACGACCTCGAGTCCTTCCTCGGAGAGCGCCTGGCCGACCGTCTTGCCGCCGTCGTGGATCCAGGTCTGCTCGGTCAGGACGCCGCCGGGGTAGGCAGCGAAGAAACGCTTGCCGAGCATCCCCTCCACGATCTTGTCGCGAGCGTGCTCCGGTTTCGACTGCACTTCCTCGGAACCCATGTAGATATCGCGCTCGGACGAGACGAGATCTGCGGGCACCTCGTCTCGCGTCGCCCATCGGGGAGCCGCGGCCGCGATGTGCATCGCGAGACGACGAGCCGCCGCCGGGTTGCTGCCGCGCACCTTCACGAGCACGCCGCGCCTGTTCGCGGGGGGATGGACGTATTCGGCCAGGGCTTCGCTCTCGACCGCCTCGATTCGTCTGGATCCCACGACCTGCACATTCTCGCCGATCTTGCCGATCAGCTCGCTTCGCTCCGCCTCCAGGGTTGCCGCAGCCTCTTCCCCCCCCTGCTCGACGGCCTCCAGGACACGCTCGGCGTAGCCGAGAAATTCCTCGTTCTTCGAGACGGGCTCCGTCTCACAACCGACGGCGACGATCGCGCCGACGTTGCCGCCGATCGTGACGAGCACCTCGCCTTCCGTGGTCTCGCGGCCCGCGCGCTTGCCGGCGGTCGCCATACCTCGCTCGCGCAGTAGGCGCCGAGCAGCCTCGAGGTCGCCTGCTGCCTCCTGCAGAGCTCGCTTGGAATCCATCATCCCCGCGCCGGTCTGGTCGCGAAGTTCCTTGACGAGCCTCGCCGGGATCTCGCTCACTGGCCGTTCTCTTTCTCTTCGGTCGGTGCGGCGGTGGCCGCTGCGGGCGGCCCCTCCTCGGCTGCGAGCGTCTCTGCAGCGCTCTCGCCGGCGGAGAGCTGCTCGTGGGACGGCTCCGTGGCGTCCGCGGCATCGGGCTCGGACTCGGGCTCGGCCTCGGGGGCCTGGGGCTGTCCGTTCTGGCCGCCGGGCGAGCTGAAATCC
>JBBRYW010000130.1:0-9301 GCA_038237235.1 Gaiellales bacterium
CGGCCACGCACAGGATCGCTCAGGACGGCCTCGCGAACGTGCTCCGCTGGGCAGGCGTGCTGGAGGGGGACGTGGTGGAGCGAGACGACGCGGTCATCCTCGACGGGCGCGACCCGCGGAACTACCTCTTCTCGCCCGAGTCGGGGCTCTTCGAGGCCCTCGCCGACCCGGGCGAGACGGTGGCTCCCGGTCAGCCCGTCGGGCGAATCCACTTCATCGAGCGCCCGGACCGGGAGCCGGAGGTGATCGAGGCGCCGCTCGGCGGGGTCGTAGCGGGCATCCGGGCGATCTCGACGACGGCGCAGGGCGACAACGTCGTCGTGCTCGCGCAGCCGATCGAGCGGCGCGAGCTGAAGTAGCCGGCCCCCTCTGTCCTATAGTCACAACATGGCAATCCGCGTTGTTCTCGCCGAGGACAACTACCTCGTGCGGGAAGGCGTCCGCCGGCTGCTGGAGCTCGAGTCCGACCTGGAGCTCGTCGCGGCATGCCACGACCTTCCCTCGCTGCTGGAGGCGATCAAGACCGAGCGGCCGGACGTGGTGCTGACCGACATCCGCATGCCTCCGACCGATCGCGACGAGGGGATCCAGGTCGCCGACTTCCTCCGCGAGACGAGCCCTGAGACCGGTGTCGTCGTGCTGAGCCAGTTCGCCGCGCCCGAGTACGCGCTCGCCCTGCTCGAGAAAGGGGCTGACGGGCGCGCCTACCTGCTCAAGGACCGTGTGGCCGATGCCGACGAGCTCGCCGAAGCGATCCGCAAGGTAGCCCGCGGAGGATCGGTGATCGATCCGAAGGTGGTCGAAGCGCTCGTCGCCGCCCGTTCGCGCACCGACTCGCCGCTCGACGAGCTGACGGCACGGGAGCGCGAGACACTCGAGGAAATGGCGCAGGGCAAGAACAACGCGGCCATCGCAGCCTCGCTCGTGATCACGGAGCGGTCGGTCGAGAAGGTGGCCCACTCGATCTTCCAGAAGCTCGGACTCAGCTGGCAGCCGGACATCAACCGCCGGGTCAAGGCGGTACTTCTCTACCTCGCCGAGCGCGACGCCTAGCGCTCCAGCGGGATCGCGCCGACGACCCTGGTGCCGCCGCCCGGCGCCGACTCGATCCGCAGATTGCCGCCGATCGCGCCGACACGGTCCTGCATGTTCGTCAGCCCGGCGCCGAGTCCACCGCGTGCCGGATCGAAGCCGGAGCCGTCGTCGGCCACCTCGAAGAGCAAACCCCCCTCGTCCTCCCAGACCCGCACCGTCGCCCGCGCTCCTTCGCCGGCGTACTTCGCGGCGTTCTGCAGCGCCTCCAGGCAGCAGAAGTACACGGTCGCCTCGACTGTGGGGTCGTAGCGCCGGGCGCCGTCCGCATCTACGCGCGTCGGGATGGACGCGCGGCGTGCCGCGTTCGCGAGAGCCTCCGCGAGCCCGCGATCCTGCAGCAGGGGCGGGTAGATCCCGTGGGACAGGTTGCGGAACTCCTCCATCGCGCCCTGGACCGTCTCCCGCAGCTCGTCGAGGATCACCTTGGCCTGCTCGAGGTCCGTGTCGGCGAGGTGGCGGGCGACCGCCAGGTTCACCGCTACTCCGACGAGATACTGCTGAGCCCCGTCGTGGAGGTCACGCTCGATTCGGCGTCGCTCCGCGTCGGCCGCGGATACGACGCGTGCTCGAGACGCCTTGAGCTCGTCCGCCTGCCGCCGAAGCTCGTCGAGCGAGGCCTGAAGCTGGGAGTCGAGCCGCACATTGTGCAGCGCGACGCCGGCGCGGCGTGCGAGCTCGACGAAGACCTCCTCGACCTCCTCGTCGAACGGCTCGCTCTCGGCCGCGCGCTCGACGACGATCAGACCCAAGAGCTCTCCCGCGTGAGTAATCGGGGTGGCGTGCACGAGCGCGTCACCGCGCCCGGCGAGCAGGCGCGGCAGCCAGACCCCGAGTCGGGTTGGGCCTGACACTCTGCTGCGAGCGACGACCGACTCCTCCGAGGAGGTGAGCCGTAGGGATGCCGGTCCCCGGTCGGGGTCCGAGACGACCCGCTCGAGCATCCCGCCCGAGCCTGTCCAGATCTCGGCCACCTGGAGCTCGAGAACGCTCCGTAGCGACTCGGCCAGCTGAAGGAGCAGCTCCTCGAGCGGGATCGCGCGCGAGAGCCGCGCGCCGAAGCTCCGCAGAACATCGTCAGGCGCCTGTCGGGCTCCGTACGCGAGACGGCTCGCGAAGCCGGCGAGACGCGTCCGGGCCGGCACGTAGAGCAGCGAGCTGATCCCGGCCGCGAGGATGGAGAGCACGAGGAGCATGCGCTCGCCATGTGTGGGCTTCCGGCCGAGCCCGAGCACGACCAGGATGTAGATGGCGACGACGAGCGCAGTCAAGCCGACGACGGAGACGGCGCGAAAGAGGAGGCGGTCGGCGAAGCCCTGAAGACGCCTCGACGTGTCGAGCAGGAGCGTAAGCGGGATCGGAACCGCCGCGACCGTCGCGATCACCAGAACCTCCGGCCAGCCGGCCAGGACGCGCAGGGTGGAGGCGACCAGCACGATCTCGACCCCGACGGCCATCCCTGATGCAACCCAGTGCATCAGGCGGCGCCCCTCGCCGCGGGTCCTCCGGCACTGCGACGTCGCCCAGTTGACCGCCACCCCAGCTGCGATGGCCGCCTCGACGACCAGCGGCCAGCCGGGAGGAGAAGGCCGGTTGGCCCAAAGGAGGAGACCGACGCCGGCGGCGATCAGGTAGCCGGCGCCGACCGCGAGCGCCAGCGCGCGGCTTGCGAGCGCCCCGGCAGGCAGTGCGAGCACGACGTGCATGCCCGCTGCAGGAAGGAGCGCGAACGCGAGAGCCTGCACCAGCGCGGCCGTGTCGTCTCCCGGACGGTCGTGTGCAATCGCGGCCGCCAGGGAGGCGACCCCCGCGAGCAGGGAGAACCAACCGACGAGCAGACCGAGCCGGCGATGCCGTTGCCGGACGAGCAGAACCGTGCCCGCGGCCCCCCACGCGACGGTTAGCGCGACCCAGGCCAGGCGCCCGCCGAGTCCTCCGTCCCAGCCGTCGACCGCGGCGGCGACCGCCGCGGCCCCGCTCAACGGCGCGAGGAGCAAGCAGGCAAGGCGCGCGGGGCTCGTCGATTCACCCGAGGCATGCGCGCTGGACGCCTGCTCCACCGTTGCGGCCATCACTCCGCCCTCAGTACGAGCGCCGGCCGCGTCCTCGCCGCCATTCGGCCGGGCACGGCCGCGACCAGGTTCGCCAGCAACACGGCGCCGGGAACGACGAGCAGGATCAGCGCGACGGGCGTCACCGGCTCGGGGACGATCCCGATCTGCTCCGCGAACAGGTTCCACGCCCAGCGGCCGGCGGCCACCCCGAGGGGCAGCCCGACGAGGAGGCCGATGACGGCGAACGTCGTCGCCTGCCAGGCGACGGTCGCGAGCACTTGCCGGCGGTCGAAGCCGAGCGTCTTCAGGATCGCGAGGTCGCGCCTGCGGCGGCGAACCGCCTGCACGAGCGTGTGTGCGAGCGCCCCCGCGGCGACCGCTGCGAGCAGCGCCGACAGAACGAGCGGCAGCTTCTGCACGCCGCCGAAGTCGGCGACGGTTGGCGGCAGACCGGCTGGATAGCCTAACCGCCGCTCCAATCGGGCGACGGTCGCCTCCCGGTCGGCGCCGTGGGCGAACCGGAGCTGAAGCTGCAGGCAACAGTCTTCGGGCACACCGGGCGCGACCCGGCGAAGCCCTTCGAACGTCATAGCGGCGCCCGTGGCCGGGTTGCCGCTACCTCCCTGAGCTACGACGCCGCGGCCGACGATCCGCAGACGCGCGCTTTCCGTGCTTCGCACGTTCACGGCGTCCCCGACACGGAGTCCGAGTGCGGCGAGTGTCTTCGCTCCGACCAGGATCTCGTCGTCTTTCGCCGGAGCACGACCGTCGATTACCACGAAGGGAATTGCGCCCTTGACGTCGTCCATCGCTCTGACACTGACCTCACGTGACTCTCCGTTCGCTCGTACGCGGACGGGAAAGGCGGCGGCACCCAGCGCGGCGTCGCTGATGGCCCGGTCGCGGCGGACGCTCGACGCGATTTGCGTCCGATCGAGAAGGCCCGTGTAGTCCAGCTCGTAGTCCCACGTCTGCCCGTAGAGCCGCGGCGTCGAGAACAGGTGGCGGAGGCTCGCCGAGAACGTGAGCGCCGTGCCGGCGACGGCCACCGCCATGATGCCCCCGAGCAGCGTGGCCGCAACGGGCGCGGCGGCCGCGCCCCTGCCCCCCGAGAGCGCCAGCCGCACTCCGCTGACGGCGGTCGCCGGCAGACCCCAGCGCGCGAGCGCCTCCGGAACGTGTCCCGCCGCTGACGACGGCGATGGGGCCGCGGCTTCCTCCTGTGTGCGAACGGCTCGCCAGGACGCGACCGCGCCGGCGAGCATCAGCGCGACGAGCACCGCGACGCTCCCGAGCGGCACGGCGAGCGGATCGATTGCGAACCCGGGATCGGGCTCGAGCTCCCGCGCGAGGCCGATGGGCGATAGCGGCGAGAGGGCTGCCGCGACAACGCCGGTGAGCCCGGCCGCAGCGAGGGCAATCGCTCCGCTCCGCGCCATCCCGAGGGCGAAGAGCTGCTTCCGCGTCATGCCGACGGCACGGAGGATCGGGTGCTCGAGGGAGGCGAAGGCGGCCAGTCGCAGCAGCGCCTGGAAGAGCAGCATCAGCACCACCATGCCCCCGAGCGCCGCAGCGAGCCTGAGCGCCTGCACCTGAAGGTGAATCGACCGCTGGACCCGGGCGGTCTCGTCTCGTTGCGAGGAGAAGGAGGCCGACCCGAACTTTCGCTCCATCTCCCTGCGGAACGCCGGAATGTCGGCGGCGCCGTGCTCGAGCCGGATCGACATCGTATTGCCTTGGTACCGATCGAGGCTGTGCGCGCGGTAGAAAGCAGGCGTCAGCCTGACGACACCGCCTGGATCGTCCACGGTGTCGGTGGCCGCCTTGACGCCGACGACACGTAGCTCGACGAGCCGCCCGGCGTGCATCGAGTCGGGATTGCCGCCGAAGTTCACCACCCCCTCCGGTGAGAAGACGCGCAGCCGGATCGCGCCACCGGGGCCGACGCCCAGCGTCTTTGCCGCGCGTGAGTCGACGAGCGCCTCGTCGCGGCGCTGCGAGTGGGGGCGCCGACCGGCGAGCAGCTTCCAGCGACCGAGCGCCGCTCCGTCCCGGCCGTCGAGGCTGACCTCGACCTTCATCGCGTGGGGGCCGAGCGAGAGCACCGGCCTGCCTCGCGCGTCGCGCGCGACGTAGGCAAGAGAGAGGCTCTCCGACGTTGCCGCGACCTGCGGAAGCGCCCGGACCCGATCGAAGAGCTCGCTGTTGCCGACGCTGACGTCGGGAAAGCGGTAGGCGACGACGTGCCGCGCGAGAGCGGAGTCGGTGCGGCGCGCACCGGCGGCCGCTGCGACGACGACGCCGCCGGAGAGGCCCGCGAGCACCGCCAGCGCCAGCCAGGAACGCCAGCTCGAGCGGAGCTCGGCCGCAGAGCGCATCCTTGTGGCGGCCAATTCAGGCTCCCAAGACCCGGATGGCCGGAGCGCCAACCGCCGACGCGACGAGACGGCCGTCCTGCATCCGCACGAGCCGCCCGGCCCCGCCCGCGACCTCCTCGTCGTGGGTCACGAGCAGGATCGCTTGCCCGCCGGCGTGCAGGCGCCGGAACAGCTCGAGCACCTCGAGGCCGCCCGTGCTGTCGAGCGCGCCCGTCGGCTCGTCGGCGAGCAGGAGGGTCGGCTCGTTCGCGAGCGCCCGCGCGATCGCGAGCCGCTGGCGCTGCCCGCCGGAGAGGGCGCCGGGAAGCTCATGCGCTTTGTCGGAGAGGCCGAGCAGGTCGAGCAGGTCGCGCGCCCTCGCCTCGGCTCGCCGCCGGCGCATTCCGGCAATGACCGCGGGCAGGACGACGGTCTCGAGCGCCGTCGTGTCCTCGAGCAGGTTGAAGAACTGGAACACGAAGCCGACGTGCCGGCGGCGCAGGTGGGCGAGCTCGCTTTCGCTCTTGCCCGCGAGCGGCTCGCCGGCGAGCACGATCTCGCCGTCGCTCGGCGTGTCGAGGCCGGCGACGAGGTTGAGCAGCGTCGACTTGCCGCAACCCGACGGGCCCATCACGGCCACGAACTCGCCCTCGGCGAGCGTCAGGTCGACACCGCGCAGCGCGCGCACGGGGGATCCCTCGGACTGAAAGGTCTTGCGCAGGCGAACGGTTCTCAGAATCTCGCGCTCGGTCATTCGCGTGGCTCCAGCACGTGGGCGCCGTTGACGACGAGCGCGCTGATCTCCTCCTCGCGCATGGAGGCACTCTGACCCCCATTCCGGGGCGCGGCAAGTCGGGCACCACGGCATTCGAGACAGGTGCTACCCCCCTGACAGGAATGCTCGGTGCCCCGGTTGTCGGTTCGGCGCGCGGCTCATAGCTTTGCGGCATGTCCCGTCGATCGCGCTCGAGGGACTGTCATCCGGCAAACGGAGGTCTCGGATGAAGCCCACAAAGGGCACCTGGTTCGCCAGAGCGAGAGGAGAGATTGATGCGCAAGCTCATGCAGTATCTGTCCGCGGCGGCGGTTCTGGCCGCGGTCGGCGTCGTGCTCGCACTGCCCGCAGCCGCGGGAGCGGGCCGGCCCGTGGATCACTTCCACGACACGTTCCAGTACACGGACACGGACTTCTGCGGCACGGGTAAGACGGTGCTCGCCGAGGGGACGATCACACTCACGGCCTGGGATCTCGGCAACGGTGTCTTCAAGGTCACCAGGGAGTTCACGCAGACGCTCACGAACCCCGCCAACGGAACCGTCGTCTACAACCGCGTGGCCGGCCAGACGACGAGCGTCGCGGTCGATCTCCCGTCGGGCGGCCAGACGATCGAATTCGTCGATAACGGGCTTCGGTCGCAGCTGCGCGTCCGAGGCGAGGGGATCGTCACCAGGGACGCGGGGAGCCTGCACTGGTCGATCTCATTCGACGCGAACGGCGATTTCACGGGCGTCCAGATCCTCGAGCTGCACGGCCCGCATCCGGATTTCGTGAGCGGCGCCTACTGCACGGCGGCGATCTCGGCGCTCGGCCTCTGAGCCCAAGCAACCTGATGCGTGTGGGCCCGGTCTCCGGGCCTACTGCACCTCTTCTCTCGATTTAGGAGGAAGCACGATGAGCAGATACAGGACATGGTCGCGAGCGGCGGTGCTGACGAGCGCGTGCGCCGCGGTGGTCGGGCTGGCGGCCGGAGCTCACGCGACGACGCCGGGCACGAACGGGAGGATCGCCTTCCTGATTGCCGGGGAGCACGACCAGATCGCGACGATCAACGCCGATGGGACGGGCCGGCGTCAGCTGACGCGGCGCGGTGACGCTGCCAGCCTCCAGCCAGATTGGTCACCCGACGGCAAGAGGATCGTCTTCGAGCGTGACAAGCCGCGTCCGAACAGCAAGCCCGACTCGCTACCCATCATCGACGTCTACGTGATGAACGCGGACGGCAAGCACGTCGTCAAGCTCTCGCACACGACCCTCCGCAGTCCGGGGGCCGAAGCTCCGGCCTGGTCGCCCGACGGACGCACGATCGTCTTCGATCGGCCTACGCTCGTCGGTGGGAAGTGCTGCGTCTCCCCGATCTTTACGATGTCGCCGAGCGGCAAGAACGTCCACCAGATCACGAAGGCCGGCCCGGTCGGTGCCTACGAGCCGCAATGGTCGCCGGACGGGACGCGATTCGTGTACACCGGCTTCCGGCGAAGCGACGGTCGGGCGGCGATCTTCACGATCAAGGTCGACGGAACGGACAGGCGGCAGCTCACGGACTGGGGCCTCGACGCGCACAGCCCCGACTGGTCGCCCGACGGCTCACGGATCGTCTTCTCGAGCTCCGCGGACTACCACGCAACCTTCGCGCCGAACATCTTCACCGTCCGGCCCGACGGATCGGAGCTCAAGCAGCTCACGTTCAATCCACCGGGCGAGCGGAACCGAACGAACGCGCCGCGTTCGTCGGCACCGACCTGGTCGCCCGACGGCTCCCGGATCACGTACAGCCACACCCCGGGGTCCGGCTCAGACGAATTCGCCGACATCTTCTCGATGCGCGCCGACGGCACGGACGCTCGGCTCGTCACACGGACGGCGAAGCAGTGGGAGAAGGACCCGGACTGGGGGCCGGCGCTCCGCTAAATGACGCCCGCGCGGGCTCGGACACCGTGTCCGGGCCCCTACGCTCGAGACCAGCCGCCAGGCGGCGGTAGCCGTCGCCTAGAGAGGAGCAACATGCCTGTTTGCCCACACCGTCGCGCCACACTTCTCATGGCGCTCGCCGGCGCGCTCGCCGCCCTTGCGCTCGTGCCCTCAGCGCTCGCGACCTACCCCGGCAAGAACGGACTGATCACGTTCGGAGCTGTCACGGGGAGCGGGGTTCAGCTCTACACCGTCCGCGCCAACGGCCAGGACCTGCGACAGATCACGAACGGCCCCGGCGAGGCGGTCCACCCCGACTGGTCGCCGGACGGCCGGCGCATCGTCTTCGAGCACGACTGGGACACCGATGCCCAGTGCGCGACCGTGGACGTCATCAACCCCGACGGCAGCAACCGGCTCAGTCTGACGGCCGGGATGGGTGGCTGCGAGGGCCAGCCGTCGTATACCCCGAACGCTGCCGGAATCGTGTTCGAGCACTTCGACTTCACCACGTTCGACGACGCGATCTGGGCGATGAACGCGGACGGCAGCAATCAGCAGCGGCTCATCGACCCCTGGCCCAACGGGCTCGGATTCGCCACGGATCCAAACGTCTCCCCGGACGGAAGGACGCTCAGCTTCGTCGGCTGGGACGGCTCCATCGTCGGCCCGCCGCCGAACTTCGAGCCGGCTCAGGGGCTCTTCACCGCCGCCATGGACGGCAGCAACCTCTCCCAGCTGCTGCCGTTCTCGATCGACCTCGCGATCAAGCAGGACTGGGCGCCGGACAGCAGTCGCATCGTCGTGACCACGAACGCGAACCACCTCCACCCGGCCGAGTCCGCGAACATCGCGACGGTACGCCCGGACGGAAGCGAACTCCACTACCTGACGCACTACCAGGATCCCGCTGTCAACGCCTACGTCGGCTCGTACTCACCCGACGGCAAGTACATCGTCTTCCGGCTCGAGGATCACGGCCGTTACGCGCTCATGAAGATGCGGAGCGACGGCAGTCAGCTGCAGCAGATCCTCGGCTTTTCTAGCTTCAGGCCACGGTACATCGACTGGGGCCCGCGCACGCACACCACCGACCTCGACCCGCGTCA
>JBBRYW010000131.1:0-9269 GCA_038237235.1 Gaiellales bacterium
CGCATCGACGCGGTGCGGCTCCGCGAGCGTGGCAACGGCGGCCGGCGAGAGGGCGCCGAGCCTAAGCCGTGCGATCGCCTGGCTCGTCGCCAACTCGCCGAGCACGATCCGGAGGGGATGGGCGCGGTCGAGCTCATCGTCGCGATAGGTGACGATGATGAGAGCCGGTACCAGCTCCACCCTGCGAACGAGCAATCTGAGCACGTCGAGCGTCGCCTCGTCTGCCCAGTGGGCGTCCTCGAGCACGAAGACGGTTGGAGCCCGCGCCTGCAGCTCGCGCGCGAGCGCCCCCACGACCTCGTGCGGCCTCACGCCGCTCGCTACGAGCTTCTCGAGCTCTCCGCCGGCATCCGTGGCCACCGCGAGCAGCGGACCGAGCGGCCGCGGGGTGAAGAGCGGGTCGCAGCCGCCCCAGAGAATCCGCACCGATCCACCGCGCTCCTCACAGAACTGTCGCAGGAGCACCGTCTTGCCGACGCCCGCCTCGCCGCTTACGAGCGCGACCAGCCCCTGCGAGCTGCGCTGCACGGCATCGAGGCAGTCGGTGAGCGCCGCGAGCTCTCCGCCCCGCTCGATCAGTGTGGTGGCGGTGCGCGAAGTGTTGGTCGCGCGGGCCGGTCGCACGTAATTCTCATTGTGCACTCCACGTGCCGGCGGTCAACCGCGCGGCCGCCGGGGGGCAGCGTTGTTTGCGCGACCGCTGACGGACCCGCCGGCTAAGGACCTGCGCGAGCCGCCTGAAGCGCGCCGCGTCGTGGCGGTCATGTCGCCGTCCTAGCCGTTTCCGACGGCGTACAGCCGCCATTCACCCGGGATGCCCTTGAGCGCATGTGCCCCGCGGTCGTCGAAGGTGATGCCGGAGCCGGCGACGAGGTCGCGGACGGTCTGCGAGACGAGCACCTCGTTCGCGTCGGCGATGGCCGCGACGCGCGCGCCGATGTTGACGGCGATCCCGGCGACTTTCGAGTCCGCGATCTCGCACTCGCCCGTGTGGATGCCGGCGCGGATCGGAACTTCGAGCTCACGCATGTCCTCGCTGATCGCGCGTGCACAGCGGATGGCGCGCGCGGGTCCGTCGAAGCTCGCGAAGAACCCGTCGCCCACGGTGTCGATCTCGCGGCCGCGGAAGCGCGCGAGCCGTGCCCGCACCCGCCTGTGATGCTCGGCCACGAGCTCCGCCCAGGCGCGATCGCCGACGTCAGCAGCCTGGGCCGTCGACCCGACGATGTCGGTGAACATGACGGTCGAGAGCACACGCTCGTGTTCCGGCTCCTCCCAGTCGCCCCTCTCCCAGACACCTGTGAGGAAGGACGCGATCGCGTCGACGAGGCCCTGCCAGTCGCCCAGGAAGGAGAAGTGTTGGTCACCCGCCAACTCGACGAAGCTGGCGCCGGGTATTTGGCGTGCAGTCCAGCGTGCGCCCTCGATTGGCAGGTGATCCCCGGTTCGATGGAGGACGAGGGTCGGTACCGCGATCGCCGGCAGTACGCCTCGAACGTCGATCTCCTGGTTCATCCGCTCGATCTGCCGATACGCGTTCGGGCTCGCGCTCAGCCGCTGGCGACGGGCGAACCGCTGGGCTTCCTCCTCGCTCGCCTCGGGGAGCCACTCGCGCGCCTGGTCGACCGTTCCCCAACAGCGCACGATGTCCTCGAGCTCGCGATCCCAATCGACCCGCGTTTGTCCCCAGGGAAAATCGGGAGCCCACTCGAAGCGAGGGAGCGAGCCGTACATCACGAGCGCGGCGACTCGACTGGGATGTGTCGCCGAGAACAACACACTCATCGGACCGCCCTCGGAGACGCCGATCACCGCCGCCCGGCGAGAGCCGACCGCGTCCATCACCGCCCGCACGTCGTCGATCCGCGTCTCCAGGTCGCCCACCCCGATCGGGTCGGACGCCGCCCCGGTGCCGCGCTTGTCGAAGACGATCAATCGGCAGGAGGACGCGAGCCGCTCGAAGTAGCGCGCACGCGCCGGGTCGTCCCAGATCAGATCGACATGCGAAACCGCGCCCGGGATGTAGACGACGTCAAAGGGGCCGTCTCCCAGGACCTGATAGGCGATGTTGACATCTCCGCTTCGCGCGTACCTGGTCTGCGGGACCTGCACGCGCCCAAGTGTCGCCGATGCAGGCGATCGTCGTCCAGCTCAGGTGGCGCTCGTCCCGACGCCAGCGGCGCCTCCACGGGCGGTGCCGCCGCCGAGCGCGCGGCCCGCGGCCGGCGACGGTGGGTGCTCCTCCTCCTCCTCGGGCTTCGAGCTCGTCTTCTCACCCTCGCTCGCCTCCGGCTTCGTCCTCGAAGGAACCCCGCGCGACTCGGTGTGCTCGGTGTTCTCGGCCTCGGACATGCTGCCTCCTTTTCTCTCGTCTTGCGCAGCTCAGTGCGCGGGCGGGTCCCACCCCTCGAGGACCGGGGGCTTCCAGTCGGTGCCGACCGTCCTCGAGTCCTCGACCCACGGGCCGAGCTCCGGCTGCCGGAACTTGGCGTGCTTCTCCTTCAACTGGATCCCGTACGAGTTGCCGGACTGGAGATGCGTGACGAGCACCTTCCGCGCAAGCTCGTTCTCGCGGCCCTCGGGAATCGGAAAGTAGATCTTGAGAAACGAGTTCGAGTAGCGGTCGAAAACGGCAGGTACGCCGTCCTCCTCCAGCAGCTCCACGTCCTCGAGCCAGTTGATGTCCTCGCCGGGAACGGCGGCGACGAGATCGAGCTCCTCGACCAGCGAGATCTCCTCCTGGTATGGGAAGCGGCGGCCTGCGAGGTACTCGGCGTCGAGCGCGAACTTCTTCTCCGGCTCTCTGGTCCCCTGCTCATCCGTAAGCTCGGTCTCCCGTGCCTTCGCCTCCGAGTCTCCGGCCACCCGCGGCCTACTCCAGCTCGCCGGCGCGGGGGAAGGCGGGCGCCGGCGGAGCCGGCTCGCTGGGCAGGTAGTCGACCGGGTACTCGAGGTGCTTTGAGAGCAGCTGCTTGATCTCCCCGAGCGTTCGCTCCTCCGTGACGCCGGGGATGTAGTTCGTGCCTGCGAGCGGCACCTTCGCCATCGCCGACGCTTCGACGGTCAGTGCGCACAGGTCCTCGGGCTCGAGGCTGTGGACGTCCGTCTTGCCGCACGCGCGCGCGAGCATCTGCACCTCGAGCGTCAGAGTGTGGAGGAAGTTGTAGACGCGCTCCGCGGCCTCGTCGACGACGAGTCGCTTGCGGAGCTCTGGATCCTGCGTCGTGATCCCGACCGGGCAGCGGCCCGTGTGGCAGTGGTAGCACTCTCCGGCCGGCACGCCGACCGTGCCCTCGTAGTCCGTGACGCCGGGGATCTCGCGGTTGCAGTTGAGGGCAACGAGCGCCGAGTGCCCGAGCGCCACGGCCTTCGCCCCGAGCGCGAGGCACTTGGCGACGTCGCCGCCGTTGCGGATCCCGCCCGCGACGACGAGGTCGATGTCGTCGACCAGGCCGACGTCCTCGAGCGCGCGGCGCGCCTCGGGAATGGCCGCGAGCAACGGGATGCCGGTCTCCTCGGTGGCGATGTGCGGCCCGGCGCCCGTGCCGCCCTCGGCGCCGTCCAGGTAAATGATGTCGGGCCCGCACTTCGCGGCCATGCGCACGTCGTCGTAGACACGCGCGGCGCCGAGCTTGAGCTGGATCGGAATCTGGTAGTCGGTCGCCTCGCGGACTTCCTGGATCTTGAGCGAGAGGTCATCCGGACCGAGCCAGTCGGGATGCCGCGCCGGCGAGCGCTGGTCGATCCCCGGCGGCAGAGAGCGCATCTCTGCCACCTGCTCGGTCACCTTCTGACCCATCAGGTGACCGCCGAGCCCGACCTTGCACCCCTGGCCGATGAAGAACTCGCAGGCGTCGGCGAGCATCAGGTGGTGCGGGTTGAACCCGTACCTGCTCTGGATGCACTGGTAATACCACTTGGTCGATAGCTCCCGCTCGGGCGGGATCATCCCGCCTTCGCCCGAGCAAGTCGCCGTTCCTGCCATGGACGCCGCCTTCGCGAGGGCCATCTTCGCCTCGAGCGAGAGTGCGCCGAAGCTCATGCCCGTGATGTAGACCGGGATATCGAGCTCGAGCGGCTTCTTCGCGAAGCGAGCGCCGAGCACCGTCTTCGTCTCGCACTTCTCGCGGTATCCCTCGATCACGAACCGCGTCAGCGTGCCGGGCATGAACATCAGGTCGTCCCAGTGAGGGATCTTCTTGAACATCGAGAAGCCCCGCATCCGGTAGCGCCCGAGCTCCGCCTTCATGTGGATGTCGTTGATCACCTCGGGCGTGAAGATGGGGCTGCGCCCGAGCACCACGCGCCGGGACGGCTGCCGCTTGCCGACGTTGTCCTCGACGGGCTCGTAGCGATCGCTGGTGGCCATCGACTCTCCTGGTTAGAGGACGAGCTTCCGCTCGGAAGGCTCGAGGTTGTCGTAGTTGTAGAGCTTCTTGCCGCACACGAACTTCTGGAACTCCGGCGGTGAGCCGAGCCCGTAGATGCGGAACTTGCGCTCGATGAACTCGGTGTCCGAGTCGTCCCACTCGCCGGGGACGCAGTCGATGCCGAGCGACTTCACGCTGCCGGCGACGTAGATCTGGCCGTCGTACATCGAGTCGCCGAGACCGGGTCCGACGTTGCCGCAGAGGATCTGACGACCGCGCTGCATCATGAACGCCGTCATCGAGCCTACGTCGCCGAGGACGATGATCGACCCACCTTTCTGGTCGATTCCCGTGCGTGCGCCTACCCGGCCCTTCACGAGCAGGTCTCCGCCGCGCATCGCGGCCCCGGTGAGCGAGCCGGCGTTCCCCTCGACGATGACGACTCCTGACATCATGTTCTCGCACGCCGACCAGCCGAGGCGGCCCGCAACGTACACCTCCGGACCGTCGATCAGGCCGCAGCCGAAGTAGCCGAGACTGCCCTGGAAGCGGATGCGGCAGCGCGTCAGGATCCCGACCCCGAGCGAGTGCTTGCCGCCTGGGTTCGCAACCGTCACGTCCTTGACGCCGACCTCGTAGAGGAGACGGCGAAGCTCGAGGTTGATCTGCCTCGTGGACAGGTCTCGCGCGTCGAACTCAGCTCGCTCGCCCTCGATCTCCGAGACGCATGGAGCCTCGGCGAACGGCTCGGCGAGGCCGCGGGCGTCGTACGTGATCCGGCTCTCGCCCGTCAGTGCTCCGCCCGGCACCGCGCACCTTCCCACGTGCGACTTCGAAGCGGCGCCAGGCTGCTCCCTACCTCTGCCATACCATGACCTCCGACTCGTACGGGTCGTACGTCTCGATCTCGTGGTCGACCAGCGAGCGGATCGCGATCTCCTCCGAGGCGAGCGCCACCAGCTCGTCGCTCTCGTAGAGGACGAGCGGCTTCGCCCCCATCTCGTCCTTGGCCACGCCGAGGGCGTCGCCCGTCACGCAGAGGTAGGTGAAGACGCCGTCCAGATCCTCGAGGCTCTGCCGCATCGCCTCCTCCAGCGACATGCCCCCGGTCATCCTCTCGGCGAGGTAGACCGCGATGATCTCCGAGTCGCACTCCGACTGGAACCGGTGCCCGGCGCGCTCCAGCCGCCGCCGCCACTGGAAGTAGTTCGTCAGCTGCCCGTTGTGAACGACGGCGACGTCCTCGAACGGGTAGGCCCAGTAGGGATGGGCCCCCGAGATGTCGACGTCCGACTCGGTTGCCATCCGGACATGGCCGATCGCGTGCGTGCCGGCGAAGTCATCCAGGTGGTACTGCTCGGCCACCGTCGCGGCGTCCCCCAGGTCTTTGACGATCTCGAGCGAGTGGCCGAGCGAGAGCACCTCGCAATCCACCACATCCTCGACGTAGTCGGCGAGCTGCTTCAGGTCGCCGTCGTACTCCAGGGTCGCCCGGTAGGCGTACTCGGTCTCCGCCGCGATGTCTTTCAGGCGCGCTCCGATCGTGTCGAGGCGCGTCTCGACCTGGCGGCGGTGCCGCTCGAGGCGATCGTGGAAGTCGAAGTCCCGCGGCGTGTTCGCGTCCGCGAGCTTGTAGCGCATGATGATCAGGTTCGACGGCTGCCCATACAACGCATAGCCCGTCGAGTCGGGCCCGCGGTGCTTCATCGACTGGAGCATCTGCGTCATCTCGCTGCCGATCTGATGGGCGCCGTCCCGGTAGATGATGCCGGCGATTCCGCACATGGCCTCGCCGCTCCCTACGGAAGAATGTCGAGGTAGCGCTCGCGCTCCCAGTCGGTGACTGCCGAGCAGAAGCGCTCCCACTCGTCTCGCTTGTAGTGCATGTAGACATCGTAGAGACGGCCGGGTAGGGCCGAGCGCACGACCTCGTCGGCCTCGAGCGCGTCGAGCGCCTCACCGAGGTGACCGGGCACGCGCGGAATCTCGCCTCCCTCGGCGAGAACGTCGTACACGTTGCGCTGTTGCGGCGGCCCCGGGTCCAGCTTGCGCTTGACCCCGTCGAGGCCGCACCTGAGGAGAGCCGCCTGCGTGAGGTACGGATTGCACGCGGAGTCGACGGCACGGAACTCGAACCGGCCGCCGCTCGCCACGCGGACGAGAGTCGTTCGATTCTGCCACCCGTAGTCCTTGTAGATCGGTGCCCAGAAGCCGAAGTCCCAGAAGCGCTTGTACGAGTTGACCGTCGAAGCCGTGATGCCGCAGAGGCCCCGGTAGTGATCGAGGATGCCGCCCATGAACTGGAGCCCCAGCTTCGACAGCTTCGCCGGCCCGTCCGCGTCGTAGAAGACGTTGTTGCCGGCCTCGTCGACGAGCGTGAAGTGGTGGTGGGCCCCGTTCGCGGATACGCCCGTGAACGGCTTCGGCATGAAGCTCGCGATCACGCCGTGCTTCCGCGCGACTGCGGCGCAGATCTGCCTGAACGTCGAGAGGTTGTCCGCCGTACGGAGCGCGCGGTCGAACAGGAAGTTCAGCTCGAGCTGGCCGGGCGAGTCCTCATGGTCACCGTACGTCGGAGTGATGCCGAGCTTCTCGCCGTAGTCGATCACGTCGAGAATGATCTCTCGCAGCTCCTCGAACTGATTGATGTGGTAGCACCACGGCTTCGTCAGCCCCTCCGCATCGTTCGGGTTCTCGGTCTTCCGCATCCACATCATCTCGGGCTCGATTCCGCACAAGAACGTGTAGCCGAGCTCCTGCTCGACCTCGTTCACGATCCGCTTCAGGTTCTGCCGCGGGTCGGACTCGAGCAGCTGACCTGTCTCGGTGTCGTAGCAGTCACAGAAGACCCGGGCGACGCGCGGATCCCACGGCAGCTGACGAAACGTCTCGACGTCGGCGATCGCCGCGAGCTCAGATTCCTCAGGACCGAATCCGATGTAACGATTCTCCCGGTCGACGAAGAGGTCGGCCGTGGCTCCGTACACGAGCTGGTAGCCATCCTCGGCCACCTTCTCCCACATCGTCGACGAGACGCCTTTGCCGTTGATGTGGCCAGAGACGGAGACTTGCTGGAAGAAGATGTACTTGATCCCCTTCTCGTTGATCTCCTTGCGAATCGCCTGGATCAGCTCGAGTCGCGCCGGATCGCTGCGCGCTTCCTCCAGCGTGGCGAACGGGTCGGCAACCGGCCCCCTGCCGAGGACCGTCTGGACTTGGCCTACCGCCGACTCGGCGATTCCCATGCTGCTCTCCTTCCTACGTCGGAAGAGCTCGGACTGACACGGCGTGCACCAGAGCGTATCTACGGGGGCACGACGTCAATGTCAAGGGCAGGGAGGCAGTACGTGTCGGATCGTCGCCGTTACAATCCCGCCCCCGTGAAGGTGCTTGCCCTCGACTACGGCCGCGCGCGGACCGGGGTGGCGGTTTCCGATCCGACTGGGACGCTCGCTCGGCCTCTCGCAGTGATCGAGCGCGTCGACAGCGCGCCCGGCCGAGCGAGGCTCGGCGAGTTGATTCGCGCCGAGGCTCCCGAGCGCATCGTCGTCGGCCTCCCGCTGACCCTTCGAGGAGAGCGCGGCCGGCAGGTCGGAGAGACCGAGCGCTTCATCGAGACGCTTCGCACGCTGACGAGGCTGCCGATCGAGAGTTTTGACGAACGCTTCACTTCGGTGCTCGCGGGAGCCGTCGGGGCGGTCGTCGGCGAGCCGGATGACGCGCGCGCGGCGGCACACCTCCTGATGGGCTACCTCGCGCGCCTGGATAGGCACGAGTCCTGAACGCAGCACGAGCCACTCGCCGCCCGCCTACCCGGCGCCAGGTCGCAGCTCGGCGTCTGGCGGCGCTCGTCGCCCTCGCAGCCGGCCTAGGGGCTCTCGCCTGGGGGGTTCGCTCCGCGCTGAGCGGCGAGTCGAGCCCTCCGCCCCCGCCACCTCCTCCTGCGGTCGCAGCGCCGAGGCCGAAGACGCTGCACGTCGTCTTCCCCGAGGGTTTCACGCGCCGCCAGATGGCGGAGCGGATCACGGCGGTCGACGGGATCGCGAGGAGCAAGCGCGGCGTCACGCCGAAGCTCTCTGCCGCCCGCTACCTCGCGGTGACGGCAAGCTCGCGCGTACCGGGGCGCTTTGCCCGCGACGCCAAGCGGCGCTCGCTCGAGGGATTCCTCTTCCCCGCAACGTACGCCTTCACGCCGAGGACAACGGCGGCAGACCTCGTCGCGGACCAGCTGAAGACGTTCCGGAAGAAATGGTCGAGGGTGAGCCTGCACTACGCCCGCTCGAAGAACCTCACGCCGTACGACGTGGTGATCGTCGCCTCGATGATCGAGAAAGAGGTGCGCGCGCCTAGTGAGCGGCCACTCGTGGCGGCGGTCATCTACAACCGCCTGAAGGCCCGGATGCCACTCGGGATCGACGCGACGATTCGCTACGCACTGGATGTCCCGCCCACCGAGTCGCTCCACCAGTCACAGCTGCAAGACCCGACGCCGTACAACACGAGGCTGCACACGGGCCTGCCGCCGACGCCGATCGCAAACCCTGGCCTCCCCTCGCTGCAGGCGGCCGCTCATCCCGCACGGGTCGACTACCTCTACTTCGTACGCAAGCCCGACAAGATCCATCACTTCTTCACCGCCAGCGAGCGAGCCTTCTTCGCCTACGAGCAGGCGCACGGCTATTGATCAGCGGCACCACGCGGCTCGTGGGGCTGATCGGCCACCCGGTCGCGGCGTCGCTGTCGCCGCGGATGCAGAACGCCGCCTTCGCGGCGCTCGCGCTCGACTGGGCCTACGTACCGCTGCCTGTCGAGCCCGAGAGGCTGGCCGAGGCGATCAGAGGGCTCGCCGCCGCAGGATTCGCAGGCGTCAACGTGACGACACCGCACAAGCGCGCCGCC
>JBBRYW010000132.1:0-9242 GCA_038237235.1 Gaiellales bacterium
GCAGATTCGTCGAGCCGATCCGCTTGCGATGCTCGCTGGGAAAGCGCAGATGGCAGACGAGCGACTCGAGCTCGCGCTCGATCACCGCCATTGCCGAGGGGTAGGAGCTGCGGTAGTCGGCTGCGAGCGCGAGCAGGGCAGCGCGCGCCTCGGCCGCCGAGCTCGCCTCGTCGAGGATCCGCCAGTAACGAGCCTTCAGCTCACGGTGCAGCCGCTCGGGCAGCTTCTTCAGTACGTTCCTGAGCGCGTGCACCGTGCAGCGCTGCTCGAGCGCCTGCGGCCACAGCTCGCGTGCGGCCTTCCAGAGGCCGGGTGCGCCGTCGGCGACGATCAGCGCCGGCATCCTGATCCCGCGCGCGACGAGATCGCGCCCGAAGTCGAGCCAGTCCTCGCAAGCTCTCGCGTGAGCCGAGCTGCAACCCCGAGCAGCACCTTGCGGCCCTCAAGCGTGACGCCCCAGGCGACCAGCACGCCCTCGGCCGGCGTGTCGTCGGGGCGGAGCTTCAGGTAGACGGCGTCGAGAAACAGGTAGACGAGGTCGTGCTCCCCCAGGCGCCGGCCGCACCAGGCCCGGTAGCGCTCGCGCGTTTGGGCGCAGATCCGGCTCACGGTCGACTTGGAGACGATCGGCTGCTCGAACGCCTCCTCCAGCGCCGCGGTCGCCGTCTCGCACCGAGAGGCCGCGCAGGAAGGACGAGATGACGAGCGCCTCGAGCGCGTGCGTGCGGGCGACGCCCTTGCCGACGATTGCGCTCGCGAAGCCGAGCGCCGAGGCGTTGCGCAGGCGCGGCCGCTCCAGCTCGAGGCGGCCGGCCGTCGTTTTCACTGTCACGTGCTCGTAGCCGTTTCGGTGTGCCTTGCAGATCGATGGCAAGACCTTCTCGGAATCCGCATCTTCCGAGTTTTTTTCTCGCCGACGGGTCTTTGACAACCACCGGGGGGATGCCGAAGCTCGTGGCCGGCCTCCGCGCCTAGCGACGATCGGGCGCTCGACCGCCTACAGGTGCGCGATTGCCTCGATCTCGACCAGCGCCCCCATCGGCAGCGCCGAGATCTCGACGGTCGCGCGCGCCGGCGGCGACTCGCCGACGTACCGGGCGTAGACCTCGTTCATCCCTCCGAAGTTCGAGAAGTCGGTTAGAAACACCGTCGTCTTGACGAGCCGCTCCAGGCCGCTTCCGGCTGCCTCGAGGATGGCCTTGACGTTCTCCATCACCTGCTCGGTCTGCTCCTCGATCGTGTTCCCCGTGATCTCGCTTTCCCCCGGCCGAAGCGGCACCTGTCCGGCGACGAACACGAACTCGCCGGCGCGAATCGCCTGCGAGTAGGGCGCACCCCCGACCGGCGCCGGCGCCCTCTCGGTGCGAACGACGGACTTTCCGTTCATTCCCTCTCCCTTCGATAGCGCGGGCTGCAGGCCTGCGCCAGAGCGGCGCCGAGACCCTTGAAGATCGTCTCGAGGACGTGGCTCGTGTCCTGCCCATCGATCAGGCGCACGTGCAACGTGAGGCCGGCCGCCTGCGCGAGCTCGTGCATGAAGCTTGCGACGACGTCGGTGCCGAGGCCGCCGACATGCGCGCCCGAGAGATCGACGTTCGTGACGACACGCGGCCGGTCCGACACCTCGAGCGCCACGTGCGCGAGCGCATCGTCGGTCGGCACGACGGCCGAGCCGTGCCGCCGAGCATTCTCGCGGTGGAGCGGCTCGGCGAGCGCCTGGCCGAGAGCGCGGCCGGCGGCGGTCACCTCCGCCTCGGCGCCCGTCGGCGCGACCTCGAGCTCGAGCCCGAAGCCCCCGTACTCGGCGGTGAGCCCGAGTAGGTGATCGAGGACGGAGATGCCCGTGACGACGCTGACGGCGCCGTCCCCGCCAACCGTCACCCGTGCCCGAAGGCGTTCGTCTGCGTGCTCGCTCGTCATCATGAAAGAGGCCTTCTAGCTAGCCGTCGACGCGCTCGATGCTCGCGCCGAGCGCGCGCAACCGCTCGTCGATCCGCTCGTACCCCTTGTCGATCTGGTAGGCGTCCCCGATCGTCGACGTGCCCTCGGCGCAGAGCGCCGCAAGCAACATCGCCATACCGGCCCGAATGTCCGGACTCGACATCCGCTGGCCGTACAGCTTCGCTGGGCCGGTGATCACGGCACGGTGTGGGTCGCACAGAATGATCCGCGCCCCCATCGAGACCAGCTTGTCAGTGAAGAACAGACGGCTCTCGAACATCTTCTCGAAGACCAGGATCGTGCCCCGAGCCTGGGTCGCGACCATGACGGCGATCGACGTCAAGTCCGCCGGGAAGGCGGGCCACGGCCCATCCTCGATCTTGGCGATCGCGCCGCCCAGGTCGTCCTGGATCGCCAGCTCCTGTCCGGGCGGTACGCGCACCGATGTCCCGTCCACTTCCACGCGGATCCCAAGCCGGCTGAACGCGGGCAGAATCGGAAACAGGTCATCCGGGGCCGCGCCCTCGATCGTGACATCGCCGCCGGTGAGCGCGGCCATCCCGATGAAGCTCCCCACCTCGACATGGTCCGCCGCGATCCTGTAGGAGCCGCCGTCGAGCCGCTCGACACCGGTGACGCGGATCACATTCGAGCCGATTCCTTCGATCCTCGCCCCGAGCGAGACCAGGAAGCGGCACAGATCCTGCACGTGCGGCTCGCACGCAGCGTAGGAGATCGTCGTCGTGCCCGGCGTCAGCGTCGCGGCCATCACCACGTTCTCGGTCGCCATGACGGACGCCTCGTCGAGGCGGATGTGCTTTGCCTCGAGGCGGCTCGCGCCGAGCTCGTACCGCTCCCCGAGCACAACCTCCGCGCCCATCTCGACAAATGCATGGATGTGTGGATCGAGCCTTCGCCGGCCGATCACGTCGCCTCCGGGTGGGGGCATGCCGGCGCGGCCGACGCGGGCGAGGAGGGGTCCCGCGACCAGGAACGAAGCGCGCATCCGGCTCGCGAGCTGCTGGTCGACGTCCGCTGTGATGTTCGCCGCGTGCACCCGAACCTCGTGCTCGCCCGTCCACTCGGCATCGGCGCCCAGCTCGGCGAGCAGCTCAACCATCGTCTCGGCGTCGCGGATGCGCGGGACGTTCGAGAGCGTCACGGGCTCGTCCGTGAGCAGGCAGGCCGCAAGAATCGGTAGTGCCCCGTTCTTGTTTCCGGCAGCGCGAACACGGCCGGCCAGCGGGCGGCCCCCCTCGATCACGAACGACTGCATGAGCACGTCTGCGACGGCGGCCGAAGCCATCGGAGTACCCTACCTGGGGCATGGCAGCACCGACCCGCGAGCAGGCCTGGGAGATGCTCACGCGCTACACGAAGAGCGAGGCGCTTCGCCGGCACGCGCTTGCGGTCGAAGCGTCTACCCGCTCCTATGCCCGCCGCTTGGGCGAGGACGAGGAGCTGTGGGGCGTAACCGCGCTCCTGCACGACTTCGACTACGAGATTCACCCGACGCTCGACAAGCACCCACAAGACGGCGCGACGATCCTGCGCCGGGAGGGGTATCCGGAAGAGGTGATCGAGGCGATCCTCTCGCACGCCGAGCACTTGAGCCTCCCGCGCGATACGCCTCTCAAGCGCGCGCTCTTCGCCTGCGACGAGCTCTCCGGGTTCGTCCATGCGTGCGGCCTCGTCCGCCCTACCGGCCTGGACGGGTTGGAGCCGAAGTCGGTCAAGAAGAAGCTGAAACAGCTTTCCTTCGCCGCCGGAGTGCATCGTGACGAGGTCTACCAGGGCGCCGAGCTGCTCCAGCTCTCACTCGACGACCACATCCGCAACGTCGTCGAGGCGCTCCGGCCGATCGCGCCACAGCTCGGGCTTCCGACGGCGACCGCGGCGACGGCGAGCTAGGACACGTTCATGGCACTGCAGGCGATTGGGATCACGGTCGACGACATCGCTCGAGCGCGAGCGTTCTACAGCCGACTCGGACTCGACGTCTCCGAGGACGCCGAGGGGCATGGACACGCCGAGGCCGAGCTTCCCGGCGGCCTGCGCCTGATGCTCGACACGGTCGAGACGATCCGCAGCTTCGACCCCGGTTGGGAGCCGCCCGTCGGCAGCTCGCGTGCCGCGCTCGCTTTCGCCTTTGACACGGCGGCCGAGGTCGACGCGAAGTACGACGAGCTCGTCTCCGCCGGCGCCGGAACCGACAAGGCGCCATGGGATGCGTTCTGGGGTCAGCGGTACGCGAGGTTGCGCGATCCCGACGGCAACGGCGTCGATCTGTTCGCCGCGCTGGGCGCCGCCTCTACGTGACCGCCTCGACGAGACGGTCGATGTCCTCGTCGCTCGTCCAGTAGCCGCACGAGGCACGCAACCAGCCGGTGCCGGGAAGATCGCGGATCACCACGCCACGCTCATAGGCCCGACGGGAAAGCTCAGCCGCGTCGCCCTCGGGCCGGAAGCTGACCAGCGTCGCCTGCCCCTCCGCCGTGACCACGTGTAACCGCTCGGCGAGCTTCGCACGACAACGCACAGCCATCTCGGCGGACCGCTCGTAGCGCCATGCGGGCGCCGCGTCGAGCGCCGCCACCAGGCCCGCCAGCGCGGTGGGCGGCAGCCAGCCAGGGTCGAAGCGGGCGGCACCGGCACGCGGCTTGTAGCTCCCATCTGCCTCATAGCTCTCCGCCGCGAAGTACGACGGCGCCGCCACGCGCAGGCGCTCCGGATCGGCGACGTACAGCGCTCCGGTCCCGTCCGGGCCGCACGGCCACTTCTGCGCCGAGACTGTGTAGAAGTCGAATGACGAGGCGTCCACCTCGATCGCGCCCGCCGCCTGAGCTCCGTCGACGAGTAGCGGCAGCCGGGTCTGCTCCTGCAACTCCCCGAGGGGCAGCAGGTTCCCCGTCGTCCAGGTGACGTGGGAGAGCGCGAGCAGGCGGGTCCGCGGCGTCACCTCGCCGAGGATCGCGTCGAGCGCCTCGGTCGCCGGCCGCCCTGCGACGCCGGCCACGCGGACTCGCGCTCCCGAGGCATGCAGGGGGCCGAGCAGGCCGAAGTGCTCCGCATCGGTCGTCACGATCTCGTCTTCCGGCGCCAGCTCGAGACCTCCGAGCACGATGTTGCAGCCGTCAGTGGTCGAGCTCGTCAGCGAGACGTGCTCGGGGGAGACCCGAATCAGAGCGGCGAGACGCGCGCGCGCCGTCACGCGCGTCTCGACCATCCGCTCGAAGAATTCGCCGCCTCCGCGGCCGCCCTCGAGCTCGGCCCGCTGCTGCTCGGCGATCGCCTCGAAGGTAGCCCCGGCGATCGGGCCCATCGTGCCCGCGTTCAGGTAGGCATATCGCTCGAGCACCGGAAACGCGGCGCGAGCCTCCTCGAAGGTCACCGGATCCGAACCTCCACCGGCGCGTGGTCCGATAGGAGCAGCTCGCCGCGCCGCCGCCGCTCGGTGGGCCAGCGCTCGGGCCGGCTCGACTCGGCGCCGCGGACGAGGATGTGGTCGATTCCCTCGCCCGGCTGCGAGAACCCCCACTCCGGCCCGACCAGGTCGGGGAGCGTCCGCGAGCGCTCCACCTTCACGTTGAGGTCTCCCGCGAGCACGCAGACGTCGGGCGGCTCGGCGAGCGCGTCGGCGAAGACAGCCGCGCGGAGGACCTCGGCATCGGCGAGGCGCTCGTCGGGCCGGTAGCTCGTTGCGTGGAGGTTCGCGACGAGAGCCGAGCGCCCGTCCGGTAGCCGGAAGCGCACCGCTTGGCAGATGCGCCGCTCCTTCGCCCACGAGAGCCGGGTCAGGAAGGAGAGCGAGAGCCACCGCGCCTGTGCCCGCCGAAAGCTCCAGGAGTTCAGCGTGATGCAGCGGTGGAAGAGGGGTCGGAGCTTTTTGCCGAGCAGGATCGCGTTTCCCTGGCCCGAGAAGGCCGAGCGCAGCAGGCCGTGATCCAATGCCGTGACCGCGCGGCCCACCGTGGCAGTCGAGGGGAACGGGCCGAGGATCGGCCGGGCCGCGAGCTTGCCGAAGGCGCTCATGGACGCCCAGTCACCGAGCTTCGGGAGCGCCCAGGCGGGCACCTCCTGCAGGCAGAGGACGTCCGGCCGGTCAGAGGCGGCAAGGCGGACCATCTCCTCGAGGTATGCGCTCCGCGTCTGCGGCACGGTGTTGCCGTGAAACAGGTTCCAGCTACGAACGAGAAGCGCCACGGCCGCGGAGAGTCTACGGCGCTGCGCTAGTCTCGCTCCCCGAGCGATGAGGCCCTACCCGCAGCAGGTCGCAAAGCGGCTCCTCATGCGCCACGCGCCCACGAAGCTCTACCCACGGCCGGTGAGCGCGCTCGCGCCGGAGCGGCTGTACGCGTACATGGACGCCCTCTGGCAGCGGCGTGAGCTCGACGGCGCAGTCGTCGAGGTCGGGGCCTGGCTCGGCGGGACGGCGACTCTCGCCTACCGGATGCTGCGGAACACCGGCTTCGAGAAGCGCTACATCTGCGTGGACACGTTCGGCGGCTTCGTCTCGGAGCAGTTCGACCGCGACGTCGAGCTCGGGACCGCGAGCACGCGGCGGCGCGACTTCGCCGGCAACTCGGTCGACACGGTCTCACGCCTGCTCGACCACTACGGCGTCGCTGCGATCGAGCTCGTCCAGGGGGACATCGCGATGCTGCCCGAGGAGCGCCTTCCCGAGCGCGTCTCGGTCGGGCTCGTCGACGTCGATCTCGAGGTGCCGGTGTACGAGGGCCTGCGCCGGCTGCAGCCACGGCTCGCCGAGGGCGGCGTCCTGCTCGTCGACGACTGCCCCGAGGGCTACAACTGGCCGGGCGCTCGCATCGGCTACCGCCGCTTCGTGGACGAGTGCGGCCTGCCGGAGGAGTACTTCATGGGCATGGGCATCGTCCGGGCGTAGATGCTCTACCGCGCCAAAGCACCGCTTCGCGTCAGCTTCGCCGGGGGTGGGACGGACGTGCCGCCGTTTCCCGCGCAGGAGGGTGGGCTCGTCCTGAACGCCACCATCAACCGCTACGCCTACGGGACTCTGAGACCGCGCCAGGATGAGCAGATCCGCATCGAGTCGGCGGATCTCGACCTGTCGGTCGACTATCGCCGCGAGGAGCCGCTGCTCTTCGACGGGAAGCTCGACCTCGTGAAGGCGGCGATCCGCAAGCTCGAAGGATCGGAGCCGCGCGGATTCGACCTCTTCCTGCGCTCGAATGCCCCGCCCGGGTCGGGCCTCGGCTCCTCCTCGACGTTGATGGTGACCCTGATCGGCCTGCTCAAGGACTTCCACGGCCTGCCGCTCACCGATTACGAGATCGCCGACCTCTCCTACGTCGTCGAGCGGCGCGAAGCGGGCATCAAGGGCGGCCTCCAGGATCAGTACGCGGCGACCTTCGGCGGCTTCAACTTCATCGAGCTCGAGGCCGACCGCGTGATCGTCAACCCGCTTCGCATCCCACGCTCGACCGTGAACGAGCTCGAGCACAACATGCTCCTCTGCTACACGGGTGCGACACGGCGCTCCGACCACATCATCGAGGATCAGACCGCGCGCCTCGAGGGCGGCGACGCCGACACTCTCGAGGGGTTGCGGCAGGGGAAGGAGTTCGCGGTCGAGATGAAGAACGCGCTCCTGCGAGGCCGAACGGACGCGTTCGGCGACCTGCTGCACCAGTCCTGGGAGGCGAAGAAGAAGCTCTCGCCGCGCATCGCGACGCCGTTCATCGAGGAGGCCTACGAGGTGGCGCGGCGCTCGGGCGCTCTCGGGGGCAAGGTGACTGGGGCCGGAGGCGGTGGCTTCATGCTCTTCTACTGCGTCTTCGAGCGAAAGCACGAGGTCGCGCGGGCTCTCGCGGAGCTTGGGGCGAACGCCACGGAGTTCGCCTTCGAGCCGAGCGGACTGCAGACCTGGACAATCAGTGAGTAGGGACGGGGCCCGGGGAACTATTCCGGGACCCGGTCCCGTCACCGGGCCGCTCCACGTCGTCCTCGCCAACCCGCCTGGGTTCGGTGGCCCCGACTACGACCACCAGCTCGCCCGCGCGCTCGCGCGGCAAGGCGTCGAGGTGGAGGTCGTCACGTCACGTTTCCGCTTCGGCGAGACGCCCGAGCCCGACGGCTACTTGCGAAGCGAGCTGTTCTACCCGCTCTCGTCGCGTCTCTTCGGGCGTTCCCGCCTGCGGATCCCGCTCAAGGTGCTCGAGCACCCGGTCGGACTGGCACGACTCCGGGCCTGCCGGACGGACGTCGTTCACCTGCAGTGGCTCGCCGTCCCCGAGCTCGACAGGTACCTGCTTCGCCTCCGCACGCCGTCCGTCTTCACCGCTCACGACACACTGCCTCGGCGGGCCGGCCGCAACCTCGACCGCTGGCGGAGGCTGCTGCAGCGCTTCGACCGCGTCGTCGTGCACAGCCAGCGCGGCCACGACACGCTGGCCGAGCTCGGCGTGGACTCCGGGCGCCTGCGGGTCATCTTCCACCCTGTTCACCCGAGCGACCCACCGCGAACCGACGACGGGCGCACGCTGCTCTGCTTCGGGCTCATCCGCCCCTACAAGGGGCTGGACGACGCGATCGCGGCCACGAAGCTCGTACCGGGCGCCCGCCTGCTCGTCGCCGGCGACCCGATGGAGCCCGTCGAGCGCTACCAGCGCGAGGCCGGTGACCGTGCCGAGTGGCGGCTCGGGTACCTCGGCGCGCCCGAGGTCGAGCGGGCCTACGGCGATGCGACGCTCTCGCTGTTTCCCTACAAGCCCGAACTCGACCAGAGCGGCGCGCTCCTGCGCTCGCTCGGCGCCGGTGTCCCCGGCGTCGCGTACGACGTCGGCGGGCTCGGCGAGCCGATTCGCGAGTTCGGCGCAGGTCGCGTCGTTCCGCCCGGCGACGTGGAGGCGCTGGCCGAGGCGGTGAGGCAGCTTCTGAACGATCCCGTCGAGCTCGAGCGGGCGCGTGCCGGCGCGCGGAAGGCGCGCGAAGCCCTGACCTGGGACGCCTCGGCACGCAAGCATATCGCTGTCTATAGGGAGCTGACATGACGCTTCGCCCGCGCTTCGGGGATCTCGTCAAGCGGCAGCTCGACCTCTTCGAGCAGGACCAGAGAGGGCTGATCCGCGACTGCTCGGACGCCGAGCGCGCCTACAACCGCGCCCCGCGGGAGGAGGCCGAGAAGCGATTCGGCGACTACATGGACCTCGTCGAGACCGGCACGGAGCTGCTCGCCGACCTGCGCGACAACTACGCCGCGTCGCTGGAAGGTGAAACCGCGGCCGAGTACGAGGTCGTGTTCAACGAGGCCGTCTTCAAGCGAC
>JBBRYW010000133.1:0-9038 GCA_038237235.1 Gaiellales bacterium
ACGAAGCGGGTGAGTCTATAGCGCCGCGGCTTTGGTGCCGGTCTAGCAGCCTAGGTCGCTATCCAATCCGCTCGACCGGTCAGTTCAGACGGCGGCGCGGCGAAAGCAGACGGGCTCACGGGCAAGCCCGCGAGCCCTCGAGGCGGCAGCGCAACGGTGCTGCCTACGCCTGGGCGCTAAAAAGCGGCTTACTCTGCGGAGCATCGACGCCGCCCGAGCGCTCGCGCGTCACCATGACCTTGCCGCCGCGTGGCACCCGCTCGTCGACCGAGACGATCTCGCGCTTCCTGCCGCCCGAGAAGAGGCCTGCACGCACCGGCTTCGTGCCCGAGGCCTTGACGACCCAGATCTCGTACGTCTTGCTCTCTCCGGCCGGTGGGAACTTCGCGATGGCGAGAGAGGCTTTTCCGGTCGAGGAGACGAAGAGGCGACCCCTGGTCCCCTTGAGCGCGACGACGCGAGCGCCCTCGTCGATGACGGCAGACTTCTGACGTTCCCGGTCGAGGGAGTGCGAGAGCGAGGTTGCCCAGAGTCCGAGCCCGATCGCCGCGCACGCGGCTACCGCGGCCATTGCCCCCGAGAGGGGGTACACCCAGCGAGGACGGATCGGCACGACCTTGCGGCCCTCGCTCGTCGCCCCTTCCACGATCCGGTCCCGGAGCGATGCAGGCGGAGCGACGGGCTCGGTTGCGAAGGCGAGCATGGCTGCAGCCTCCTGCAAAGAGCGGAGATCCCCGCGGCAGGGCTCGCAGCGGCGCAGGTGGTTCTCGTACTCGCGCTGCTCATCCGCGTCGAGCGCGTCGAGCGCGTACGCGGCGGTCAACTCGTGGAGGTTGATTTGTTCCATAGCTCCTGCTCTGAGTTCGGCTGCACGAGTACCTCGCGCAGGCGGGAGAGTCCCGCGAACATCCTGCTCTTGATCGTGCCGAGCGGTTGATCCAGCCGATCGGCCAACTCGGCCTGCGTGAAGCCGCCGTAGTAGGCGAGCTCGAGTGCCTCTCGCTGCTGGTCGGGCAGCGTGCGCAACGCCGCCTGGACGCGCTCACGCTCGAACCGGAGCCAGACGGTGTCCTCGGTACTTTCATCCGCACGTTCAGGCACACCTTCGAGCGAATCGGCCCTGCGGCGCTCTTCGCGCCGTACGAGATCGACCGCCCGGTGGTGAACCATCGTCAGGACCCACGTGCTCGCCTTCGAGCGCTCGGGCACGAAGCGAGACGCGTTCCGCCAGACTGTGAGGAACGCTTCCTGGACCGCGTCCTCGGCGAGGGCGTGGTCGCGGAGCATGCGGAAGGCAAGGCTGAACGCCGGGCGGCCGAACCGATCGTAGAGCTCGGCGAGAGCACCCTCCTCCGCCCGCTCGACGAGCGCGATCAGAGCCTCGTCGGACAGGTGGGCGAAGTCGTGGCGCATCGTTTGACGCGCGCGTGGGCGCGGCGTGAACCGTAACACCCGCCGAGGCTTCCGTTGGCTCATGCAGGTACTTCGCCCTCCGAGCAGTTGCGGTTCGGGCTCGGACCTCGATTCGCGAATCGAACCGAAAGCGGGGGACGAGCGAACAAGTGGCGTTCCCACACTGCAAGGAGGAACTACATGGGACGAAAGACCCTAGTCGTCACACTCGCGTTGGCCGCGGGCGTGCTGGCTCTCGCATTCGGGCTGGTGCGCGGGTCAGGCCCGCAGAGCGCGAGCGCGGCGAGCCACAGGGAGGCTCCGCTCATCTCGATGGCGCCTGCTGAGGATCTCACCGACTTCTTCATGTTCCGGAGCTACGAGTCCGGCAACAATGACAAGGTCGACCTCATCATGAACGTCAACCCGCTGTCGGAGCCGAGCGCGGGGCCGAACTTCTACAACTTCGACCCCAACGCGACGTACGCGTTCAACATCGACAACAACCAGGACGGAATCACCGACGTCCGGTTCGAGTTCAACTTCAGGACGGAGATTCGAGGCGTCACACGCGACCTCGGGCTTCCGTTCTCGTACGCCGCTCTTCCGCCGATCACGAAGCTCGACGGAGCGGGGTCCGAGGGGCTCGGTCTGCGCCAGCGCTACACGGTGCGGATGTTCACTCGACCGGATCAGCCGATCGGAAAGCCGGGACTGCTGGCGAACGATCTGATCGCGGTTCCCTCGAATGTCGGACCGCTGACGATGCCCGACTACCCGTCGCTTGCGGCGCAGGGCATCTACGGCAGCTCGAACTCGACCGAGCCGAGCCTCCCCGCCGGCGTGCGTGTCTTCGCCGGTTCAAGGCAGGATCCGTTCTACATCGACCTGGGCGGGTTGTTCGACACGGCCAACTTCTCACGAACACCGCCGCTTCTCACCGCACCGGAGGATGCCAACGACAACGCGAACGCGTTCGGCGTTGACACGCTTTCGGGCTTCAACGTGAGCACGATCGCACTCGAGCTTCCGGCCAGCTATCTGACACCGGATGCGAGCAAGGCGATCGGCGCCTACGCCAACGTGAGCAAGTTCACGGCGCCCTCGCAGGGTGCGGGGAACGGCCGGGCATCGGGCAGCTTCGCCCAGACGAACCGCCTGGCGAACCCGCTCGTGAACGAGCTCGTGATCGGCACGGTCGACAAGGACCGCTGGAACGCCCTGACGCCGGACCAGGACGGGCAGTTCGCCGGTTACATCCTGGCTCCGCGCTACGCGACGCTTCTCCAGCTCCGCTTCGGCGGGCAGCCCGGATGCGTGCCGCTCTTCCTGGCGCCGGATCAGGTGGCTGCGTGCAACGCGAACAACCGGATCGATCTGGTGAACGCGTTCGCCAAGTACAGCCCGACCGGGCCCCTCACGGGCGACTGGCTGCGGCTGAACGTCGCCACGCCCGGCACACCTCCCACGGTCGCCAGCCAGAAACGGCTCGGGGGGCTCGCCGGTGACGTGTTCGGCTATCCGAACGGCCGCCGGCCGAGGGACGACGTGACCGACATCGCGACGCGAGTCGTCGGCGGGCCGTTCTACATCACGAACCGTGCGGGTGACGGGATCAACGTGGACGACGCGGCACTGCCGAACGCGTTCCCGTTCCTCGCGACGCCGTCGGACGGCCGGAACCGGGTGCACTTCAACCGAACCGCCACGCCGGCGGCACCCGGACCGTAAGCAGCTACGAGGACGACGAAACGCGAGTGATACGCCGAATCGCGTTGGCAGGGACGGTGGCGGCAATCGCCGCCACCGTCTTCCTGCTCGGCGGCGCCCTGGCTCCCGCCCACGAGGCGAAGCCGTCGCCGCCCGCGTCGCCGGCCGACGTGCTCTTCCCCGAGCGGATGCCCGTCTCGCTGGCCGGCAAGGACACCCCCGGCCAGATCGCGGCGCTGCAGCAGGCGCTGCGGCGAAACGACGGCAACGTCCGCGCGCTCGAGTCGCTCGGGTTCGCGTACCAGCAGCGCGCGCGTGAGACCGCCGACCCCAGCTACTACCCGAAGTCCGAGGGCGTGCTGCGGCGGGCGCTCGCGCTCGCACCGGGCGACAACCTTGCCGTCGCCGGCCTTGGATCGCTCGCGCTGTCGCGGCACCGCTTCCGCGATGCGCTCGTCCTGGGGCGCCGCGCGGTACGCGATGCGCCTTACTCGGGGCGGAATTGGGGCGTCGTCGGCGACGCCTTGATCGAGCTCGGCCGGTACCCGAGGGCTTTCAAGGCGTTCGACACGATGGTTCGCGTCGATCCCGGGCTGGCCGCGTACGCGCGCATCTCCTACGCTCGCGAGCTGCTCGGCGACCAGCGCGTGGCGGCTGAGATGATGCGGCGGGCGGTTGTCGAGAGCAACTACCAGCGGGAGCCGTTCGCGTGGACGAGCGTCCAGCTCGGCAAGCTCTTCTGGTCCCAGGGACGGATCGGCGCGGCGGCGCAGCAGTACCGGCGCGCGCTGGCGATCTTCCCGGGCTACGTCTACGCGCTCGACGCCCTTGCACAGGTCGAGGGTGCGCGCGGCCATCTGCGGCGGGCGATCGCGCTCGAACGGGGCGTCGTCGACCGCACTCCGCTGCCGCAATTCGTCACGACGCTCGGCGATCTCTACGCGATCGCCGAACAGCCAGTCGCGGCGCGGCGCCAGTACGCGCTGATGGACGTGATCGCGCGTCTCCTGCGGGCGAACGGCGTCAAGACCGACCTCGAGCTCGCCCTCTTCGACGTCGACCACGGCATCCGGACCTCCGGGGCGCTGCGTCTCGCCCGCGCCTCGTACCGCGACCGGCCGAGCATCGACGGGGACGACGTCCTCGGCTGGGCGCTCGCGCGAAACGGCCACTGCGGCGAGGCGCGGCACTACTCGGTGCGAGCCCTGCGACTTGGCACGCGCGACGCGCTCAAGTACTTTCATCGAGGCATGATCGAGCGCTGCCTCGGCAATCGCTCCGCCGCGCGTGTGTGGCTGCGCCGCTCGCTCCGCCAGAACGCGCACTTCTCCGTGATCTGGGCCCCCGTGGCCAGAAGGTACGCACGATGAAGAGAGCGCTCGTAGTCTTGATCGCGCTGGCGGCGCTCGCCGTGCCTTCCGCAGCCATCGCTCACCCGCTCGGCAACTTCACGACGAATCGCTACAGCGAGATCCACGTCTCCGGGGCGCACGTCTACGTCCTCTACGTCCTCGACCTGGCCGAGATCCCGACGTTCCAGGCGAAGGGCGAGGTCGAGCGAGTGGGGCGTGCGGCGTACGCGAGGGGGCTCGCCCGCAAGATCGCGGCCGGCGCGGACCTTCGGCTCGGCGGGACGCTCCGCCCCCTCGTTCCTCGCCGGTCCGAGCTGGCCTTTCCGCCGGGCGTCGCCGGGCTCAGGACGACCCGGCTCGAGGTGTTGCTCGACGGCGGCGCCGTCAATCGGGGCGCCGGGGTTCGGCTCGACTACCGCGATCGGAACTTTCGGGCTCGCATCGGTTGGAAGGAGATCGTTCTCCAGGCCGATCGTGGCGCACGGGTGTCTTCCTCGACGGTGTCCTCGCGAACGTCGAGCGAACAGCTGCGCGTATACCCGAAGGACTTGCTGAAGAGCCCGCTGGATATCAGCCTCGCGACCGCGGCGGTCTCGCCGGGAGCCGGAGCGGGCGTGGCGCCCGCGCTCACACCGCAGTCCGAGCTGGATCGCCGGGTCGCCGTCCGCGCGACCGGTGACGGCGGCTTCGCCTCGCTGATCGCCCACCGGGACCTGGGCGTCGGCTTCATTCTGCTCTCGCTCCTGATCGCGTTCTTCTGGGGCGCCGCGCACGCCTTCAGTCCCGGTCACGGCAAATCGATCGTCGCCGCGTACCTCGTCGGCACGCGCGGCACTCCGCGGCAGGCGGTCCTGCTGGGGCTCACGGTCACGGTGACGCACACGATCGGCGTGTTCGCGCTCGGCCTGATCACGCTGAGCCTGTCGCAGTTCCTCGTCCCGGAGCAGCTGTACCCCTGGCTCAACCTCGTATCTGCATTGATGATCGTGACCGTCGGGCTCGCGATCCTTCGCTGGCGAATCCGCGACTGGCGAGGCGGCGGCAGCGGCCACGGGGATCACCATCACCACGACCATAACCACGGCCACGGCCACGGCCACGGCGAGGGACACGAGCATCACAATCACGAGCACGAGTCGCTCCGGCTGCGCGGACTCCTCGGGGTCGGCATCTCGGGCGGGATCATCCCGTGTCCGACCGCGCTCGTCGTCCTGCTGGCCGCGATCGCCCTGCACCGCGTCGGTTACGGGCTCGTTCTGATCCTTGCGTTCAGCATCGGTCTCGCCGCCGCCATGACGGGCATCGGCCTTCTGGCCGTCTCGGCCAAGCGCATCTTCAACCGTGTTGACTTCGACCACGGGCTCGTCCGCCTTCTGCCGGCGGTCAGCGCCCTCATCGTTCTCGCGCTCGGCGTCGCCATGACCGTGCGCGCGATCCCGAGAGTACTCTGAGAGGAGCTGCGGATGTTCGGACTCGACCACTGGATGGCATCGCTCTCCGACGGCACGACTCTTCTCGTGGTGATCGGCGTCGCGGTCCTGCTGGGGCTACGGCACGCGACTGACCCCGACCACCTCGCCGCGGTAACCACGCTCGTTGCCTCCGGGAAAGAGCGGCGAGCCAGGCGCGCGGGAGCGCTCGGCTTCGCCTGGGGGCTCGGCCACGCAACCTCCCTCTTCGTCTTCGGCTTGCCGATCGTCCTGTTCAAGGCATACCTGCCGGAGAGGGTGCAGCAGGGCGCGGAGACGGCGATCGGCCTCGTGATCATGGCGCTTGCCGTCTGGCTGCTCGTGCGCTGGCGGCGGGGGATCTTCCATGTCCATCTTCACGAGCACGGCGGAAACCGCCACGCCCACGTCCACGACCACGCGTCGCCTCCCGAGCACGCTCACGGCTATGCGCGCCCGGTCCGTACCCGCCTCGGCGCTTACGGCATCGGCCTCGTCCATGGGATGGGCGGCAGCGCCGGCGTCGGCGTGCTTCTGCTCGCGACGATCCACAGCCATGTGCTCGCCGTGGCCGCACTCGCCCTCTTTGCGTTCTTCACCGCGATCTCGATGGCGATTCTCTCTACCGGATTCGGACTGACGCTGACGAGCGCACCGGTTCAGCGCTCGTTCAACCGCGTGGCACCGGCCCTCGGAGTCGTGAGCTTGCTGTTCGGGCTCTGGTACGCCCTCGGCGCGCAGAATCTCCTGCCGTACTACTTCTGACAGTCGGCCAAAGAAGCGAAGGCGTCCGGCCCGTCGACCGACTCCTGGGTGCGCCGAAGGAGCCCGTTGAGTTGTCCCGCCCGGCCTGCAAAGCGCCGAATAGCCGTCGTTACACTCGCTTTCCATGGCCCACGAGGAGCTGACGCGAAACGCTGCGAACGTGCTCCCTGCCGGCGAGCTGGAGCGGAAGCTCGCCCTCGGCCGGCCGTTGCGTGTGAAGTTCGGCATCGACGTCACGGCGCCGCACGTAACGCTCGGGAACGGTGTCCCCCTCCAGCGCCTGGCCGCCTTCCAGCGAGCCGGCCATGTGGGCGTACTGATCGTCGGCGACTACACGACACGGATCGGCGATCCGTCCGGCCGCTCGGCCCTGCGACCAATCCTGGAGCCGGAGGAGATCGACCGGAACGCGCAGCGCTTCTTCGAGCAGGCTTCGACGATCATCGATCCCGAGCACACCGAGGTGCGCTTCAACAGCGAGTGGCTCGCCGGGCTCGATTACGCGGAGATCGTGAGAATCGCGCGGACCGCTACGGTCGCTCGACTGCTCGAGCGCGAGGACTTCGCGAGACGGTTCGCCGCAAAGGCGCCGATCTCGATCTCCGAGCTCCTCTACCCGCTGATGCAGGGGTACGACTCGGTCGCGGTCAAGGCAGACGTGGAGCTCGGCGGCACCGACCAGCTCTACAACCTGCTCATGGGTCGCGATGTGATGGATGCATACGGGCTCGAGCCTCAGGTCGCGCTGACAGTGAATTACCTCGACAGCTGGGATGGGGCCGGAATGAGCGCGTCGCGCGGGAACTACATCGGACTGCTCGAGGCGCCCGAGGAGCAGTTCGGCAAGGCGATGAGCATTCCGGATTCCCTGCTACCGCAGTGGTACCGCCTCGTCCTCGAGTCGGACGAGGATCGGGGCGCTGCCGGCGACCCCCTCGAGGCGAAGCTCAGGCTGGCCCGGTTCATCGTCACGCGCGCCCACGGGGAGGCTGCAGCCGGGCGCGCCGAGGAGCATTTCACGCGCGTCGTGCGTCGCGGCGAAGCACCGGCCGACGTGCCCGAGACCGAGCTGCCGCCCGGTGATCCGATTCACCTGCCGACCCTGCTCGCCGAGAGCGTGGGCCTCTCCTCGACCAGCGAGGCGAGGCGCCTGATCTCGCAAGGTGGCGTTCGTCTCGACGGCGACATCGTCCGTGATCTGGACGTTCCGCGAGCGCGGCTCGAGGGAGCCCTGGTGCAGGCGGGGAAGCGCCGTTTCATGCGCTTTCGCGTGGCTTGACACCCCCCCTGCCGCTGCTATCATTCCCGGGCCGCCTGGACAGGCTGCACGTCGGAAGTACCGCCACTCGACACTGGAGAGCCCTTCGAAGGATTCGGATACGAGGATTTCCGAGCTTCTGGGCCTCTGGCGCGAGTCGGAGGTTTTTTTACGTCAGTCGCGGCACCGGTCTTTGAAAACTCAACAGCGTGAAACGTCGAGACCTCGGGCTTCCCTCGTGGAAGCGCGAGGCATCAATACCTCGTCATGCCCGCAAGGGTCATGACTTTGAGCACAAGCTCATCCTGAAAGGCTGTCAACCGGCTGTTCACTGGCCGATGTGGCAACACTTCTTCACGGAGAGTTTGATCCTGGCTCAGGACGAACGCTGGCGGCGCGCTTAACACATGCAAGTCGAGCGAGAACCAGTCCTTCGGGATTGGGGAAAGCGGCGAACGGGTGAGTAACACGTGGGTAATCGACCCTCGGCACCGGGATAGCCCGGGGAAACCCGGATTAATACCGGATGGCCTTTCGAGTTTTCGGACTCGTCAGAAAAGGTAGCTTCGGCCTCCGGCCGAGGACGAGCCCGCGGCGGATTAGCTTGTTGGTGGGGTAAAGGCCTACCAAGGCTACGATCCGTAGCTGGTCTGAGAGGATGATCAGCCACACTGGGACTGAGACACGGCCCAGACTCCTACGGGAGGCAGCAGTGGGGAATCTTGCGCAATGCGGGAAACCGTGACGCAGCGACGCCGTGTGCGGGAAGAAGGCCTTCGGGTTGTAAACCGCTTTCAGGAGGGACGAAGCTACTCGGGTTAATAGCCCAGAGGGTGACGGTACCTCCAGAAGAAGCCCCGGCTAACTACGTGCCAGCAGCCGCGGTAATACGTAGGGGGCAAGCGTTGTCCGGATTTATTGGGCGTAAAGAGCGTGTAGGCGGCCAGGTAGGTCTGCTGTTAAAACTCGAGGCTCAACCTCGAGAGGTCGGTGGAAACCATCTGGCTAGAGTCCGGAAGAGGAGAGTGGAATTCCCGGTGTAGCGGTGAAATGCGCAGATATCGGGAAGAACACCTATGGCGAAGGCAGCTCTCTGGGACGGTACTGACGCTG
>JBBRYW010000134.1:0-9035 GCA_038237235.1 Gaiellales bacterium
CCGTCCGGTGAAGCTTCGTCCTACTTGCGCTCCGTGCTCGGCGCAAGGGGGAATCTATGGGTAGCGCAAGGCGGGGTCAAGGCAGGAAACACCGCAATTTGCGATCTTGCCAGGGCGCCGGCTGTCCGTTTGCCGCAAATTGCGGTCGATTCGGCGTTCCAGAAAGACATGCAGCCCCTGGACCAATCCGGCCCCGCTCGCGCACGGCAACCGCGAGAGGGGCGGCGTGACGGCGGGCGCCACCTCTCGAGGAGTCGTACACCGGTCAGGAAGGCCTTCGTCGAGGAACCCCTCCCCGGTCTCCCGAGCCGCGCGTCAGGAAGCTCGGCTCGTCGGGTGAAACCTCTTGGTTTCCCCCGAGCCCCCTCCACTGGTTCGCCTTCGGCGAATGGGCGACTTCCTCGCCGGACCAAAAAAATTCGCCGAGCCGGTAGCGGGTCCGTCCACACCACCGAATGACTTTCCGCTTGCGCGTACAACCGTCCGGTGAAGCTTCGTCCTACTTGCGCTCCGTGCTCGGCGCATGGGGGAATCTAGGGGGACCTGCAGCGCGCGTCAAGTACGCAGTTCGCGCAAATTGCGGACGTGTCCGCACGGGCCAAGCTCCGCTTCCCGCAAATTGCAATCGTTTTCTCGCCGGCGCTCACTCGACGAGGTCGAGCGCCATCAGCACGGCGTCGACGTACCCGTCGCCCCGGCGGTAGTGAGCCCGGCGATATCCCTCGCGCCTGAAGCCGGCGGCCTCGTAGAGCGCGATGGCAGGCTTGTTGTGCGGGAAGACATGGAGCTCGAGCTTGCGGATGCCCGCCGACCGAGCCCACTCGGCCGCTGCAGCCAGAAGGTGGCGGCCGACGCCCTTGCGGCGGTATCCCGCCGCGACCATCAGCCCGAGGTCAGCGACGTGGAAGCTCGCCGGGTGCGGATCGCGCGCCACAGAGAGGCGGCCGACGATGCCTTCGGCGGCCTCGGCCACGAAGACCTTGGCGTCGGGGTGACGCCGCAGCGCTCGAATGAGGCGGCGCTCCGCGAGCGCATCGGGCCAGTCGTCGGTCGCGATCAGCCAGCGTTCCGGCTCGGAGCCGACCGCGCGGGCGAGGGAGACGAGCGCGTCGGCGTCCTTTGGCCGCGCCGGGCGAATGACAACAGTCTCGGCCACTCAGGCGACGACGAGGCCGTGGCCTCCGCGGCGCGGGTCGCCGGCCGCACCCAGGGTCCCGTCCGGCAGCAGCTCGACCGCGGCCGCCCCGCCGAAGTAGAGGTTCTTCCGGCGCCAGCGGACTACGTCGTAACCCATGCCAATGAGGCGGTCGATCTCGGCTTGCGGAATCCCTCCCTCGCAGTGAACGTGCGGCTCTTCGACGTGGATCCGCGGCCGCGACAGGGCCTCCTCTACGGAGAGCCCGTGTCCGAGCACGTTGAGAACGACCTGCATGACGGCACCGCGGAGGCGGAGCGACCCGGCGCTGCCGACGACGAGCCGGGGGCGCCCGCCCTCACTGACGAGTGACGGGGACATCATGCTCGACAGCCTCGTGCCCGGACGCGGAACGCGAGGGAGGTCGAATTCGCCGATCATATTGTTCGCCTGGATTCCGGTGCCGGGAACGATGACGCCCGAGCCCGAGCCGGTCGAGACTGTCAGGGCGGCTGCGTTTCCTGCCGAGTCGACTGCGGAGATGTGCGTCGTGCCTCCCGGCGGCGCCGGCTCGGGCGCACCGGGCTCACGCCGCTTGATCCGCTCGAGGGACGCCCCTTGGCTGTCCAGCAGCCTTCTCGCCAGGTTTCCCCGGTAGAGCGCCCGCTCGAAGCCATGCGTACGCATACGCGCCTGCTCTCGCATCACCTCTGCGAGCACCGAGATCGCCTCGGCCCGGGTCGGGTCGTCCCCGAGCGGGAGCTGGTCGAGCAGCGTCAGCCCATACGCGATCAGGGCGCCGCCCGACGAGGGCGGCGGATTCGACTCGAACAGGTGCGATCGAAAGCTCGCCGAGACAGGTCGCCTCCTGATGACGCGATATTCCGCGAGGTCTCGCTCGGTCATGTAGCCCCCGTGCTCTGACAGATGGCGCACGAGCGCTCGGCCGAGCTCGCCGGTGTAGAGCTCCGCAGCGCCGCCCCGGGCGATCTGCTCCAGCGTGTCGGCAAGATCGCTCATGACCAACCGGTCGCCGGCGGCGAGGCGACCGTCCTCGCCATAGATCAGGCGGCCCTCCGGCGTATGGCGCAGGATGAGGTCGAGGATGGCGTGCAGGTAGGCCTGCGGCCGGGTCAGCTCGACGCCCTTCCGGGCGAGCTCGACCGCGGGCGAGATCAGCTCGGCCCAGGGCAGTGTCGCGTAACGGCGATGTGCCTCCGCGAGCCCGGCAGTAGCGCCGGGCACCGCGCAGGAAGCGGCTCCGATCTTGAAGACCTGGATCGAGTCGCCCGAGAACTCGACGTCGACGGCCTCCATCGCGCCCCCAGCTCCGGAGGGCAGTCCGATGCCCGGCGCCGCGACGAAGAAGTCGAGGATTCTGGTCGTGCGGTCGCGCGCAAGGTGAACGAGCATGAAACCGCCGCCGCCGGGGCCCGTCAGCGGGCTCTCGGCAACCCAGGAGGTGAAGCCTGCCGCGATGCAGGCGTCGACCGCGTTGCCACCCTCAGCCAGAACCCGGGCGCCGGCCTCGGCGGTCAGGGGGTGGCCGGCGGCGATCGCACCGTTCATGATGGAGAAGCGTAACGGGGTGGCACGAGAACGATCGGCATCCGGCGACGATCGGCGCAAGCCGGATGAAACCCCCGGGGGCCTTCGGCCCCGTTCCCCCGGCTGTTGACGCTAGCGGCGAAATCGTGACCTGTAGGAGACGAGCGCGGGCCGGAACTGTCAAAGTTCGCCCCTGTGCTGCTCGTAGCCCGCCTCCGGCCGACCCCGCTCGCACGTGAGGCACTCACCTCCGCGGCGGCAGCCGCCTCGCTTGCGGCCGCCCTCGCCTGGCTCGGCCCGCCCGGTAGCGACCTGGCCGCTCACGCCTACCAGCGCACGTTGTTCCTCCACCACGGCTTCGCTCTCTGGAACAACTTCTGGTACGCGGGGCGCTACAGCTTCGTCACCTACAGCGTTCTCTACTACCCGCTCGCAGCGTTCCTCGGAATCCGCCTGCTCGCCGTCGCCACGATCGCGACCGCCACGCTCGCCTTCGCGGTCGTACTCGGCCGGGAGTGGGGCCCCGCCGCTCGCTGGTCAAGTCGCACATTCGCCGTCGTCTGGGCCGGGATCGTTCTGTCAGCCGCCTTCCCATTCGCCCTCGGCGCCGCCCTCGCGCTGCTCGCCCTGTGGGCCCTGCAAGGTGGCTGGCGCTGGCGCTTCGCCTGTCTCGCCTGCCTCACGCTCGCTTCGAGCCCGCTCGCCTTCGTCCTGCTCGCCGTCGTCCTCGTGGGCGCCGGAGTCGCGAGGTGGCAGGAAGGACGCCGTCTCCTCGCGCCGGGCCTCACGCTCGGCGCAGCAGCGCTCGTCGAGCTCCTGCTCTGGCGGGCCTTCCCCGACGAGGGCCGCTACCCCTTCTCCTGGCAGGAGCTCGCGCCCGCTTGCGCTTTTTGCCTGCTCGGCGCCGCATGCACGTGGCGAATCGAGCGGGCCCGTCTCCTGCGCTCACTCTTCCTCGTCTACCTGCTCGCCTGCGTCACCGCGTTCGTCGTCCCGTCCTCGATGGGCGAGAACATCGCCCGGCTGCGCTTCGCCGCGATTCCGCTCGCCGTGCTCACACTCTCCCTCAGATACTGGAGGCCGTGGCCGCTGGCGCTCGGCTGCCTGGTGCTCGCGACTTCCTGGAACCTCTCCCCCCTGGTCGCAAGCTTCGCCCGGGGCGCAAACGACCCGGCCGCTCGGGCCGAGTACTGGCGCGGCGCGACACGCTTCCTGCACCAACGCCTGACCCCCTCCTACCGCGTGGAGGTCGTCGACACCGCGGGTCACTGGGCCGCCGCGTACCTGCCGAAGGCCGGCATCCCGCTCGCGCGCGGCTGGTTCCGCCAGGACGACTTCCCTCAGAACCAGATCCTGTATGGCGATCTTGGTCGACCCGCCTACGCGCGCTGGCTGCGGAGCCTGGCTGTCCGCTATGTCGTGCTGACCGATGCGACTCCCGACTACAGCGCGAGGGCCGAGGCGGCCCTTATCCGCAGCGGTCGGTCACGCCTGCGTCCGGTCTTCCGGGGCAAGCATCTCTCCGTCTACGAGGTGCCCGCAGCGCGCCCGCTCGTGACCGGACCCGGCCGTGCCCACGTGCTGCGCATAACGCAGACGCGCGTCGTCCTTCGCGCCGGAAGCCCGGGCATCTACCGGATCGCGGTTCGATACTCGCCTTACTGGGCGGCGTCATCGGGCTGCCTGAACGAGGCGCCCGACGGAATGCTCAGGCTCACCATTCCTGCCGCGGGCATCGTGGCACTCCACTTCGAGCTGAACGCGGGCCGAGCGGTCGCGGCGATCGCCGGCCGCAGCGTGCGCGCCTGCGCCTGAGAGCAAAGCTCAGACCTCTTCTAGAAAGCTCGGCGGCGTGAAGGCGTCGCCCCCCGAGCCAGACCTCCGACCACGCGAGCGGCCCTCGTCGAGCCCGGTCGCCACGACGGTGACCCAGATCTGACCGTTCAGGCGCTCGTCGACGGTCGCGCCAAAGATGATGTTCGTGTCGTCACCCGAAGCCTGACGCACGATCTCGGCGGCCTCGTTCACCTCGAGCAGCGAGAGGTCCTCTCCGCCTGAGACCGAAAGCAGGATGCCGCGTGCTCCGACCACCTCGGTCTCGATCAGCGGCGAGCGCAGCGCCCGCTCGGCCGCCTCCCGCGCGCGGTCGTCGCTCGACGAGAACCCGATCCCCATCAGCGCCGAGCCGCCGTCGGTCATGATCGTTCGGACGTCGGCAAAGTCGAGGTTGATTAAGCCGGGAAGCGTGATCAGGTCGCAGATGCCCTGCACACCCTGCCGCAGGACGTCGTCGGCGATACGGAAGGCGTCCAGCATCGAGGTCGTCCGGTCGAGCACCTCGAGCAATCGGTCGTTCGGGATCACGATCACCGTGTCGCATGCCTGCCGGAGTGCCTGGACGCCCTCGTCGGCCTGCCGGCGCCGGCGAGGCCCCTCGAAGCGGAACGGCAGCGTCACGATTCCAACGGTCAGCGCCCCGAGCTCGCGCGCGATGCGGGCGACGACGGGCGCCGCCCCTGAGCCGGTGCCACCGCCCTCTCCGGCCGCGACGAACACCATGTCCGAGCCGCGCAGGGAGCGCCGCAGCTCGTCGAGGCTCTCCTCGGCCGCGCCCCGGCCGAGATCGGGGTTCGCACCGGAGCCGAGGCCGGCGGTGAGCTCCCGCCCGATGTGGATCTTGTGCGGTGCATCGCTACCCCCCAACTGCTGGAGGTCGGTGTTGACCGCGATGAACTCGACCTGGGAGATGCCCGCGTCCAGCATGCGGTCGATTGCGTTGAGACCGGCACCCCCCACGCCGACGACCCGGATCACCGCCAGGTAGGACGACGACTCGGGGGCCGGGGCGTAGTTCAGCCCCGGTCCAGGCTCGGGCAGCGGCCGAAGCCAACGGGGACGAGGCTGCTCGGAGGGCTCAGGCTTCGATCGCGGCCGGGCCTCCTCGATCGCAGCCTTCATCGTCCGCTTGTCCGGCGGTTCCCCGGCGGGGGTGTCGCGCTCGGCCTGCCGTTGGGCGGCCTCCGTCGCGCGGAAGAGCTCCGCGAGCGGGCCCTCACGCATGCTGGCGCGCCTTCGCGCCACTGAGCACCTCCGTCGCGAGTTCCCGGTACGCGGTCGCCGCCGGGCCGTTCGGCTCGTACTTCAGCACCGAGCTGCCCTTCACAGGCGCCTCGGCATAGCGGATCGTCTTGCGGATGCGGGTGTTGAAGACGAGGCTGCCGAAGTTCTCCTCGAGAATCTCGATCGCCTCCCGCGAGTGCAGGGTGCGCCGGTCGAACATGGTCGGAAGGATGCCCTCGATCTCGACGTGCGGATTCAGGTTCTCGCGGATCATCGTCAGCGTGTTCTCGAGCTGGACGAGGCCCCGCAGGGACAGATACTCGCACTGGACAGGAACGATCACCCCGTCCGCGGCGACGAGCGCGTTGACGGTCAGAACGCCGAGTGACGGAGGCGTGTCGATCAGGATGTAGTCGTAGTCGCCTTTGACGGGCATGAGCGCCTTCTCGAGCGCTCGCTCGCGGCCGATCATGCTCGAGAGCGCAAGCTCGGCGCCCGCCAGGTCCAGCGACGAGACCGCCAGGTCGAGCTCTGCCTCGTGCACCACCTCCCGGATCGGCAGCCTGTGAGCGAGCACGTCGAACATCGAGCGCTCGACCGAGTCCGGATTCAGACCCTGGCTCATCGTCAGGTTGCCCTGCGGATCGAGGTCGACGGCGAGCACTCGGAGGCCCCGCTCCCTGAAGGCGACGCCGAGGTTCAGCGTCGTCGTGGTCTTGGCAACGCCGCCCTTCTGATTCGCGAATGCGAGCACTTTGGCCAACGACGGCCTCTCAGCGTCGTCTTCGCGGCCGAGCGGGCCGGCAGGGAGGCGTACGACCGTCATCGAACAGCGTTGTTCGGGCCGCTTGTGAGGTCTCCTTCACGTCGTTGACGGTAGCGGCTGCGCGTGTCGAGTGGAGGGGTGCGCCGAGAGGGTCCGACTCCTGCACGCTATGTCGTGGGCACCACCTCCCGCGGCTGCGGCAGCGCAGCTCGGAAGTGGGCTAGCGCGGCTGCGGCAGCATCTGTGCCCGCGGGCTCCACCTCGAGCCAGCGGTCGACTTCGGCGACGAGCTCGCCGATCTCTACGAAGAGCTGGCGCGGGTCTCCGCCCGCGAGCTCGAGCTGCTCGATGCCGCGCAGTCGCTCGAGAACTCTGCGAGCCTCATCCATGCGCCCACGCTAGCCACGCCGGACCGCTCCCCGTGTGCCGGTCGCGTGCCGAATCTGTCACGGCCGCGCCGCGGGAAGCGTCGGCTTGAACCGGGAACGAGGCGCGGTGGGGAACTACCCGGCTGCGGCTCGCGCGGCGGCGACCGACGGCCGTGGCTGGAGCCCGAGGAGAGAGTCGTCGAGCGACTCGATCAGCGCCGCACGGTCACCGTGCAGCAACACCTCCACGAGCGCCCGTCGCACCGAGTCGACTGCAGCCGGCCCGGCCTCGGCTCCCTTCGCAAGCCCGCGCAGCCCGCCGAGCAGCTCGCGTCGCTCGTTCCCGGAGTCCCCGAGCAACAGGGCGGCGCGAAGCACCGCGGCGAACGGTCCGTCGCCGCCACCGAGTACTCCGACGAGCGCCTCTCGAAGCGATTCGTGACGGTGCCCAGCCGCCTGGAACAGCGACAGCTCCCACCGCTCTACCGCCTCGTCGAGCCCTCGCTCGGCGTCCATGCCCCAGAGCCGCGCCAGAAGGTCGCGAGCAACCCTGCCGCGCACAACGTCGAGCCGCACTGGATCGCCCTCTGGCCGGGCTGCCGCCACGGGCAAGAGCGGGCGAATGCCGAATGGGCGCCAGTCGAGGCGCTCGAAGAGGACTGGGCCGGCGGCGACCGGGCCGCCGGTCGCGAGACGAACGGCAGTAACCGCGTCGGCAAGCTCGGCCGGCGCATCTGGCGGCTCGGCCTCCACCGCATCGAGCGGGCACTCCCACTCGAGGACGAGCAGCATGTCCGGCTCTCGACCCCACCCCGGCGGGAACAAGCCGGCCGCTTCGGGCCAGTGGCTGGCGAGCTCCCCCGGCTCGTCCCCCCGAATTCGCAGGCCGGCCGCGAGCTCCACGGGCGCGCCAGCCGAGATGCCGACGAGGGGAGCGATCGCCGCATAGGCGCGCCGCTTCGCAAAGAGCGTTCCTTCGAGCTCGGCGACCACGCGCTCCCAGACTCGGTCGTCCCAATCGAAGCCGCCGCAGCGCTCGACGGTCTTCGTCACCAGGGGCAGCAGGATCGTGCGGACGAGCGCCTCGTCCGGGGAGAGACCCGACTCCGAGTGCGCGCGCGCGAAGAGCGCCGCCTGTGGCAGCCGCCTCAGCTCGTCCAGTGCGATCCGGGCGTCGTCGAGCTGGGCGATTGCACCGCCCCGCCGCTCGACGAACGACCGCGCGAGCGGACGGTAGTCGTACAGCGCCGGCCGGCCCGGCGAACGGTGCTCCTCGAACGCAAACTCCAGCTCATCCCCGGCCTCGAGCTCACGCGCGAGCAACGCGAACGCGCTCAGACAGAAGCGCTGCAGCGGTCGTTCGAGTGACGACGGGTGCACGGTCACTCCTGCGGGTTACGCGACTGGGCCGGCCTTTCCTCCGCCCGTGCTCGGATAGTGCACCGGGCCGGACGGCTGGCAGGTCGGGCACCAGTATGCGGTGCGATTGTCGTCACCCTGCCCGCGAGACGCGATGCGGTCACCGCACAGATGGCACGGACGCCCGGCGCGGGCGTAGATCGCGCGCGCCTTCCGGCCTAGCTCGAGCGACTCCCGCATCAGCCGCGAGGCCCACTCGAGAACCGAGCGAAGCTCGTCATCGGACATGTCGCGCAGGGCCCGCCACGGTGATACCCCCGCGCGCCAGAGCGACTCGGCCTTCCAGACGTTGCCGATGCCTGCGACGAGCCGCTGGTCGAGCAGGGCGTCGCCCACGGCCCGCCCACCGTCGCCGGCGCGCAGGCGCTCGACCATCCCCTGGAGGTCTGGCTCGGCCGCGAGAACGTCCGGTCCCAGGCGCCGAAGCGACCGCGTGTGGAGCTCGAGAACCGGCCCGTTCCGGAGCACCGCCTGCATCGCGCGGCCACGCAGGACGAGCCACGGCCGCCCACAGATGAGCCGGTCCCGCGGCTCGACGAGCCAGCGCCCGGTCATGCGGAGGTGGCTGCGCAGAACGTAGCCGCCCTCGAACGTCAGCAGGAGGTTCTTTCCATTCGCCGCCACCGAGAGGAGACGGCGCCCGTCCAGGCGCTCGGCGATCCGACCCACTGCCGCGCGCGGGTTCGGCGTCTCGACCTCGACGACCTCCCCGACGAGCGCCTGCAGGCGCCGAGCGGCA
>JBBRYW010000135.1:0-8951 GCA_038237235.1 Gaiellales bacterium
CTAAACATGCGTCATCCGAGCCCGGCGAGGCGCGCGCGACCCCTCGCCGTTTCAGAGGAGCCGAGTACTGAGATGAGTCAGCCAAAGGGAGAGAGGGAACCGATGACCGTGCCGGGAGAAGGCCTACACGGACGGGGGCTTGCTGTCGCCCACGCATTCGACATCGAGAGGGTGAAGGCGCGTCTTGCGGTCGCCCACGGTGGCTACGAGATCGTCCACGAGTCGGTGGGCCTCGAGATCGGCGTCTACGTACTCGTCGCCCCCGAGCCCGACCACCAGCTGCCTCACGCCGACGACGAGGTCTACGTCGTCCTCGAGGGGAGCGGCACCCTCGACGTCGAAGGTGAGCGGGTCGAGCTGCGCGAGGGGCATTCAGTGTTCGTTCCCGCCGGCGCCAACCACCAATTTGTTGGCTACGAGCGGCTGAGCGTGCTCGTGATCTTCGAGAAGAGGCCGCATTGACGAGGTCGAGGCGCCCCTCGCCGAACACGAGCTTGACCTCTACAGTCGGCGAACCAGCCACGCCAACCTGCACGCGCGCGGATACAGCAAGGAAGGAACGACGATGACCCGTTCGACACAGCCATGCTGAACGACTTCGACCGCTCCCACATCGTCATCGACCGTGTCCGCGGACTCGCCGACAAAGCCGTTCACCTGCGTCAGCAGACGGAGGAGAGATGCCTTCCCCCCCGCGCCTACACCCGCGCAAACGGCGACGACGACCCCGAGATCCGTAACTGGATATGGCTCCACTGACCAACGTCCTGGTCGTCAACGCCGGATCCACCAGCCTCAAGCTCAGCGTCGTCGATGACCACGAGCTGTCTCACCCGATCGAGTCACTCGAGGACGCGATCGGGATCACAGCCGTCGGGCATCGCATCGTCCACGGCGGCGAAAATTCCCGGCCCACACTCATCGACGATGCGTTGTTCGAGGAGCTCGAGTCGCTCGTCGAGCTCGCGCCACTCCACAACGCACCGGCGGTCGCTGCCGTCACCGAAGCGCGCCGCCTGCTGCCGGACGCAACCCACGTCGCGGTCTTCGATACCACCTTCCACCGCACTCTGCCTGAGGTCGCGCGGACATACCTACTCCCCGAGCGCTTTCGTGCGCGCGGCATCCATCGCTATGGCTTCCACGGCCTGTCAATCGCCTGGTCGGCGGCGCAAGTCGAGGCCCGGCGTCTCATCGTCTGCCACCTCGGCGGCGGCTGCTCAGTAACAGCCGTCAAGAATGGGAAGTCGGTCGACACCAGCATGGGATTCACCCCCCTCGAAGGAGTTCCAATGGCGACCCGCGCAGGCTCCGTCGACCCCGGCGCCCTCATCTATCTGCTGCGCCACGGCATCAGCCTCGACGAGCTCGACCACGCGCTCGAACACGAGGCAGGGCTGTTCGGGCTCGCCGGCAGCGGTGACCTCGCCGCCGTAGAGCACGACCCCTCGCCGCGGGCGCGACTCGCTTTCGACATCTACTGCTATCGGATAGCGCAGACTGTCGCCGCAATGGCCGTCGCACTTGATGGACTCGACGCGCTCGTTTTCACTGCCGGCGTCGGCGAGCACTCAGCGAAGGTCCGCGCCGACATCTGCCGGCAGCTCGCCTTCCTCGGCGTCGACCTTGACGGCAATGCGAATGCTGCAGCCACCGGCGACGCCGATCTCGCGTCATCTACGTCGCGCGTCGCAATCCGCGTCGTGACCGCGCGCGAGGACGTCATGATCGCGCGCAGCGTTCGTTCAGCGCTAGAAGCCGACGGCGATGCTCCCCAGTACCTCCGCTAAGTCTCGCTCCTCATATCAGCAGCGACTATGCGAGAGCGATGAGCACCACTCTGAGCGACGCGCCGTTCCAGCTCCCCGCGCTTCCCGATCGCAGCGATCTGGTCGCCAAGTACTTCCGGCGCTCGCCGACCCCACGCGGCTGCGGATCCTGCAACTTCTCGGGCAGGGCGGGGACAACCCGATGAACAAGGTGGGCCCTTGGAGGTCGAGCCACCGCCGTCTCATCACGCGCTCGGCTTGTAGGCCTTGAGGGTCGTGCCGCGCGCGCCGAACTTCTGCGCTTTGCGGCGCGCGTCTTCGAACTTCGAGCGTGCGTAGGTGTCGACCAACTGTCCGGTCTCGATTCGCTCGAATCCGTGTCGTGCTAGGAGCGTGGCGTACGCTGCTTCCAGCAGCGCCCCGGCAATTCAGCCCGTCCAGAGGTCGATGGTGCGCCGCCCTTCGGCGCTGACCGGGTTCTGGATCGTCACATCCGCGATCTGGATCCGCCCGCCGGGGGCGAGCACACGGAAGAGTTCGGCGAAGACCGCGTCCTTATCCGGAATCAGGTCGATGACGCCGTTCGAGATCACGACGTCGAAGCTCTCATCCGGGAATGGCAGCCGCTCTGCCTCGCTCTCGACGAACTCGACGTTCGAGGCCCCCATCTCCGCGGCAGCCGCACGCGCCTTGGCCAGCATTTCCGCTGTCATGTCGATCCCCGTCACGTGGCCCTGCTCGCCGACCATCTGCGCGGCGATCAGCGAGTCCGTGCCGGCCCCCGAGCCGAGGTCGAGCACCCGTGCGCCGCGAGCGAGCCGGCCGAGCTCCCAGGGGTTGGCGACGCCGGCGAACGACTCGACGGCAGCATCGGGGATGCCCGCCAGCTCGGCCGGGTAGCGCAGGTCCTCCGCCCAGGCGCGCCCTGTCGGGAAGATGAAGTCGCGATCCGGCTCCTCGGAGACGGAGGCATACGTTTTCTTGATCTCGCTCTTCAGGAGCTCGATATCGATCTCGACCTCAACAACCATTGCGCCTCCTCTATCAGCATAGAATTGTCCTCACGCCACGTCGCCTCCCTGCGTCGCCTCCTCTCTCGGACAGTTAGGGAACCAGTGCGGGTTGAAGTGTCGGTCGCGGCTGCCAGGAGGTGGCGGCGACGAGCAGGCCGCTGGCGCCGGTGAGCAGGGCGACGATCAGGATCGCTGTCTGTGCTGAGGTGGCGTCGGCGCCGATTCCGGCGATCAGGGCGCCGAGGACGAAGCCGAAGTCGCGCCAGAAGCGGTAGACGCCGACGACGCGGGCGCGGTCGCGCGGCTGGCTGGCGTCCGAGACGGCCGCGATCAACGTCGGGTAGACCATCGCCGTTCCGACGCCGAGCAAGGCTGCGGCGGCGAGTGAGGGCGCGAAGTTGCCGCCGCCGGCGACGAGCAGGCCGAGCGCGGCCGCCTGCACGAGCATGCCGGCGGCGATCAGTGGCTTTCGGCCGGTGTGGTCGGAGAGCCAGCCGGTCGCGAGTTGGCCCGCGCCCCAGACGACTGGGTAGGCGGCGGCAACGACCGCTATCTCCCGCACGCCGGCGCCGTGGGCTGCGAGGTAGAGCGGCGCCAGGCCCCAGGCGAGCGCGTCGTTCAGGTTGTTGACAAGGCCCGCCTGGCTGCAGGCGCGCAGGATCGGGTCGTGCAGGCTCGCCTGCGCGAAGGCGCTGCGAAGACCTGCATGCGCCTCCCCGTCATTTCGGTGCGTCCGCTGCTCGTGCGCGACGTGCGCGCCGGTGTCGCGCACGGCGAGCACGCTGATCAGCAGACCGACGGTAGCGATCAGCGCCGCGCCGACCCAGACGACGGTGCGTGGCGCGTAGCTGACGGCGAGGACGCCGGTGGCGAAGGCCGTGGCGGCAACGCCGAGGTAGCCGGCTGCTTCGTTGAGGCCAAGCGCGAGCCCGCGCCGGCGCGGGCCGGCCAGATCGATCTTCATCACCACCGTCATCGACCAGGCGAGCCCCTGGTTGACGCCAAGCAGCAGGTTGGCGGCGATGATGAACCACCAGGAAGGGGCGAGACCGATCAGCAGCGGCACCGGCAGCGCCACCAGCCAGCCGAGCACGAGCAGGCGTCTGCGCCCAACGCGCTCGGCCAACGCGCCCGCGGCGAGGTTGGTGAGCGCCTTTGCCGCGCCGAAGGCAACGACGAAGGCGAGGATCGTCGAGCTCGAGCGCAGCCCGAAGTCCTGCTTGCCGACCAGCGGCAGCACGCTGCGCTCCAGCCCGACCATGCCGCCGACGAGCGCATTCAGGGCGACGAGCAGACCGAACTGGCCGGCGTTCGCGCGCAAGCCGAGCTTGACCGGTGCGCTCATGCCGCGGCGCCCAGCTTGCCGGAGCGATTGGTGGCAAGGATCCACTCTTGCTCCGGGGGCGGGGGCGGCATCTCGGTGAGGAGCGCATCGGCGAATGCACCGGGATCGGTGAGCGCGAGTAGGGGATTGTGGGCGCGCTCGAAGCCGATCGAGGAGACCGGGTTGCCGGAGAGGCCGCGGCCGCAGACCGAACCCCCGTAATGGCTCGGGTAGAGGACTACGTGGTCCGGCAACTCGAGCAGCCGGCGCAGGCTTGCATGCAGCAGCCGCGCCTGCCCCTGCGCATCACCGGCGACGTGCAGGTCGGGCCGGCCGACATCGCCGATCAAGAGCGAATCGCCGCTGAACACAAGCCACGACTCCTCGGTCTCACGCCGGCGGTCGGCGACCGCGTAGGCATGGTGGGCGGGGGCGTGTCCCGGTGTTGCGATCGCGGTCACGAGCGTGTTGCCGAGCTCGACGACCTCGTCGCCGGCGAGCGCGACGTGCTCGAACTCGACTCCCGTGCCTACCGGCAGATAGGCGGTCGCAGCGGTGCGCTCGACCAGGGCAGGCAGGCCGGAGAGATGGTCGGCCTGCACGTGTGTCTCGAACACGGCCACGATCGGCGCGCCGAGCTGGGCTGCCACCCCGATGTAGCCGTCGACGAGATCGGCGTGCGGGTCGACGACCGCCAGCGTGGCGTGCGTGCCGCAGCCGAACAGGTAGCTGGCGCATGAGCTCGCGTCGTTCAGGAAGGGGCGGAGCAGCATCCCGGCTCTGCTCTCAGCTCGCCAGCTCGATCGGCCGGTCGGCGCGGCGCCACTCCGGAAAGCCGACATCGAGCCGGCGCGCCTTCAGGCCACGCGCACGCAGCAGCCGCACCGCGTCGTCGGCATAGACGCAGTAGGGGCCGCGGCAGTATGCGATCACTTCGCGCCGTCGCGGCAGCGTGGGCGCGATCGACGGGAGCGCCGAGAGCGGAGCAGAGACAGCGCCAGCGATGTGCCCGGCCCGGTACTCGGGCTCCGGGCGCACATCGAGCAGCACGACATCGCCGCGCTCGAGCCGCGCTTCGAGCTCCGAGGCACAGATCTGCTCGACGCCGTTGCGTTCGCCCAGGTACTCCTCGGCTAGCACGTTGACCTCGGCGACGTGCCGGGCCGCAACGTCGCGCACCGCAGCCCACAGCTCGCCCACCCGCTCGCTCGCGAGCCGGTAGACGACGCGATGGCCGTCACGGCGTGAGCGCGCCAGGCCCGCTTTCGCCAGCAGCCGCAGATGGTGCGACGTGCTCGCCGTGCTCTGCCCGACCTCCTTCGCGAGCTCCTCCACCGAGCGCTCGCCCTGCGTCAGCACATCCACGATCTCGGCCCGCCGACCGCTGCCCAGGGCCGCCGCCGCCGAAGCGAATGCGTCGAACAAGGCGGCCTTCGCAGTACGATCACTCACAAGATAAAAATATCTTTTGAAGAACTAGATGTCAACGCTGCCGCTCTGGTGGGTCCAGCTGGGCCGACGGGGAGGGCGACAGAGGCGACACGGGCGCGGTCGGTCCGAGTCACGCGTACGGGGACTTCAGGTCCAGGCCCCGCGACATTTCCGGCCTTGACGTACAGCCGTGTGGCGGACAGTCCGGATTCCACAGGCGGGCAGGTATGTACTGGGCCAAAGGCCTACCCCGGAAGACCAGCCCATGCAGTTCTCGTGTCGGCTCGTGCCCGAGGCGGACGAGGACTTGAGCTTGGGCAGCGCTCCTACTGGACTGGAGCAGACGGTCACGAATGTCCTGCCTCGGCTGAGTTACGGACTCCGCTGGAGGCATCTGAAGTAGCGGTTCATCTCGGACGCGACCCCACAGCGGGCTACGGCAAACTGCGCCGCTCGTGTCGATGCGGCTGCTTCGCACGACCGTCGTGGCCGGCAGCAGACGCCAGCGTTCGCCTACAGCATGGCGCCCGGGAGGCGTGGCAAGGTTGTCCTGCGCATCCATGACTAGGCAAGAGCAGAAAGCAGCCGACTTTCGCGCGCTGCACGACGGCGACGCGTTCGTGATCCCGAATCCATGGGACGCGGGGTCGGCGCGCGTGCTCGCTGCGCTGGGGTTCAAGGCGCTTGCCACGACGAGCTCCGGCTTCGCGTTCACGCTCGGCCGCCTCGACGGAGACGTCACGCTCGACGAGGTGGCCGCGCACACCGCGGCACTCGACGCGGCGACGGACCTGCCGCTGTCGGTCGACCTCGAGAACGGGTATGGCTCGGATCCGGAAGCCGCTGCGCGCGCGATCACCCGCGTCGCCGAGGCCGGCGCCGTCGGCGGGTCGATCGAGGACTACGACCCCGCCGGCCGGATCTACGAGCTGGACGACGCCGTCGAACGAGTCGCCGCTGCGGCGGAGGCCGCGCACAGGCTCGGCTTCCCATTCATGCTCACTGCACGGGCCGAGAACCACATTCGCGGCAATCCCGACCTCGACGATACGATCGCGCGACTCGTCGCGTTCGAGCAGGCGGGTGCGGAGGTCCTCTACGCGCCCGGTCTGAACGGCGCCGACGAGATCCGAAGGTTGTGCGCCGCGGTCTCCAAGCCGGTGAACGTGCTCGCGCGTCCGGGACTCCGGCTTGACGAGATCGTCGGCGCCGGCGCCCGACGGATCAGCGTCGGCGGCGGCCTGACGTGGGTCGCGATGCAGGCGATGGCAGACGCCGCGCAGGCGATACGCGACCGTGGTGACTTCTCGACGCTTGCCGCGAGGCTGCCACTCGACGACTGGTTCGCGGTCTAGAAGCCCCAGCCGCGGTGTCGCGACCTGCGTCCGAGCTCTTCGCTGGACGTGGATGAGCACAAGCGCGCCGCTTGAGCTCGGCGCGCGGCGCCGTCAGCTCCGCGCGGCGCCCGGACTGCGACGCCGGAAGCCGCGGCGGTGGGCGACAACAGCGGAGAGCAACCCGGGGAAGCGCGCGTCGAGCTCCTTCGCTGACCCTCCGCGGTCTCGATCAAGCCGGCCTCGCGGAGCACGCCGAGATGGTGCGAGAGCCTGGAGTTCGAGACGCCCAGGTGCGTGAACGCCCCGCATGCGTGCGGGCCGCCGGCGCCAAGTTCCCGCACGATCGCGAGTCGCACCGGATCTCCTAGGCGTGGAGCACGTCGGTCAGCTCAGTGTCGATCATTGTCGAAATAAACGTACCGCGGCCGTCGTTCATTTCGAGCATGCGGACGAGAACGACGGCACTCGGTGCGATCTTCGCAACCACGACCGCGCTCGCCTGGGGAGGGCAGTTCGTCGTCGGCAAGTCGGCGCTCGGCAGTGTCAATGCCTTCCCGCTCTCGACGGTCCGGTACGCCGCGGCGGTGCTCCTCTGGGGCATCGTGCTCGTGGCGGTCGAAGGCAGGCGCGCGCTCCGGCTCGACGGAAAGGGGCTACGACTCTTCTGGCTCGGTTCGCTCGGTTTCGCGGGCTTCAACCTGCTCGCGTACACGGGACTCGCGCACGCGCGACCACAGAGCGCGTCGCTCATCGTCGCGCTCGCCCCGCTGCTGACCGCCCTCGTCCTCTGGCGGCGCACGCGCAACCGTCCAACGAAGGCGACGTTCGTCTTGCTTGGCGTCGCGCTGGCAGGTGTTGCGCTTGTCATCAGCGGCGGCCACCCGACGTCGATCGTCAACGGCTCGATCGGCTGGGGCGACGGCCTCGTGCTCGCGGGCGTGTTCAGCTTCGTGGTCTACGGGCTCGGCGCCGCGCAGCTCAACGACTTCTCGCCGCTCCGCTACACGACGTTGACCGCGGCGCTCGGCTGGCTGTCGATCGCCGCCGCGACCGCGGTCGCGCTCGGCTTCGGGCTCGTCTCGTCGCCGTCCGCGCACCAGTTATGGTCGGTGACGCCGCAGATCGCGTACCTCGCGATCCCGGGTGCGGCCGTCGCAGTGCTGACGTGGAATGCCGCGATCGGCTTGCTAGGACCGCAGAACGCCGTCCTCTTCGGGAACCTCATCCCCGTGACAACCTTTGCGATCGAGATCGTTCGCGGCTATCGTCCCGGCGCCGTCGAGCTTGCCGGTGCGGTGCTGACGATCTCGGCGCTCGTCGCGAGCAACCTGCTCGCGCGCAGGCCGCGAGCCGCGACCGTCGCGCTACCGGCCAAGCTCGAGCCCGCGCATGCCGTCCGAGCCCTTGCGGCGGGTAACTCGCGACGGATACCGCTGCAAGACCGAGTAACGCCCAAGGGCTCCTCCCTGGTAGATCGCGACGACGTGCCCCTTCACCACCTCGGGAATCGTCCCGGATGTCACGACAGCGGCTGAGTCGTGCGGTTTCGGGCTGGGGCACATCTGGGCGGGCGCAACCGTCAAGGAACAGCGCGGCTGGGAAGCGTTTGGCTCATCAAAGCGCCAAAAACGGCTCGAGCTAGCGGCACGGATGAGTACTCGAAGCGCGCGATGCTTGGAGCGCCGACCGGACCTGGGGTCTTCGTCTACAACCAAGTAGGCCCAAAAAGCGAGAAGAAACACCCGCGTAGCATCGCGCGCCCTCCCGGACGTGTAAGCCTTCCTCGAGGCGCGGCACAGATGAGATCATGCCGACCGACAGGTCTATTGAATGACGGCGGCGGAGCGGAGGCTCCGCCGAACGACGATGCAAGAGGAGGACGTATGCCCGGTCAGATAGTTCACTTCGAGATCCCGGCGGACGACACCGCGAAGGCACGCGAGTTCTGGGGCTCGCTCTTCGGGTGGCAGTTCGAGGCATTCCCCGGCCCGTCCGAGTACCACATGACCCGGATCAGCGACCAGACGGGCGGGGCGATCACCAACATGGAGCCGGGCAAGCGAGGGACCCGCGCCTA
>JBBRYW010000136.1:0-8921 GCA_038237235.1 Gaiellales bacterium
CCGCCCGGGGCGGTGTCTGCCGGCGACTCCCGTCCAGGACTGGGCATTCGAGCGTTCACGGCGCTGCCTGCCCGACCCGATTTCTCGCCAGCGCGATCAGGCTCGTGCCCAGGCGACCGGCGTGCGAGGCAGTCTCGATCTTCCGGAACGGCGCGGTCGCGGCGCGGGTCGCCCAGGCGAGGCGGTCGGGAGGCTGGAGCCACCGTCCGCTGCCGCTCGTGCGCTCCTCCTCGGAAGACGCGACGTGCCGCGCGGCGATCATGTTCCGAAGGAGCTCGAGCAGGTACCCGAGCGGAAAGCCGAAGCGCTCGACGAGCACGACCGCCAGACCGGCCGCGGCGATCTGCCGCTCCAGCTCCTCGGGCTCGTAGCGCCGATAGTGGCCGACCCTTCGGTCGGCGGGTCCGAGACGATGCTCTCCGGCCGGCACCGTGAGCAGCAGCCATCGTCCCTCCACCACACGGCTTCGCCACGCCTCGAGCGCCGCCGCGGGGTCGGCGAGGTGCTCGAGCACCACGAAGGCGCACACGAGGTCGAAGCGCGACGCCGGGTCGATGTCTTCCAGGCTGCCGTTGACGACGGTGCCGGCCCCTAGCCGCGCGAAGCGCCGGCGCGCAACTTCGAAGGCCGTTGGATCCGGCTCCAGGCCCGTGTACTCGTACATAGACGCGAGCCGTACCCCGAACGCTCCTTGGCCGGCACCGATCTCCAGAACCGAGCGCACATCGTCCAGCCCGCTCAGGACGCGGCGTACCGCATCATGGCGCAGCCAGCCGCCGAGGGTGAGCGGCGGGGAGGTGGCAACGGGCATTACGCGCGCAGAAAGGCGTGGCCTGAATAAGCGGAGTGGAGAGGAGGCGGACAGTTCTGGCCGACGATACGCCACGAAGACCGGGGTTGGTATGGCCCGCCCGAACACCCGCGGGTTGGGCGTCGTCCCGCCGAGAAAACTTCCCCGGCGCCGCTCCACTCCAGCTCTACTCCCGGTCGCACCGCGCGATCGAGAGCGATACGGGGCGTCGCTGTCGTCCGTACCATCTGGTCGACGATGGCGCTGCGAGCGACCTCCGAGCGCCCTAGCTCACGCGTGTGGTGGCCTCGCCGTCGGTTGTGGCAGTTGCTCGCGTCGCTGAGCGCTTTAGGCGCGGTCCTGACGGCCGGCCAGGCAATGCCGAGCTCGGTCGCTGCGGCGCAGTCGGCGAAGCGAGCGCGGCTTGGGACGGCTCGAGTTGCGCCCGAGCGCAGCGCCGTGCTCGCCGAGCCGAGTGCCTGTGCGCCGTGGCCGAGCCCGACCTCGTATCCCTGGCCGCTCAAGCCCTTCCACCGCCAGCATCCGATCCGGGGCTACTTCGGCGACCCGCGCACGGTCTGGGCCGAGGAACGATCGAAGCAGCTCGCCGCGCCGCTCGAGCATTCGAGCTTCCACAACGGCGTCGACATCGTCGCCGCCGACGGCGCCGCGATCTACCCGGTCGTCTCCGGCTTCGTCTACTTCCCTCGGCCCTGGCGGCGCGGCCAGGAGGTGATCGTGCGCTCGCCTGGTCGTCGCTCCTTCCAGTACTGGCACCTGCGTCCCGCGGTCACAGAGGGCCAGTACGTGCTGGCGCAGCGCACCGTGCTGGGCAGGGTGCTGCCCGGCTTTCACCATGTGCACCTGAGCGAGCTGGACGAGGAGCGGATCCAGAACCCGCTCGCTCCCGGCCATCTCTTCCCCTACCGCGATCGGACAGCTCCCCGCGTTCGGGCACTGCTCGTTCGCGACCGGCAGGGAAAGCCGCTCGATCCGGCGCGCCCGCTTTCGGGCGAGTTGTCGCTCCTCGCCGAGGCCTCCGACCGGCCCGCGCCGGCACCGCCCGGGATCTGGCGCGGCGCAACCGTCGTCCCGGCCGCCGTTGGCTGGACGCTCCGCCGGCAGGGCGGGCAGGTTGTCGTGCCCCGCATTGTGATCGACGACTTTCGCCTGACGCTGCCGCCGAATCAGGACTTCTCCGAGGTGTACGCGCCCGGCACGCGGCAGAACTTCCCGCTCGTCGAGCGTCGCCACAGGAGCGCCTATGGGCGTTACCTCTTCCAGCTGACGCCCTGGTTGCTCGACACCCGCACGCTTGGAAACGGCGTCTACTGGATCACCCTCAGCGCCTGGGACACCTGCGGCAACCGGGGCATGCTGAGAGAGAAGCTCATCTTCGCGAACCGAGCCGCGCGCCTCAACTCACCGGAGCCCGCACCGAGGTGCAGGCTGAGCACGGGTCGAGGACTCGCGCGCGCGTCGTGAGCTGGTGGAAACAGCGAAGTCAATCCGCCGCTCCACTTGATCGCCCTGCGGTAGCGGGACAAGGTCCTGCTCGTCGGGGAGGTCGGGAGCAACTCTGGCGAGCCGGGCTAGGCAGCGGACTGCTGGATGGCGAAGAGCCCGATGCGCTCGCTTTGTGCCCGGCGCCCAGGAGGGAGCCGCTGCTCAAGGCCCCGTACACGGGGTACCAGGGACAGGTCTAGATCGTGGTTGGCGTCGTTCTGCTGATTGCCTTGCTCTCAAGGAGTGGCTGCTCGGCTGATTGACCGGGCGACAGACGCCCGTTGAATCGCTCCGCGGCCCGGCTTCGGACCGCGATCGGGCCCTGCGCAAACGACGGGCAGCAGGCGGGGTAGGCTCGGCGCGCGCGCCAAAAACCGCGCATCTCAGCGCGGGAGCGGTGCGCTTGCCCTATCTCGCCCAGACGAGGGGAGCACGTGCCTTGTTCGAGGGAGTGGAGCGCCCGCCCTCTTCCGTTCCGATGACAAGCGACATGCCGCGCGCGCCGCGTGCGGGGAACGGTCGGCGGGTGCGCGTGCGATGATTCGGCCGACGATGGCGCGGGCGATGGCGGCAACGCCCCGAGCTACAACGGATGAGCTTATCCCCCGTTGGCCAATAGTTGGGCGCAGGAGAAGTTTTGCTCGTTGTAGGTCGGTAGGGCGACCCGCACGCGCTTATGGAAAAACAAGCGGCAGGGTGAGCGTCGCAAACGCGAGCATCGCAGCCGCAGCGGCCAGGAGAGACCCGTAGACCCGCCGGTCCCGGCAAATCCACGCGAGCCCCCAGTACCCAGGCAGCGCGAGCAAGCCGAAGCGGGCCTCCGAGTCGAACGAGCCGCTGCCGAGCGGGATGACCACGAGGAGGACGCCGAGCACGATCCACGAGGCTGGTGCGCCCGCACGCCAGGCCGCCGCGAGCATCGCGAACGTGACTAGGCAGAACGTGACGTCGCGCCATGCTCCCGGGTGACGGCTCAGTTCGATTCCCAGCCGCGAGAATGCGTGCCACGGGCCGCTGACGCGGAACGAGCGGCCCCACGCTTGCTGTGCCTTCGTCCACGCAAACGGATCATGGAGCGCCAAGCCGAGATAGAGCGGGAACGAAACCGCTGCCGCAGGGGCAGCGAGCAAGGCAGCCAGTCCCTGGCCGCGCCGCTCGGGCGCAAGACCGCGCCAGCGGGCGAGGAGGCAGCCGGCGACGGGTAGGAAGAGCAAGACCCCTTCGGGCCGTGCCAGCGCGGCGACCGCCGCACTCAGGCTGCAGGCGAGCCACCGATCGCGCAGTGCGAACAGTCCCGTGAGTGCGAACGCGAGCAGCGCCAGGCTTTCCGGGTAGAGCATCGAGCACACGTAGGTCGTCGGGAACACCGCGAGCAGGACGGTCGCGCGGCGCGCGAGTTGCGGCGACAGCAGCTCCCGACCGAGCGTGTCAAAAGCCAGCAGAGCGCCGAGGAAACAGAGGTTCGAGAAGAGGACTCCTCCGGTCCCGACCGGAATCTCGGCCGCGGCGAGGAGCTTCAGGAGCACGGGGTAGAGGGGGAAGAACGCGGGGTCACTTTGACGGCCCGGAACAAGCAGGTAGCCGTGCTGGGCGATATGCCGGTACCAGACACCGTCCCATGCCTCCAGGGGCCCGAGCGTGCGCCGGAAGATGCTCGGATCAAAGAAGCCGCGCGGAGTGTGGAACTCGTGGAGGAGGAAGACGCAGAGGACGACGATCACGCGTGACCCCGCCCAGCAGGCGATGATCGTCCGCCGCTCTGCGATCCAGGCGGCAGCATTCAGGTGCGGCGGAGCCAAGCCGAGCGGGCGGTCAAGCACGCTGAACCTTCCGCTTGTGCCAGAGGCCGAACGCCCGCCGTACCCGGAGCATCGTCGGGCGCCCGCCGCCGGGCTCGAGGTCACTCCATGCCCGCCCCTCCTGCCTTCGCAGCGTCAGCTCGAGCGGCCGAAACGTTCGCCTGTCGACGTAGAGGGCGATTGCGCTGTGCTGGTCTGCGAACGCGATCGCGACCGCCGTGGCCCTAGCGCCACGGGCTGGGTCTGCCTCGACGGGCAGCCCACGCACGAGGCGGCTGCCGATGCGCCTGTCTAGCATCCTGGGGCAGCCGGCGAGCAGAAAGCGGATCCTGTCGACGCGGGGTGCGGGCCCGCGGCGGCCGACTCGGCGGACGCCGTCTCCGAAGTCGTAGAGTCGCTCGCCGTTCCCAAGTAGGACGAGCGCGCCTCGAACGAGAAGCCGCTGGCGTGGCATGTGGAACCGGCCTTCCACGCATGCGGTCGAGACTGAGCGTCCGCCGATCTGCTCCGTGCCGCGAATGATGCGGTAGCGGATCAGCCCCTGCAGGGCCTGCGCGGTGACGAGAGCGTCTTCAGACGGCTGGCGAAACGCGGCCGCCTGGACGCCGACCCCGACGACGGCGACACAGGCGGGCAGCCCGAGCGCAGGCAAGAGCAAGCGGAAACGGACAAGCGCCCGCACGGGCGCAATAGTGCGTGCTCGCAAGCATCTCGCAGCATCTGCACCGGCCCTTAACCGAGGCGTAACGATATGGCCTGCGCGCGGCCGCGGATGTCGCCCTGTCCGAGCCTCGTCGCTGCGCAGGGCCTCGCTCATCCGTTCTGGACGGACTCGCGCGAGCGGATCGCTGGCGAGCTGATCAAGCTTGACTTCCGCCTCTAGCCGACGGTCGCGTGTGCTTACCCCCGCTGGACACGATCCCGCGTCACGGCGCGCAGCGGTGAGCTGGCCGGGCGTTCTTTCGCCAGGCCGCCAGCATGCTTGCCTGCGACTTCCTCACCGTCGAGACAGTCGCCCCTGCGCTCCCTCTACGGGCTCTTCTTCATCGAACTCGAAAGCGGGCGCGTCCACTTCGCCGGCAGCACGACGAACCCATCGAGAGCCTGGGTCGTCCAACAGGCGCACAACCTCCGCCTCAGCGGCCTCTTCGAGCGGATGCGCTTCCTGAACGACGCTCGCGACAGGAGCTGGAACGAGCGCGTCGCGGTGGACTTCTTCAACGTCGAGAGTGCTTCTCCCGCGGCCTCGTCATTTCAGGCGGTTTTCAGGTGCCCGGGCCGATGATGCCTAGATGAGCGGACAGAGAAGGCCGCGTTCTCGTGAACGTGCGCGCGTGTCCTCGCCGTGGATCTGAGCGAGGACGGGAGCCTGTGGCTCGCGGATCGGCTCCGACTGTCCGGATCCGAGCGAGAGGCAGCGGAGGCTCACCGCCTTGCGAGGAAGCTCGGGGCCCGCGCTCCTGGCCATGGTGGGCTTGTTCTGTCTGAGCGCGAGCAGGCCGCGATCGTTACTGTCGTGAGGCGTGCGATGGAGCATCGCGACGAGCCACCGACTGACGTGCGGGCGCTGCTCGTGGCCTGGGGAGCCGACCGGTGAGTGCGCGGGTTTATCGCCGGGGCCTGGGGCTTCGTCAACGCGGCGGATCGGCGCTGAGTCTGCGGTGGCTGCGTCGGTGCGTACGCGGAGCAGGTGGGGAGTGCCGCATCTATTCCACGAGCATGCTCAGCGGCACCGACCGCAGACCGCGTGAGTCTGCGGCGTCGACGATCCTCGGCAGTGCCGCCGCCGTCTGGTCGCGAGCGGCCCCGCGGCCGGAGCCGTCGCCGTCATGGAGTAGCACCACAGCGCCCGGCTCGAGGATCCGCGCCACCCGCTCGACTATGGCAGCAGCGCCGGGCCGGCTCGTGTCGAAGACGCGGCCGTGCCAACCACAGAGCCGGTACCCGTTCGCTTGAAGCGTCGCCGAAAGCCAGGGGCTGCGCACACCGTGGGGCGCGCGGAAGAGCGCGGCAGGCAGGCGTCCGGTAGCTTCGTAAACGGCCTGCTCAGCGAGGGTGATCTGCTCTCGGACCGCGCTCGGCGAGCTGAGCGCCAGCAGCCGGTGGTCGTTGCCGTGGCTGGCGATCTCGTGCCCGTCGGCGATCAGCTGGGCGGCTAGATTGGGACGCCCCGCAACAGAGGTGCCGAGGACGAAGAACGTCGCGCGGTGGCCGCGGCTCGCCAGGTAGGCGCTAATCAGCGGTGTGTAACGCGGATCTGGGCCATCGTCGAAGGTCAGGGAGAACATCCCCTCGACGCGGCGAAATCGAGCTGGCCGCCCGAAGAGGACGGAGTTCTGAGCGAAGGTACCGATGAGGTACGCGCCGCCTGCGACGGCTGCCACCGACCTGATGATCGGCGCGGTTCCGAACGCCCTGTCGGCGGCGAAGCCGCCCCCCGCGATCCCGGCCGCGACACCGCCGCACGCGAGCCAGGTCGCGTGCGTCTCCATCAGTCCGCCGTCGCGAGCGAGCGAACCTGCCCGCCATCGCGCGCCAGCAGTTCCGCGTAGAGCGACTCCAGTCGGTCGACCACGACGGGCCACGCGAACGCGCTGAGCGCGCGCTGCCGTCCCGCCTCACCCATCGACCCGGCGCGCGCTGGGTCGTCGAGCAAGCGGTTGAGAGCGTCGGCAAACCCCTGGTCGTCGTCGGCCCGGTCAACCACGAGGCCGTCGATGCCGTCACGCATGACCAGCTCGAAGCCCGGGAGGCGGCTCGCGACGACGGGCAAACCGGCGCTCATGCCTTCGAGCAGCACCATGCCGAACGAGGCGAGGCTGCACGGCGTGCACAGGATGGCCGCGCTTGCGAGGTACCGCGGTCGGAGTCGGTTCACGCGTCCTGCGAACCGCACCTCACTGCGCAGTCCGGCGGGAACCATCCGCTCCACGAGCGGGCGTAGCGGGCCGTCGCCGACGACGATCAGCCGGACGTCGTCACGGAAACGCCGTAAGGCGGCAAACGCGCCGAGCATGTGCTTGACGCCGTTCCGCGGGTCGAAGCGGCCGACGAAGATGATGTTCCGCTTGCCCCCGAGCTCTGGCAGCGGCGACGCCTCCGGCGAGAAGAACTCGGCGTCGATCCCGTTTGGGATCGAGCGGAAGCTCGAGTTGCGAAAGTACGGCTGGATGGAGTCGATCACCGCGCCGGATACGCAGATTCGCTCGTCGAGACGTCGGAGCACCCGGTCGAGCACTGGCGCCGCCGCCCGCAGGGGCCGATAGTTCTCCGGGACGACGCTGTGAAGCGTCGCCACCGTGACCGGGGCGGAGCTTCGCACGATCGCGGTCATGGGAAGCATCACTCCGAAAGGGTTGTGCACGTGGATGACGTCGAACCGGCGCTCGGAGAAGAGTCGAGTGAGGGTGCGCGGAAGGCGCGGGCCGAGGGACACGAGCGTCTCGGCGCCGTTGGCATAGAACGGCACCGCGCAACCGACGCGGTGCAGCTCGAACGTCCGCGCCGGCAGGTCGTCTGCGTCAACAGTCTTTGGGATGTGAAAAAGGCGAGGCGTCACGATGGTCACCTCGTGGCCGCGGCGGGTCAGCTCAGTCGCCTGGCCGTGAACGTGCTCGGTGATACCGCCGAGTTGCGGGTAGTAGTAGTCGCTGACGATTGCGATCCGCATGCCTATGCCCATGACGCTAGGACGGGTCGCATGACAGGCGCGTGAACGGTCGATCTCGGCTCCCAGGCCAAGCGGCGCGCCGCCGAGGCCTCCGGACCGCTTCGCGGAGCTGCGCTCGCGTGACGAGCAGCGTGAGGGCCGCGCTGCCGATCGCGAGATCGACAATCGCCGTCGCCTGCATTCCGATGCCGAAGCCAAGCACTGAAGCCGCGCTCGCCGTCCCGCAAGTGCGACGACGAGGTCCTGCGCCGCCACAACGAGCAAGACGGACCACAGCCAGGCGCCGAGGTGGAACGCGACGAGGAACCAATAGACGGTCGCAAGTCGCAGCCCCCTGGCCGCGAGCTTCCGCGAGAGCACGCCGCCGACTAGCTTCGAGGGTTCGCCGAGGACTGACATTCCCTGGGCCAGCCGCCCCTTGAGCGCTGCCAGCCTTGCGCGCTGCCCACCGTGCGGCAATCGCGACGGAGAGGAGCGCGATCGCGGCGAGGGCGGCGACCGTAGGCCGTGTCAGCAGAGCAGTCTCGAGGACGATCGACGCTGCGATGGTCGCGGAGCTCGATCCCGGAAGGCGACGCCGGAGGATGCCAAGCCGAAGCGCCCCCCCGATCCGCGCCCGCAGCACGGCGTTGGCCCCCATTCCCCCCGATGAACGCGCCAAGTGAGGTTCGGAAGCTGAGCGCGCTGGGGGGGCAAGCGTGGCCGAGGATGTTGTGCCATGGGAGCGTGCCTCCGCCGCGAGCTTGGCGAGGTGCAGCAGAAGCGCGGCCGCGAGCGCTCCCAGAGAGACACCCACGAGGCTGTGTAGCGTCCCGGAGAGCAGTCCTTGGACGTTCACGTTGGATCTCGGCTCAAGATCCCTGTTCCATGGCTGCGAGCGTGCGTGCTCGCACCTGACGGCGGCCTGAACCGGGCGGGCCTGCCGGGCGACGGGGTCGGCGCCGGGGAACTAGCGCCCGCGCGTGCAAGCACCGCGGCGCCGACGATGACGGCGCCGAAGGCAAGCATGCGGAGCGCGCCGAGCCCGCCGCGCGGTAGAGGTTCTCCGTACAGCGCGAGTCCCGCCACGATCGGCAACGCGTTGGTGAACAGCGTCGCGACGCCGGCCGTCGCGAGCGCCGCACCGCGCTGGAAGCCGAGCTGGAGCGCGACGAAG
>JBBRYW010000137.1:0-8861 GCA_038237235.1 Gaiellales bacterium
AGCGTGGCGGCCCGACGGAAACTGGACGCGAACCGTCTCGATCCACTCCGGCCGGCGCTCGGGTACCCGCTTCTGGTAGATCGCCTCGCCCTCGGCGCCGTCGGGATGGCGCTTGAGCTGGACCGGGCGCTCGCGCAAGGCGCGGACGATTCCGTCGGCGACCGAGAGGTAGTAGCGGACGTGATCGAGCTTCGTCTCCCCCCGGGCGCTGTAGAAGACCTTGTCCGGATTCGTCACGCGAACGATGCGCTCACCCACACTCAGCTCGACGAACGGCGCGGCCATCTGAGGCGTTATTGTTGCGGGCCATGCGCAGGGCCTGCATTCTTCTCGCCGCCGTCGCCTCGCTCTCCGTGATCGTCGCGGCTGCCGCCCGGCCCGCGCCGGGCACGCCGGCTGCTCGTGCCGCCGCCGCCGCGTCCTGCTCCAAGGCCAACCTGCGTCTCGTGAGCGACGGCCAGCTGACGATCGGCACCGACAACCCTGCCTTCCCTCCCTGGTTCGGAGGCGGTAGCCCGAAGGGATCCCCCTGGAAGCTCAACGATCCGGCCACGGGTAAGGGCTTCGAGTCCGCGGTCGCCTACGCGGTCGCGAAACGGCTGGGATTCACGCGGAGCGAGGTGCGGTGGGTGTACACCCCGTTCAACCGCGCCTTCGCACCGGGGCCGAAGTCCTTCGACTTCGACATCAACCAGATCTCGTACGAGCCGGCCCGCGCCAGGCAAGTCGCGTTCAGCAGGTCGTATTACGACGTCAACCAGGCGATCGTCGTCGTCAAAGGCACGCCGATCTCGAAGGTGCGCTCGCGGACCGGCTTGCGTCGCTTCAAGCTCGGTGCCCAGCTCGGAACTACCAGCTACGGCTACATCGTCAAGTCGATCAGACCCTCGTCGAGCCCGGCCGTCTTTCCCAGGAACGACGCAGCCGTGCAGGCGCTCAAGAACCGGCAGATCGACGGGCTCGTCGTCGATCTACCGACCGCGTTCTACGTGACCGCGGTCCAGGTGCCGAACTCGAAGATCCTCGGCCAGTTCCCCACCGTCCTCGGCGGCGAGCACTTCGGCATGGTCTTCGGGAAGGGCAACCCCCTCGTCGGCTGCGTGAACAACGTGCTCACTCGGCTGCGGGCAAGCGGAACGCTCAGGCAGATCCGGCAGCGGTGGCTGGCGAAGGCGACCGGCGCACCGATCTTGAAGTAGCAGAGCGCAGGTCGAGGCTCCTCGACGACCTGCGCCCCGCCCGGGCCGGCGGCAGGAGCGTCGCGCTCGCTCTGGCCAGCACGATCGGGTTCGCCGTCCTCGTCTCGTTCGCGATCACCCACTCTCCCGGGTGGCCCGAGGTCAAGCGCACGTTCTTCGACTGGGGCTACTTCAAAGACTCGCTGCCCGAGATTGCCCGCGCGTTCAAGCTCAACGTCAAGATCTTCTCGATCTCAGAGGTCTTCATCCTCGCCTTTGCCCTGCTGCTCGCCGTGCTGCGCTCGCTGCCGGGTCCCGTGTTCTTTCCGCTCCGCCTACTCGCGATCGCCTATGCCGACTTCTTCCGCGGCGTCCCGACCGTTCTCGTGATCGCCCTCCTTGGCTTCGGCGCCCCAGCGCTCCAGCTGAAGAGCGTCCCCACCTCGACGACGTTCTGGGGGATCGTCGCGCTCGTGCTCGTCTACACGGCCTACGTTTCCGAGGTCTACCGGGCCGGGATCGACTCGGTGCATCCGTCGCAGGAGGCCGCCGCGCGATCGCTCGGCCTGACGCGCGGCCAGGCGCTTCGCCACGTGATCCTGCCGCAGGCGGTGCGACGGGTGATACCCCCCTTGCTGAATGACTTCATCGGGCTCCAGAAGGACACCGCACTCGTTGGTTTCCTCGGCGCCGTCGAGGCGTTCAACCAGTCCCAGATCGACGCCTCGGCGACCTTCAACTACACCCCCTACCTCGCGGCCGCGCTCCTCTTCGTCGCGATCACGATCCCGCTCGCACGATTCACCGACTGGCTCGTCCTCCACGATCGGCGCCGCCGGCAGGCCGGCGCAGTCGCGTGAACACCCTATGGGTCTGGGATCGCCGGAGTGACGCGCGCGGTCGTCAGTCGCTCGCTCCGCATGAGCCCCAAGAGGTTGGTCTATGAACGATGCCCTTGTGCTCGACGGTGTCCGCAAGTCCTTCGGCCGGCTCGAGGTCCTCCGCGGGATCGATCTCAGGGTCGCCGAGCACGAGGTCGTCTGCCTGATCGGCGCCTCCGGCTCTGGCAAGTCGACCTTACTTCGGTGCGTGAACCTGCTCGAGCCGATCGATGCCGGCCGAATCGTCGTCGATGGCCATGAGGTCTCGGCGCAAGGCGTCGACGCGAACCGTGTGCGGCGACACATCGGAATCGTCTTCCAGGCGTTCAATCTCTTCCCGCACATGAGCGTGCTTCGCAACGTCACGCTGGCGCCGGTCAAGACCCTCGGAACACCGCGGCGGCGGGCCGATGAGGAGGCGGTCGCGCTGCTCGAGCGCTTCGGGCTCGCCGACAAGCGTGACGAGTTTCCGGACCGGCTCTCGGGGGGCCAGCAGCAGCGCGTCGCGATCGTGCGCGCGCTTGCGATGCGGCCCGGCCTCATGCTCCTCGACGAGGTGACGAGCGCTCTCGATCCCGAGCTTGTGGCCGAGGTTCTTAGCGTCATTCGCGAGCTGGCGGAGGGTGGCATGACAATGGTTCTCGCCACCCACGAGATGAGCTTCGCGCGCGACATCGCACATCGCGTCTGCTTCCTGGACGACGGCGTCATCCTCGAGCAGGGCCCGCCGCAGCAGATCTTCAGCGAGCCGCAGGAAGCGCGGACGAAGCAATTCTTGCAACGGATCATCGCGGCCGGCCGACTGTAGGCCGCGCGGAGTATCGTTTGGCCATGCTGCAGGATCCCGAGCGCATCGACCTCTCGCTGGAGCCGCTCGACGACTACCTGGTCGTGCAGCCGAGCGACGAGGAGACGGAGACGCGTGGCGGCCTCATCATCCCGGCGAGCGATGCGACTGGCTGCTGCACCGGAATCGTCACCGCAGTCGGCGCGCAGGCCGAGGGCGTCCAACCGGGCGACAAGGTGCTGTTTCCAAAGGATGCGGGCTACGAGGTTCGGCTCGGCGGATCGGCCGTGAGGGTCATTCAGCGCCATGAGCTGATCGCCCGCGTCCACGACTGAGCGCTCAAAAACCCTTCGCTATCCTGCGCGGGGGCCTGGAGAAGTGGCCGAGTGGCTGAAGGCGGCGCCCTGCTAAGGCGTTAGGTGGGGAACTCCCTGCCTCGAGGGTTCGAATCCCTCCTTCTCCGCTCGAATCTCGGAGCGATCGTCTACACCGGGGCGGCCGCGCGAACCGTCAGCCCGCCGCCCACGATCTCGACCACCGTCCGGATCGCCTCCTCGACGTCCTCCTCGGCGTCCGGCAACTGGCCGAGCACCCAGCCGGTCAGGAACTCGTCCAGCGCCCCGTACAGGATCCACGCCGCCAGCCTCGGATCGAGATCCGTGCGGAACTCGCCGTCGGCCTGGCCGCGGCGGATGATGCTCTCGAGCACGTCGAACGCCTGGTGGATCTCCTCCGGGTCCGACTTGATGTGCTGACTACGGGTCACCTCCGTGACGAGCACGCGCACGACGTCCGGCGTGCGCTTCCAGGCGCGCAAGATCACCGCGCAGACCTTGCGCAGTTGCTCGCGCGCGGGCTCGGCGGTCTCGGCCACGCTCCTTACCGTGGCCAGCATCAGCCCCCAGGTCTCGCGAAAGACCGCCTCGAGCACGTCCTCCTTGGAGTTGAAGTAGTGGTACAGAAGGCCGTACGCGACGCCAGCTTCCTCGGCGATGTCGCCGACGCGGGCGGCGTGGTAGCCCTTCTCGGCGAAGACGCGGACAGCCGCGCCGAGGATGATGCGGCGCTTGTCCTCGTGAGCTGTAGCCCTGTCGGCCACGGGGGGCGGAAGCTTAGACGGGGTCCAAGCAAAGTGATTCGTGCGCGGAGCGAAAATGGTTCGCTTGCGGCTACCCTGCTCATCCGCGGAGGGGTGGCAGAGCGGTCGAATGCGGCGGTCTCGAAAACCGTTACGGGTCGTTAGGCTCGTCGAGAGTTCGAATCTCTCCCCCTCCGCCTCTAGCTCGCAAACCAGCTTGACAGGTGGGTTTGCGCCGCGTGATCCTCGAGATCGGCCAGTCCACCGAAGTCCACCCGAGTCCGTGGGTTTGGGTGCTTACTGGCGAACGAATGGCGAACGGGCGCTCTGTCCCTACGTCTCAAAGGATCGACCGCCGATCAAAGTGGTCAGCCGCGCGCGTAAATTCGCCACGCGATACGTGGGCCTCGAGCAAGCCCTACTCGGATCCATTTCCCCGCACCGCGACCACCGAAGACCCGATAACGCTATCCCCCGGGAGCGGGCCTGCCCGCGGATGTGCGACGCCCATGTCATCGACATCCACGGCTTGGAAGCGTCGTTCGCGAGCCTTGCTCAGCGAGCAGGCAGGCGCGGCAGACTGTCTCCGTGAACGATTCAAGGGAGCCCGCTGGCTGAGACACCCGACTGGCCTGGTCGTGCCGGCGAGCGCCCTCGAACCGATCGCGGCCGCCTCGCCTTCCGAAGTGCCCGAGTGGCAACTGCGCTTCCCACCGCCGATGATCGAGTTCGCAAAGCACCGTCCAGGCTACGAGTTCTGGTGGAGCAAGATCCCTGGGTCGCGGCTTGCGGTGAACGTCCGTGGTCAGCCCGGGCACCGGACGACGACCGCACACCTCCAGGCCGCGTATCCGTTCGTCGCGGAAGGGGGGCTCGGGGGCCGGGGCGTCTACATCGGCCGTGACGTCTACGGAGGCTCGTTCTGCTACGACCCCTGGGAGCTCTACGGCAAGGAGCTGACGAGCCCCAGCGCGGCGGTGATCGGGATCGTCGGTCGCGCCAAATCTAGCCTTGTGAAGACGTAGGTGCTTCGCCAGGTCGTATTCGGGCGCCAAGCATGGATCGTCGACGTCAAGGGCGAATACGAGCGGCTCGCGGCAGCCATGGGCGTGACGCCGATCGCGCTCTCACCCGGCGGCCGCGTACGACTGAATCCGCTGACGCCCCAGGCAGGCCCCGAGCGTCAACTGAACCTGCTCTACAGCGTCGCGGCGGCCGCGCTCGAGCGACCGCTCACCCCGGAGGAGAAGCGTTCGGCCCAGGAGGCGCTGCGCGTGCTCGAGCGCCGGTCGGCTGACGAGCCGACTCTCCCGGCGGTCGTGGACGTGCTCATACACGCGCCGTCCGAGATGGCGGACGCGCTCGCCCTGCCGGTCGAGGAGCTCGCCGCGGCGACGCGGCCGATGGCGTTCGCGCTCGACCAGCTCTGCTCGGGAAACCTGCGCGGAATGTTCGACGGCCCGACGACGCCGGGCCTCGACCTCTCGGCCCCGCTCGTCGTTCTCAATCTCCGCGCGGTGCTCAATACACACACGACGGCGCTCGGCATCCTGATGACCTGCGCCACGGCGTTGCTGCAGGCGATGATCGAAGCCGAGCGAGCTCGTGGACACCAACGCGCGGATGGCCGTGAGGACGGCCGCGTGAGCGCCGCGCGAAAGCCGCCGCGGTTTCCCCTGTCGGGCGACGAGCCGGGCTCGCTCGAGAATCTGGGCTCTGGCTGCTCGGCGCGGCGATATGCGCCGGGGCGGCACTGTGGCTCACGGGCGAGGTCTCCGCGCGGCTCTTTCATGGCGCGTGGCCCCGGGTCGGGCTTTCGGAGATGGGAAGCGTGCTGGCCCGCTTCCGCCAACACGCCGCCGACCCGGCGCAGGCGTGGCCCTCTTCCGAGCGGCGCCTCATTCCTGGTGCCACCGCTTTCTATGCCACGCTCGCCGTCATGGCGACCCCGCTCGTCGCCGGAGCCGCCCTACTCCTGCGCCGACGTGCGCGCGGCCGGGCCCGAGTTCCGCAGTTGATGGGCACGCGGTCGGACTGAAAGCCGATTAGGTGCAGGGCTTTTTGCCGTGGGAGGGGTTGGGTGCCGTGTGCCTACGCTGGCGGCCCCGTGTAGAGGCCGGGTCAGGCGGGTTCGAGCGCGGTGATGCGGGGCGGCAGCTCGACGTCGAGCGCGGCGAGGATTGAGCCCTGAGCGTCGGTCGGCTGTGTGGTCTGCTGGACGGCGCCGGCGGCGCCTTCGAGAGTGACGAGGTGCAGCCGCTGCAGCTCGGTGGCGATCCGCCGCCAGCTCTGGCCGCTCTGCCGCTCGGCGATCCGGATCAGGAGCAGGGCGAGCCAGCAGACGACGACGTGGGCGCGGATGCGCTGCTCGAGCCGGTGGAAGACGGGTCGCAGCTCGAGCGTCGTCTTCAGGTCGCGGAAGGAGCGCTCCGCCTCGCGCAGGTTCTTGTAGCCGAGCGCGATCTCCTCGGCGGAGAGGTCGGGGTCGGAGGAGGAGAGCAGGTACTTGCCGTCCAGGCGCTCCTCGGCCGCGATCTTGCGGCGGTCGACCAGCAGCCGACCGGTTGCCGTCTGGCGGAGGTAGCGCGACAGCGTCGGGTGGTCGCGCAGCGCGCACTCGGCGCGCGTGTGCGCGGCGCGAGCCTTGGCTGTCTTCGCCTTGCGGCGGCTCGCTTCGATCCGCGCGAGCTCGGCCTCGAGCCGAGCGAGCTGGGCGTCGCGCTCGGCCTTGTCACGGACGGCCTCGGCCGGGTTGTGGCAGACGACGAAGCGGCGGATGCTGTCGCCCTCGCCGAGGCGGACGTCCTTGACGCGCAGGTTGTCGCGCACGCTCTGGTAGCGGCCGGGGCGGGCGAGCGCGGCCTGGGCGTCGGGGGAGCCGTCGCGCATCCGCTCGCCCGCGATCCAATGGCCGCCGCCGCGGGTCAGGTAGCGCAGGTTCGCAGCCGAGGAGAAGCCGCGGTCGACGACCCAGACGCAACGCCCGAGCCGCCAGCCGCGCAGGTCGTCCTTCACCTGCATGATCACCGTCTGGTCGTTGGTGTTGCCCGGCCAGACCCAGACTCGGACCGGGATCCCCTCGCGGGTGACCGCCAGCCCGATCACGACCTGCGGCAGGTCGGGCCGGTGGTCCTTCGAGTGCCCGCGCGCCCGCAAGGGCGGCCGCTCCGGATCGTCGTCCGCGGCCTCGTCGGGGTCGGCCTCGAAGTAGGTGGAGGTGGTGTCGAAGAAGAGCAGGTCGACCTCGAGGTTCAAGAGGTCGGCGCAGGCGAAGAAGACCGCCTCCTGCAGCTTCGCCTCCGCGTCCGCCTCGACCAGCAGATCGAGCGCCCGGTAGGCCTGATCGTCGTCCATCCGCACAAGCCCCGGGATCGCCACATCCTCGGAGGCCCACTCGGTCGCCGCCAGCTTCGAGCAGGGTGCGAGCGCGCGGTTGGCGACGAGCGCAAACAGCACCCGCTCGATATCGGTCGCGAACCGGCGAGCGCCGAGCAGATCGCGCAGCGCCTCGGCGACCCCGAGCCGCCACCAGAGCGCGTCCAGCAGCCAGGCGCCCCCGAGTGGACGCGAGCCGACGACCTCGAGCCCCTCGGCCGGCTCGATCGACTCGCGCCCCTCCTCGCCAGGGTCGGTGTAGCGGCGGATCGAGCGCGCCAGCCGCCGCAGCCCCTCGGCGTCGAGCTCGTCCTCGCGGCCGAGGTTGAGCAACACCTCCGCCCGCGTCACCCCGCCCGCGCGCCGATTGTGCGCCAACTGCAGGTAGCGCACCAGCGAGCCGTCCTTCCGCCGCCGCTGCGTCGTCCACAAGTACATGCCCACATAGATACCAACCAAAGCGGGCGACACAACAACAAACCCGATCATCCGTGTGCCCACGCTTTCGGGCACCCGCCCAACCAGACTTGGCTCTACAAAGCCGAATCCGGGCCCGAAACCGCCCTCAGGTGCCCACGAACTGCGGAACTCCGGCGCTTTCTATGCCACGCTCGCCGTCATGGCGACCCCGCTCGTCGCCGGAGCCGCCCTACTCCTGCGCCGACGTGCGCGCGGCCGGGCGGGTAGCGGAGCGAGCGCCCGTTGGGCGAGGACGCGGGATCTTCGTCCGCTTCAGATTCAAGAGCCGGCGCCGGGCCGGCTGACGCTGGGAGATCGAGTCACAAGGTCGCCGCGACGTCCTCGACCTGGCCCGCGTCCTCGAGGACGAGCCGAGCGGCCACGCGGTCTCGGCGTGGGCCCTGCTCTCGCCAAGCCGAGGACGGCAGCACTGGCGGCTCCTCCTGCGCGTCCGCTTCGAGCGACCCGTGAAGTGCTCGTTCGTCCTCCCCTTTGACGTCAGCGGCCACAACAGCGAGCCGCTCCGTGCTCGACTGCCGATCCTGCTCGCAGCGGACCGGTTCGCGCTCGCATTTGATGGGCCACCGGAGTCCGATCAGCCGCTCATCTGGTTGGCGGCGCCTGCAGCACGCGAGTGCGTCCTAGACGTCCTCGCGGCCGTCGGGCTGTCGGTCTCAAACCTCGGCAACGCGACTACATCGGGCATGACAGCGGCGCCGGCCCTGCCGGCGAGCAGTCCGCTAGGTCTCCGCCGCGCGGTCGAGTGCCTCACGATCGAGCCAGTAGGCCGTTCATTGCTGCCCTGACCGTTGAGATGAGCTGGATCAGACTCTGCAAAGAAAATTTTGCAAAGATACTTCTGCATGCACGAAACCCTTCCCCGCCACGACCTTTCCCCGGGAGCGCTCAAGGCGCTCGCGCACCCGCTGCGCCAGAAGTTGCTTTACCACCTTGCCTTCGTGGGTCCGGCGAGCGCGACGTCTGTCGCCGAGGCGCTTGGTGAGAGCTCGGGCTCGACCAGCTACCACCTGCGCCAGCTGGCCCGCCAAGGGCTGATCGAGGAGATCCCCGAACGCTCGCGCGGGCGCGCGCGCTGGTGGCGG
>JBBRYW010000138.1:0-8827 GCA_038237235.1 Gaiellales bacterium
CGAGAGACCGAGAACCTCGACTTCGTGGGCGCGATCGAGTGGCTCGCCGACCGGTTCAACGTACCGCTCGAGTACGAGGAATCATCCCCCGGACAGGACGATCGGCGGCGGCGGCGCGAGCGGCTGTATGCGCTGCTCGAGCAGGCGACCGCGTTCTACGAGCGCCACCTCTGGGAATCGGCACCCGGGGCCTCTGCGCGCGAGTACCTGGCCGGGCGCGGACTGGGCGAGGAGATCTGCCGCGAGTACCGGCTGGGCCTCGCGCCCGGAGGCCAGACTCTGGTTCGCAAGGCGCGGGAGAAGGGATTCAGCGGCGACGAGCTGCTGGCAGCCGGCCTCTTGAACCGGCGCGGCAGCGACTACTTCTTCGGCCGCCTGCTCTTCCCGCTGACGGACGGCCGCGGCCGTGTGCTCGGTTTCCAGGCTCGCAAGCTCAGCGAGGACGACCCCTTGAAGGCGAAGTACGTCAACTCGCCCGAGGGCGAGCTCTTCCGCAAGGGCGACGTCCTCTACGGCCTCGACCGCGCCCGCAGCGCTATCTCGAAGGAGGAGCGGGCGATCGTGGTGGAAGGGAACACCGACGTCCTGGCGCTGCGACAGGCGGGAATTGCGCCTGTCGTGGCGTCGATGGGCACCGCGCTGACCGAGCGCCAGCTGCGCGAGCTCTCCCGCCTCACGCGGCATCTCTTCCTCTGCTTCGACGGGGACGCCGCTGGTGAGGCCGCGACGTTGCGCGGCATGGAGCTCGCGAATGCACAGGGGCTCGACGTGCGCGTCCTCGTGCTCCCGAGCGGCCTCGACCCCGCGGACGCGGCCGATGGGTTCGAGGAACGCCTTCGCGGTTCTGAGACCTACCTCCCCTACCGCGTCCGGCTCGAGCTCGAGCGCGCGCCCGATCGTCACGAAGCGTTCGTACGTGTGCGGGAGCTCCTGAGCCGCGCGGAGGACTCGCCCGAGCTCTCCGACGCGCTCAAGCTGATCGCCGACCGCCTAGATCTCCCGCGCGACACGCTAGGGGGGCTTCTCCCACGGCGGCGGGCCAGCACCGGCAGTGTAAGTGCGCGCCTGCTCGACGCCGGCGAGCGTCTCGAGCGTGGGGCGCTCGCGGCTTGCGTCGCGAACGCGCAGTTGCTTCCCCTCCTGGCCGAGCTCGGGCCCGAGCACTTCGACGTCGAGCTCCACCGGCGTGCCGCTACGCATCTCCTGCAGGCGGCCGCCCCCGCCGACGAGGAGCTCGTAAGCCTGCTCGCCGAGCTCGATGCGCGTGCCGAAAGGGACGCGATCGACGAGAAGACCGGGGAACAGCTCTTGCTCCAGCTCAGGGCGCGTCAGCTGAAGCGGCAGCTCGAGACCGCCGAGGAGGACCGGCTTCCCGACCTCCAGCAGGCCCTCGCGCGCATCCGCACCGCCATCCGTGAGTTCGCCTGAGCCGCGGACGGCCACCGCTACAATCTCCGTCCGGCTGCTGCCGTTCCCCGGTAGCTCAATTGGCAGAGCATCCGGCTGTTAACCGGAGGGTTGTTGGTTCGAGTCCAACCCGGGGAGTAAGAAAGGCCCCTGCGATTGGGCTTTTTTGTTGCCCCGGATGGCGACGGCCGGGTCGGCTGCAAGCGGTTTTGCAAGCGGAGACGTAGACTGGCTCCTCGTGAGCCACGGTGGCGGCAACGGAGGCGCCAAGCTCGGACGCGTCTAGGGCGCGTCGGTGAAGCTGATCGTCGGTAAGCCGGACGGTGTCGCAACCGACGTAGCGGCCGAAGACATCGGTTACTTGCGCGTCGTGCTTCAAACAAGTCGGGAGCCTGAGTCCGCTGAACTTGTCGAAGCCCTCACGAGCGCGCTTTCTGCCACGGGCGCTGGGCGCGCGGTCATCATTCCGCCTGCTTGGAGGGACGCGGTCGTGGACGGCGTGGCCGGGCTCAAGGACGCCGGAGACATCCCGCCACCGGTTGATCGCGTTGCGACTATGGTGACTGGCCTCTTCGATGAGTCGGAGGACGGTCACCTGGTTTGACCCGCACGTTCGTACTTCCTTAGGCGGGTAGGCGCGAGCCGACGATTCGGCTCGCCTCGGCGATGAGAGTTTTTCGCGCGTCGCGGAGATCGTTCATGAACTCACCCCGCAGCTTCGCCGTCTCCGCCGTCTCGGCCTGACCGACCAGGTGGGCCAGGTGGTAGAGCGCAACGCCGGCCTTCTCGTATGCGGCCGCGACGGGATCATCTACGCCAAGCCGAAAACGAAGACGATCTTCGAAGCTGCGGGCCGAGTGGAGGCTGTCCCAGAACGCGTTGATTGCGTCGTCTACGGAACCGCGATCCGGTGAGCCGCGGCGGACGGCCATTGCGCTTGCCGCATCGATGTTTCCGAGCGCGGTGACCGTTTCCTCGATCAGTGCGCCGCTTGATCGAGAAGGCGGCGAAGTTCGCTTAGGTCCGCGAGTTCGCGCTCGTGCTTGTGGCGCTCGCGCTGCTGTCGCGATAGCCACCATGCTGTGGCTGACGGCCCCACCAGGGCTGAGCCGATGAGTCCAGCAAGGCCGAGTATGACGGCATCGCTCACGGTCGCCTGCTCGTGCGAGCCATCCCGAACGATTTTCGCACACCTTCCGATACTCGGGTCGATGGGGACGATGTTGCTCACAACGGCCGAGGCGGCACAGGAGCTCGCGCAGCGCGGCTTCCCGGTCTCCGTACGCACCGTCCGACGCCACCCCGCACGCTTTAGCGGTTCTCCAGCGCCTATCCGCGCGTTCCTTTCGCAACCCGCGCCGGCCCGTACCAGGCACGCGAGCCGTCGAGGTTCACCACCTGGATCCAGTAACGGGCGGGCTTCGTGCGCGGCGCGCTTCGGTCGAGGAAGGAGTAGGCGCGGCCACGGTCGCCGTTCTGCGCTGCGATCAGGCGCATGTTGATGCGGATGCGCCGGCCGCTTACTTCACGGTAGACGTTGAAGCCGAGCGTGTCGATCTCCGAGCCCGTGCTCCACCGGACGAGCGTGCCGCGGGCCTTGGCGGAGGCGCTCAGCGAGCGGAAGCTGACGGGCGTGATCGTGGAGTCCAGCACGAGGTCGTCGAAGTGGGCGGTCTCGCCGCCGGCGCACGTCGAAACGGTCTGGCATGAGAGGATCGGGGCGATGCGCGCGGCGAGCGTGCCCGCCGGCGCGGTGAGCACCCCCGTCGCCTGGCGCCAGGTGCCATCGCCGAGGATTCCGGTGATGCTGGTCTGCGGGTTGAGCTGCACGCCGGAACAGGTCGTCGTCGAGTACGTGAGGAGGGCGACGCTCACGCTCGCGACGCGCGAGTCGAGGTAGTTGAACCAGAAGGACGCGACGTGGTCGCCTGCCCCGAGCAGGAAGCAGGCTCCGATCGCGCCGCTCAGGGATGACGACGAGCCGGCGGTCAAGCGCATGCTCGCTGCGCCGGCTTCGGGCGTGAACGCCGGCAGCGTGTCGCGTGCGACTGTCGCGTTCCCGTTGGTGGCCCAGTTGCACGGAACGCCGGCACAGTCGGTCTCGAAGCCGGGGTTCGGCACGGCATTGGCGGCGTGGGCAGCAGGTGTGGAGAGCGCTGCCGCGATCAGAAGCGATAGGTACCAAATACGTTTCATCGGTCTCCTCTGGCGGATGTGGGCGTCGCGCATTATCCGGCACGCAGCCCGCGACCGCTTCGGGGATATCCCTAAGCCAAGAGTGCCACTCGCAGCGCCGCTGATCGACGTCCAGCTCAGCTCCAAGGCTCGGCGCTCGGGTCAACGACGCCCGAGCCGCTGGAAGCGCGCCCGCAATCAAAGCGCCGCTGGCCCAAGATGCCGCCACGGCCCGTGCCGGCCGCATTGCTCGAGCTTGCATTCGACGGGCAACGCGCCTCCAGCTCAGTAGAGTCCGCGTCTCATCCGACCTGAAAGGAAGTTTCGTGCCACGGTTCGAGTACAAGACCGAGATCCTCACGTCGCTCGTCGGTCGCGACAAGCTGCGCGTCGAAGATCTCGACGACCTGCTGAGAAAGCACGGCGACGACGGCTGGGAGCTCGTCTCTCTCAACCTCGACGCCGACCTGCAAGGGGCGCGGGACGGCCACCTGCTCGTCTTCAAACGACCTAGAGATTGATCGGGCATGTACGCGGCGCCGGATGACGACTCCTGAAACGGCGCTGGACCCTCGAGGTAGGCCGCGCGCGCGGCGACCAAGGAGAGCCACCCGGAATGGGAAGCTGAAGAAGGAAGAAGCCGCGCCCGCCACGCTGGCTTCCCAAGGAGAGGCAAGTACCCGCGCGGCGTGTCGGGCGCGGTACGCCCGATACTAGCAAAAGAAAAGTGCTGCAAACGATGGCCGCCCGCTCTCTCCGAGCTCGCACTTTCGAGAAGATGACGGCATGACGACCACGCCCGGTGCCACGAATGTGCAGCGGCTCATGGCACGCCTGGAGGCGCTCTCCGCGATCGGAGGCGGGGAGGGCGCAAACCGCCTCGGGCTCGGCCCCGAGGAGCAGCTTGCCTGCGAGCTCGTCGCCGAGTGGATGCGGGCCGCGGCGCTCGAGGTGAGCTGGGATCCCGCTGGGAACCTGGTCGGCCGACTCGGCGGCAAGAGGCCCGAGCTCGCCGAGGTCTGGACCGGATCGCATCTCGACAGCGTTCCGAGGGGCGGACGCTTCGACGGGGCGCTCGGCGTCGTCGCGGGGCTCGAGGCCGTGGAACGCGTTCGCGACGAGCCGCTCGAGCGAACGCTTGCCGTCATCGCGTTCCGCGACGAGGAGGGGGCACGCTTCGGGCGCGGCACATTCGGCAGTCGTGCGCTCTGCGGGCAACTCGATCCGGGCGAGTTGGAAGCCCAGGACCGCGACGGCACCCGGATCGTAGAAGCGCTTGCGGAACTCCGGCTCGGGCCACCTCCGCCCGGCGGTTGGCTCGATCCGCTTCCGGCAGCCTTCGTTGAGGTTCACATCGAGCAGGGACCCGTTCTGCAGCGCCGCGGCGCTCCACTCGGGCTAGTGACCGCAATCGTCGCGATGGCGCGCTTCGCCCGGGAGTTCCGTGGCTCGGCCGGCCACGCGGGGACTACTCCAATGGCAGCTCGGGACGACGCTCTCTGCCGTGCGGCCGAATACGTTCTTCGCGTCCGCGACGCCGCGGAGGGTGTCGGCGGCGCCGTCGCAACCGTGGGAGTGCTCGACGTTCGGCCGGGTGCGGTCAACGTCATTCCCGAATCGGTCCGGCTGACCGTCGACGTGCGGGCTCCTGACCGCACGCGGCTGGACGCTGTTCTGGACTCCCTCGACGCCGCTGACGTTCCGAGGCGCGACGACGTTCCCATGTCCGGTGCGCCGCTCGCGGCGCTGCGGGAGGCGGTCGTGCGGTGCGGGGCGCCGCTCGTCGAGCTGCCTTCAGGCGCTGGGCACGACGCGGCGATCCTCGCGTCGGCCGGCGTACCGACCGCGATGCTCTTCGTGCGCAGTCTCGCCGGGGGTGTCAGTCACTCGCCGCGCGAGAGCAGTTCTGTGGCCGACATCTCGGTCGCCGTCGACGTCCTGACGGAGACGCTCCGAGCGCTCAGCGCTCGGTGAAGTGGATCTCCTGTGCGCCCTGCCAGAGGACGAGGCGGCCGAGCTCCGGGAGCTGCTCCCGTCCATCCTCGATCGTCGCAAAGTGGTTCCCCGCGAGCTGGCCCATCTTGCTCGCAAAGCACGTAGCCCCGTACGGGAACAGGATCTCAGTCTCGCTCAGGCCGCCCGGGTAGATTAGGATCTCGCCCGCCGCCGGGTAGCTCGTCGCATTCTCCGGCCCGACGCCCACGTCGAGCTCCCCAAACGGGATCCAGGCCGACTCGCCGCTCCAGCGGGCCTGGATCAGCCGGCTCTGCAGTGGCAGCATCCGGCGAAACGCGGCGCACGTCTGCGGTGCCGCCTCGTCCTCGAGCCGGGCGGCGAAGCGGAAGCCCGCGACCTCGATCTCGAGCATGTGCAAACGCTACCTGGCCCCCTGGTCGACCCAGGCGCCCAGGAGATCGCGCTCCTCCTGGGTCATGCCTGTCGCGTTGCCCAGCGGCATCGCGTGAGACCGGACGGCCTGCTGCTCGATCAGGTCGGCCTGGCTTCGGATCTCCCTCGGCGTGTCGAGCATGATCCCCTTCGGCGCCGTCTCGAACGCGCTGCTCGACGGGTTCGCGGAGTGGCACGGGACGCAGCGCGCGGTCACGATCTGGTTCACGCGCGCGAAGGCAACTTGGGCGTGGCCCCCGCCGGCCGGAGCGGCCGACCCACCCGGCCTGATCGCAACCGCGAGCGCGACCACGCCGACCCCGGCCGTGACGGGGATCGCCCAGACGTCTCGCCCCTGATGGCGCAGGTTGAAGAAGTGTCGCACCCAGGCGCCCACCAGCATCAGCGCGACCAGGATGGCCCAGGCGTGCGCATGCCCGTAGGCGGCCGAGAAGTGGTTCGAGATCATGGCGACCACGACAGGAAGCGTGAGGTAGTTGTTGTGAACCGAGCGCTGCTTGCCGCGCAGGCCGGGAGCCGGATCGGGATCGTGGCCCGCTTCCTTCGCGCGGATCAGGTCCCAGTGGCCGGGAATGATCACGAGCAGGACGTTGCCGGCCATGATCGTGCCCAGCATCGCGCCGATCTGGATGTAGGTGCCGCGGCCGCCGAACAGGTTGCTGACCCCGAAGGCGGCCAGCGCGACGGCAGCAACGAGCGCCGCCGCGAGAATCAGCTCATTCCGCAGGAGTCGGCAGAGCGCGTCATAGACGAGCCAGGCGACCGCGAGCAGCGCGACGCTGATGCCGACCGCTTCGCCAGAGCTCAGATCGGCAACGCCCGGATCGACGAGGTAGACGTCGGCGTGCAGGTAGTAGAGCGTGACGAGGAGAGCGAAGCCAGACAGCCAGGTCGTGTAGGCCTCCCACTTGAACCAGTGCAGAGGCTCGGGAAGCTCCGCCGGAGCCACTCGGTACTTCTGGATGCGGTAGAAACCGCCCCCGTGGATCTCCCAGCTCTCGCCGCCGACGCCCTCGTCGACGTCGCGGCGGCTCCGCGGAGGCCGCAGGTGGTTGTCGAGAGCGACGAAGTAGAAGGAGGTGCCGATCCAGACGATGCCGGCGACCACGTGGAGCCAGCGGAGCAGGAAATCGAGCCAGTCGTTCCAGTACGGATCGACCGCTAGGAGGCGCGCCATCGGTCCCTCGCGATCGCGACGAGCTCCTCCAGGCCCGTGCCGAGCTCCTCCTCCCGCGTTCGCTGCAACCGCTCCCGCAGGATCTCGAGAATTTCCGACTTCGGCCTGTGGTCGACGAAGACGACGAAGCGGAAGCCGAACTTCTCCTCGTACACCTGGTTCTGATAGGCAAGCTCTGTCAGCAGGGCCGGGTCGTCGTACGTGCCCTGCTCGCGCGCCGAGCGGGCGGACAGCCTCCTTCCCCCGATCGGCGGATGAGCGTTCAGCGCCTCGACCTTCTCGTCCTCTCCGAGCCCCGCGGCGACTTCTTCAGCCCGATCGAGCGGACCTTCGGTCTCTGCCAGGCGCTCGACGAGTCGCGTCCGGCCCTCGAAGAGCGTCGCGAGCTCGTCGACGCTCAGCTGCCGCGGTAGCTCGCGCACGAGTACGGGGAGACGAGGAGGGGGACGTGGTAGTGGCGCACGGGATCATCGAGCACGAGCTCGAGCTCGACGCGGGCGAAGAATCGCGATGGCGGATGGAAAACGAGCCGGTAGCTGCCGGGGGCGAGCGCCTCGCCGGAAAGGTCGCCGATCCGTCCGTCCTCGTCCGTCGTTCGGCGGGCGAGAAGCTCGTCGCCGCGGTACAACTCGACGGGGACGTCCCGCGCCGGCTCCCCCCGTCCGGTGTCGAGGACGTGGGTCGAAAGAGTCGTCATGTCGGCGGACTCTAGACGGTCGGCCCTCGGTTGAAAACGCGAGCGCAGCGGTGTATCTTCACGCATATGCAACTCGCTCTCGCTGTGGAAGCGGAGCGTTCGGGGTTGCGCTCAGCGGTCGAAACGTGCCTAGCAACGCGGCTGTGAGCTCTCACGCAGCCGGACGACCGTCTCCTCGCGTGAGCGCGATCTGGGTCACCGTGGCGCTGATCGCGGCTGCCTTCGTCACGTGGCTCGTGACGATCGACCGCATGCGCGGTATGGACGACGGCCCCGGAACGAACCTCGGGGGCCTCGGCTGGTTCGTAGGGGTGTGGGTCACCATGATGGCGGCGATGATGCTGCCGTCGGTCGCGCCGATGGTGCTGACGTTCGCACGCGTGACCGGGCAGCGCGCGCGACGCGGGCAGGCCGCCTTCGTACCGGCGTGGGTGTTCGTCGGCGCCTACCTCGCCATCTGGGCGCTCTACGGCCTCTTTGCCTACGGGGTCTTCCGGCTCGTGAACGCCGCGGGCTCTGGCTTCCTCGCGTGGGATCGCGCCGGCCCGTACGTTGCCGGCGGCGCTGTCGCTGCGGCGGGCCTCTACCAACTCACCCCGCTCAAGGAGGTTTGTCTCCGCCACTGCCGCGGCCCGCTCCACTTCATCCTCGGCGGCTGGCGAGACGGCTGGACGGGGGCCGTTCGGATGGGCGCAGAGCACGGCCTCTTTTGCGTGGGCTGCTGCTGGGGGCTCTTCGTCTCGCTCTTCGCCGTCGGGGTGATGAGCCTCTTCTGGATGGCCGCGATCGCGGCCGTGATCTTCGCCGAGAAGGTGCTGCCGCACGGCGAGCGCCTGTCCCGGCTCTTCGCTCTCTGCTTCGTCGCGCTCGGGATCTGGATCGCCGCGGCGCCGTCGTCGGTGCCCGGCCTGAAGGAGCCGGGATCCGCCCCGGCCATGCACATGGACGGAATGAAACCCTAG
>JBBRYW010000139.1:0-8816 GCA_038237235.1 Gaiellales bacterium
ACATCGCCCGCCGCATCGCCGAGGGCAAAAGCCGCCGCGAGGCCACCCGGCTGCTCAAGCGCTACCTCGCCCGCCACCTCTACCGGCTACTCGAACAACAGGAACCGCTGATGACTTGACAAGTCATAGGAGCATCATCCCCGGACGATCGCCCAGGCGACGCGATGGACGTCAGCCGTCAGGAGAGCGCGCGCTCGAGCGCAGTACGGTCTGTCGGTGCTCCGTGCGCCTAAGACCTCATGACTACCGCTCGCATGTACACGCACGTGGTCGCCGACGAGCGGGAGCTCGAATACGCGGCCCTGCTCGACTGACCTTCCGGCCTCAGAGGCCGAGGACGAGCGTGAGAGCCTCGTCGAGGGAGCGGAGCTCATCCACTTCGAGGCGTCCGGCGGAGCGGCCGAGTCGCTGCGGGTCGACTACCGTCGTCTGCTCGACCAGGACGCGTGTCTCTTGTCCCTCGAGCGTGATCGTCGGGCGGAAGCTCGCTGCGCGCGCGGTCGTCGAGGTCGGCGCGACGAGGACGGTGCTGAGGTCGAGGAACTCGTCGGCCTGGACGACAACCGCGTAACGAGCCCCGCGCTGTTCGTGCCCGCGCGTGCTGCGAGGCGCCGGCAGGTAGAAGAGCTCGCCGCGGACCACGTCAGTCGGTAACGGGAGGAGCGAGCCCGGCCAGCTGCTCGCGGATCAGCCGCATCTCCTCGCGGTCGCTCTCGTCGGCCGCAAGGCTGCGCACTTCGTCGCGGATCGCCGAGCGAACACGTCGCCGGGCCGCCGCCTCGCGCAGCGCGGCGCGCACCGCTTCCGAGTCGGTTAACCCACCGGCGCGGACGATCTCGAGTGCTGCTGCAGAGGCCTCGTCTAGCCGGACGTGAAGCGAACGTGCCACAGCCAAACTGTAGCACGAAGTGTGCTACGCACCTTCGCCGACTGTGCGGATTCGACCACGGAGGCTCAAGCGGTGCAGACCCGGTGCAGACCTCGGCGAGAAAACCTACCCATTTGCAGCGGCCTCGGGAGCAACTTGCGCGGCAGCGAGTGCGTAGTAGCCGACGACGGTTTCCCCATCCTCGAGCGTCGTCACGAAGACGCGGGCCGAACCGGGCGCGTGAGCGCCGCGCGCGTGCCGCGCGAGCCACTCGTTGAACGGGTTGCCGCAGTCGAAGTGATCGAGGCGGTGATGCTTCTCGAGTGGGGCGGGCGGCCGAAGGTCAGCGTGCGCTGCGATGTCGCCGCCGCCTGGCGGACGAGTCGGTCCGTCTCCGGCTCGACGCGGAAGTCCCACCGGTGCAGACCCCGGTGCATCCCCATCACGCCTGATGCGTAAATGAGGGTCGCTTCAACTCGAGAGGCCTGGGCAGCTACGCGATCGTGCGCTCTGCCCGAGCGGCCGCCTGTGCAGCTGCTTCCACGAGACGGCGTGCGAACGAGAGCCGGTGGTCGTCCTCGGTTACGGCCAGGTTCACGGCGACGAGGGAGGCCGCAGCGCGCGCCGCTGCCGACGCGAGTACGCTCGCGACGACCGCGTCGCCGCGCATCGCAGGCTGGCCTTCCCGCGCGAGCAGGGCGGCCAGCTCGGCGACGTCGGCTGCGGCCTCGGCGAGCGCCAGCGGGATCTCGACCGATTGGGCCAGCGCCTGGCCGAGCGTGAAGTCGCGCGCCTCGGGCTTGAGACTGCCCGGGAGGTGGAAGGCGCTCAGCGCCTCGCCGTAGACCTGCGCGTTCGCCTCGGCGAGCCGAGCCGAGCGCGCGCGAAGCGCCTCGGCCTGGGCGGCGGTGCCCCTGGACTCGGGCCAGCCTTCGGACGCCCGGGCGGCCATGCAGCAAAGTGCCGCAGCCATGCTCACGGCAATTCCGGCAACGGCTCCGCCGCCTGGAATCGGGTCCGCCGTCGCGAGCGCGTCCAGCAACTCTTCGACGGACGCGCCCAGGAGGGAGTTGGTCGCCACGGCGCCATTCTCCCGCAGCGGGTGGGGCGTGTGCTCGAGGAGCGCTAGGCGGAGTGGAGCCGCACGCGCACCGACTCCAGCAGGAGCGGGTCTGGTTCGTACCCCGCCCCTGCCAGAGCGGCTTCGAGGTCGGCAAGGAGCGCCCGCCGGAACTCCACGTCGCGTTCTGCTCTTGCGACGATCTCGTCCAGGCCGCTACGCGCGAGGGGAAGCTCTTGTGCGGCCTTGACCCAATGATCCGGCGCCGGGGGAAGGGCCCGGAGAAGCTCGGCGAGATGCTCTTCGTCATACCTATTCATGGGAGTCACGCTTCTTAAGACGAGTGGAGTGGCGAGTTTCTTCCCTCGAGGGCGGAGCGGAGCTTGCCGAGGCACCGGGAGATCCGGCTGGCGATCGTCCCGGCCGGGAGGTCGAGGGCCTCACCGATCGTCCGGTAACTCTCGTCCCGCGTGAAAAAGCGGTCGAGAACCTCGCGGCAATCGTCGGAGAGACTCGAGAGCGCCTCGTTCACCGCCATCGCGTCCTCGACCAGCTCGAGCGGCTCCGCGGCTGCCTCCTCCACTTCCTCGACGAGAAGTTGCTCGCGTGACCCGGCGCGCAGACGGTCGATGCAGAGCCGTCGCGTCAGCTGACCGAGCCAGGGACGAAGGGCGTCGCCGCTCCGCAGCTTGCCGAGATGCTCGTACGCACGCGCAAACACCTCCTGGAAGACGTCTTCCGCGTCGTGCTGCGGCAGCCGGAACGCCTGGACGGCGATGCCGTAGACGTAGCGCGAATAGCGGTTGACGAGCTCTCGCCAGGCTTCCTGATCGCCCCCGCGGCAGCGGGCAACGAGCTGAGCGTCCGGCATCGAGAGCAGGCTCACCTCGCCCATCTAAGCGCAACGGGCGGCCGGACGAAAGAGAAAGGGCGGCCCGAAGGCCGCCCCTCTCCCGACGACCTGCGACGACTAGCGGCCCTTTCCCTTGCCGCCGGTCATGTGGGTCGTCGTGTCTGATGTCCCGGTCGGGCAACCTCCGGCAGGCGCCGGGATGATGTCCCCGTGGCGCCGATGCGCGGCCAGTGCGCTCTCGCTCACGGTGATCTTGACGTAGGGGTTGCTCGCCGAACCGGTCTTGTGACAGATGGTCACCTTGCTCTCGGTGGTGGACGTCGACGTCGACGTGGAGGTCGAGGTGGAGGTGGAGGTGGAGGTGGAGGTCGAGGTCGAGGTGGACGTGGTTCCGGACGTGCAGGCACCCCTGGTGTCGCCATGCTTCAGGTGGGCTTTGAGGGCCTTCCGGCTGACCGAGATGGTCACCGACGGGTTCTTCTTCGAGCCTGTCTTGTGACAGAGTTTGACCTTGTCCGAATCACCGGTCGTGCCCGTCTTGATCAGGTGCATCGCGGAGTCCGGGCTCGCGATCGCGTACGACGCACCGAAGCCCGCGAGGAATAGCACCGGCACTAGAAGCTTCAATCTCATCTTTGACCCCTACTTTCCGCCGCGCTACTTGCCGCGGCCGTTCGATTTGTCGGCGCCGTTGTCGGGCAGCTCACCTTCTCGTCGATCAGCACCATGTCGCCCTCGTGCTTCAGATGCGCGCCGACGGCGTCCTTACCGACGGTGATCTTCACGAACGGGTGCCTCACGGACTTCGTCCGGTGGCAGATCGCCACCTTGTCCGGGCTCGACTCGGTGGCGACGGCCGGTGGAGTCATGGAGGGCGTGGGGCAGGTCGCGTTCTCGTCCATGAGCACCACGTCGCCGTCATGAGCGCGGTGAGCGTCCATCGCGTTCTTGCCGACCTTGAGTTTCACGAAGTTGCCGGAGCTCGTCTTATGGCAGATCGCCACCCTGCCCGGGCTGCTTGCGCGAGCCGCAAGACCGGCGCTGACGACCGCGGCGAAAGCGCCGGCGATCAGCACCGCGACCAGCGCGGCTCGAACTCTCATCCCTGTAGACCCTTTCACGGTTGCCCTTGAATAGATCCCGGCGGGACGCTGAACTTGCGGTGTGCCGTCGCGCTCGGTCAACGGCGGCTGTGACTTGCCGGCTTGTCTGGCTGAGGCAACCGCTGGATCAAAACTCCTCCTAAGCGGGGAGTTTCAGGAGGCTGCGGGCATCCCCCACGGTCCCCCACCGATTAGCTCGTCGAGATCGCCATCCGGGAGGTCCGCCGAGCGTGCATGGACGTAGGTGTCCATCGTGAAGCTCGCAGCGTGGTGGCCGAGCCAGAGTTGCACCTGTTCCGGCTTCACGCCTTGCCGGATCAGTTCGGTTGCGGCCGTGTGCCGGAGGCTATCGTTACTCTGCGAGCTTGGCTGCGATCACGTCGACCGGCTTGATGTCGGGAGGCTTCGCGAAGAGATCGTCGGCCTGCGACATCAGCGCCTCAGCAACCTCGCCCGACAAGTGTGCTTGGCGGCCCGAGTCATCCGGGAAAACGTCGAAGATCGCGAACTGAGACTTGCTCAGCCGGACCGCGAACCAGGCAGTCGTCGCCGGTTCCGCGTCGACGAGCGCTCGTCCTCCTTCGAGGAAGCGAGCCACGTCTTCCTCTTTGCCGGGCTTCGCCTCCAACGGAACCCATAGACCTACGGTGACCATCGCCTCTCCTTTCGGTGAATTCCCGCGTGAGCGTCGACGAGCATCGCACGGATCGACCACCCGGGAGCGAAACATGCGACCGTTAGCGACAATTCTGCGCCCCGGAGTGGCTTAGGAACTCGATCGCAGTCAAGTCCGAGGGCGGTATCCGCGCGGCTGCCTCGCGCGGCGATGGTGCACGGTGCGGTCTACGACGCCGTCAACGCGATCGACCGCGGTCACCAGGCGTACCTCGTCACGCCCGCGGCGATGCCCTGGGACTCGAAGGACGCAGCCGCGGCCACCGCCGAGTACCGCGTGCTCCTCAGTCTCGTACCTGCACAGGAGCCGGCACTTACCCCGCTGTATGCGGCCTCGCTCGCGGCCGTTCCGGCCAGGCCCGCCAAGGACGGCGGCCTCGCCGCCGGCGAGGCCGCCGTCGCAGCGATGATCGCGGCCAGGGCGAACGACGGCCGCTTCGGCGTCTTCCGCTTTCCGGTCGGCTCCACGCCCGGCGCCTGGCGACCGGTGCCACCGGCCTTCCTCAGCGACCCGAACGCGGCCTGTCACGCCGGAGGTCTCGGGTTCGAATCCCGTCGCTCCCGCCTCTCACCTACCTGCAAAGATGCTGTTTATGTTGCCTGACTAGGCGGGGATCTGCGATCCATGTCCCGCTCCCGCGGCCCGGCGCTAAAAGCAGAGTCCCTGCAAATAGGCTCTTGCCCCGTTCAACTCGATCGCGGGCTCGATGAAGGACGCCGCCTGGCATGCGCGCAGCCGGACGCCGGGCGGCTGCAGATCTTTCTCGTGTCGGGTGGCGCGATTTACCCGGCTACGCCCGCGCCCCGGCGCACATGCGCCATCGAGGAGTGGCAGTTGTCGTGGTCGTAGGCGAACGCCCCGTTCAGGCGCAGCCTCTTCGCCGTCGCGGTCTCGGCGGAGTTGCCCTCGCCCGTGTACTCGAAGCCGCCGGGAATCGTGACGACGGCGCGATACGGGGGTGGCGGATCGCCGAAGCCGCGGAGCGTCTCCACTTCGGTGTCGAGCACATCGCCGGCCTTCACTCTGCCCTTGCGCGCGTCGAGATCGAACTCCCACTCAAAGGGCACGTAGAGCACCTCTTCGACAGTCGGGCAAACAGCCCGGACGATGTCCATCAGCGTGTCGCCTTCGCCCTCGGCGAGGCCGCGTACGAGCGCCTCCCGCTGCTCCGGTGTGGCGCTCTCGTCGATCAGCAGCTGCAGCCTGCCGTTGCCCTCGTCCATGCGACCGGGCCACCAGACCGCCCCGGCCCAGCAGAGGCCCGAGAGGTCGACGCCGTCGACGTGACCGCTCCTGATTCTCATCGCCACCATGCCCTCGCAGTTCGCGTGCGTCGGGGCTTGATTGAAGTCGCAGGGACAACCGGGGTCGCAGTTGCAGTTCTTGAACCACTCACCCTCGAGAAGCCAGTCCACGTTCTCCTCCTCTCGCTCTACTGCATTGTCGATTCGTCCATGTCACCGTCACCGTCCATTTCTCCGAGGCTCGGCAACCAGGCGGGCTTCGTCGGGGCGACGAGCGCGAGCGCGGCGAGCCCCGCCGTCAGCGGGCGGCTCGCGAGTCGCGCCTGACCCGCTGGCGCAAGCTGCGACATGTTGGAACCAACCATGCTCATCGGCACGTAAGCGGGCCTCATCCCTGGGTAAGCAGTGCGAGCCGAAGTCTAGAATGCACCGGGCCCGCTGTCAATCGAGGCGGCCGCGAGGCCAGGGCGTGCGCGAGCTCCCCACCTCAACCGTCACCTTTCTCTTCACGGATCTCGCAGGCTTGACGAGGCTGTCGATGAGCTCGGCGGACGCTACTGACTGGCCGCTGCTCGCTACGCCGACGCCTCGGTCGCCTCGTTCGACGAGAAGGTGTCGCGCGCTTCGGAGCGCGAAGGGATCGCGCTGACCGGGACGGCTGCAGACGAACGGCGACGACGACGGGAGTGCTCGCCTGCGTAAAGATGAACCCCGCGAGGAAGCCGCAAAGCCTGCGCTTCTGTCTCAGGGAGGTGGCGATTCCGAAGGTCGAGAGCGTCCCGAAGCTGAAGTTGATGGGCGAGTCCGACTACAGCGACGCCGAGGGGTTCAGCCATGCGACGACCCTCCCCAGCGGCGATAATCGAGCATGAGGAAGGAACCGCCGCCTCGGTGATCCTCAACGTCCTCGCGGAGGGTCCGCGGCCCAAGCGTGACCTACACGAAGCGGCAAAAGACGCCGGGGTGAGTCCGCGGACGCTTGAGCGCGCAAGAGCGAAGCTCAAGGTCGAGTCGATCGGCCCAGGCGCGACGGCCGAGGGCTGGCCGTCGCCTGACGAGCGCGGGAAAACGTGGTGGATCCGCCTGCCGCCGGTGCCTTCGTCCCCCGCCCGAGGACTGGGGCAACTAGACCGTGAAGCCCCACTCCGCCACTCCGCCACTCCGACTCATGTGGCGGAGTGGGGCGGCAACGCATGGGGCAAATGGTCGCCCATGTGTTCCCCCACGCGTCTAGACACGCTCGCCTCGCTGCTCGACAAGAGCCTGCTCCGCCAGTCGGAGGGCGCAGAGGGCGAGCCGCGCTACTTCATGCTGGAGACGATCCGCGAGTATGCGGAGGAGCGGCTGCAGCAGAGTGGGGACGGCGAGCCGGTGCGGGGGCGGCACGCCGCACTACCTGCACCTCGCCGAAAGCGCTCACGCGAGCGAAGTGGGCGGCGGGCCGCTCAGGTCGTTGCCGAGCTGTGTCGCCGATCGGCTCGAGCGCGAGTCGAACAACCTGCGAGCCGCCGTTGCTCGCGCGTCTGAGCGAGACGACGACCTCTTCGAGCGCTACTTCGACGCACTGGAGATCTACTGGGCCAGCGCAGACCCGGGCGAGGGACTCCACTGGGGAGAGCGCGCGATCGCGCGCACGCGCACGCGCACGCGCGACCCTGGAGCACTCGCCGAGCGGCGATCCAGCAGTCGCGGCTTCTCGGGCGAGTCAAGCGCTTCGCCGACTCCGAGCCGCTGCTACGGGAGGCCAGCGCTGTTGCGGCCCAATCCGGGGATACCTGACGCGTTGCTGACGGCCAGTACCACCTGGCGATGATCGCGGGTAGAAACGACGAGCCCAAGCGCGCGATTCCGCTCTTCAAGGCGAGTGCCGAGCTCGGAGAGCGACTCGGCGACCGCTGGTTGCGCGTTGCGTCGCTGGTGAATCTCGTCGACCCGACGATACAGGACGGGGATTGGGTGCGAGCGCGTGCGCTTTGGCAGGAGGTGCTCTTCGTCCTGCAGGATCTGGGCGGCGAGAACGCGGCGGCCGCGACCACGACCATGAACCTCGCCAACCTCGATCTGCTCGAGGGCAGGCTCGACTCCGCGCAGCGACAGGCCGCCGAGCCGGCGTCGCGTCGGACGAGCGTGCGCGGCTGAGCGAGCTCGAGCGTGAGAATCGCGAGCTGCGGCGCGCGAACGAGATCTTGAAGTCGGCGTCGCTTTTCTTCGCGACCGGCTCGACGGTCGGACGCGGAGGTGATCGCCTACATCGATGAGAACCGGCACCGATTCGGGGTCGAGCCGATCTGCGGTGTGTTGCAGTTCGCCCCGCGCACCTATTACGCCGCGAAGGCCCGCCCGCGCTCGGCGCGAGCGTTGCGTGACGCGGAACTGAAGCCGGAGATCGCTCGCGTCCACCGCGACAACTTCGGCGTGTACGGGGTCGACAAGGTCTGGGCGCAGCTGAACCGTGAAGGCGTCCGGGTCGCCCGCTGCACGGTCGCTCGTTTGATGCGCGAGCTGGGTCTACGAGGGGTCGTGCGGGGAAGCCGGCGTTCACGACGGTCCCAAATGACGAGGCCGACCGGCCGCGCGATCTCGTCGACCGCCCGCTTCAGAGCCGACGTGCCGAACCGCCTCTGGGTTGCTGACCTGACCTACGTCCGCACCTGGTCCGGGTTCGTCTACGTCGCGTTCATCACCGACGTCTACTCGCGGATGATCGTCGGCTGGTAAGCATCAAGGTCGCTGCGTTCCGATCTCGCGCTCGACGCGTTGGAGCAGGCGATCTGGGCTCGCTCCGGGCTCGGGACATGTCATCGAACATCAGCCGTTCGCTCGACTGCCGGAGCGACGCCTTTCAGCAGACTCGTGATCACGCCAGTCACGCAGGTCCAGCTGCTTCCGTCGCCATTGCGACAGCCGCTGTGACAGTCTCGGGATGGCGCCCCGCCTTCTCCGGCGGCAGCCGCTCACGTCTGCTGACCTCCGCTCTGGAGGGTCGGAGGCAGGCAACATGCTGGGACTCCA
>JBBRYW010000140.1:0-8775 GCA_038237235.1 Gaiellales bacterium
AGGAACTCCTCGTTCACCAGACGGGTGCCCGAGCCGGGCTCGCGCAGCAGCCACCGGTGGCCCCTGAGCTGCGCGAGCGAGACTGGCCCGGTGCCGGCGAGGGGATCCTCGGGCGCCGTGATGAGCACCAACTCGTTCTCCAGGATGGCATGCGCCTCGATGCGCTCATCGGCAGGCGGGCGTCCGCCGATGGCCAGATCCGCCTCGTGGCCGAGGACCATCGCCAGGACCCGGTCGCGGTTCCCGACCTCGAGCCCCAAGCCGATCTGCGGGTGAGACGTCGCGAAGGCCCGCATCAGCGGAGGAACGAAGGACTCGGCGGCGGTCGTGACTGCGGCGATCGACAGCGCGAGCTCGCTGCCGGCCTCTGCCTCGCGGGCGGCGCGCTGACCCTGCTCCAGGAGGCCGATCACATCGGCCGCATAGGTCGCGAACTCGTGCCCAGCTGGGGTCGGTCGGACCCCGCGCCCCTCCCGCTCGAGTAGGCTGACGCCCACCTCGCGCGAGAGCGCGGTCACGGCAGCCGAGACCGAAGGCTGGGTCACGACCAGCTCGTCCGCGGCCGCGGTGACGGAGCCGCCGCGGACGACGGCCAGGAAGCTCCGCAGCTGCGTCAGCGTGATCGACACCCGGTGGAAAAGTATAGAGGTGCCTCTCTGTGTCTAAGACGAGGTTGCTGGTGTTCCCAAATGGTTTAGCGGGCAAAGTTACGTGGGTGCTTTCGGCGGCCCTATGTCCCATTGCCGTGGCGACCGCCACGGCGGCCTGAGCGCGGCTTTGATCGACGTCGCGTTCACTCCCGCCGAGGCCCGAACCGCCGAGGTCAGTGTCGTGATCGACGTTCTGCGAGCGACGTCGACCATCGTTCAGGCGCTGGCGGCGGGCTACGAGCGCGTGCTGTGCGCAGATGGGCTCGATCGGGCCTCCGCGCTGGAGGCGCCTGGGCGCGTCCTCGCCGGCGAGCGTCAGTGCCGAAGGCCGCCGGGCTTCCAACTCGGCAATTCCCCGTCGGGCACGACGCCGCCGCTGGGCGACGACCTGATTCTGGCCACCACGAACGGCGCGCCTGCGATCGTCCAGACCGCGATGCTTTCGCCGCGGGTGCTGGTTGGCTGTCTGCTCAACCTGGACGCGATCGTGGCAGCGTTGCCCCCGGGCGACACCCAGCTCGTCTGCTCGGGCACCGACGGGCGCCCCGCCCTCGACGACGTCTACGTCGCAGGGCGAATCTCGGCACGCCTCCAGGGCACGCGCTCAGACTCCGCGGTGATCGCCCAGGGGGTGGCGGCCGCCTATCCCTCCGCCCGCGCCGCGCTGGCGGCCAGCGCCAGTGCCCGAGCCCTTGCGTTGGCCGGTCTAGAGAAGGACGTGGACGACTGCGCCCGCGAGTCCGCCTGGGACATGGTCCCGTGGGTGGTGGAGGTCGGGTCCGGCGTGGCGGTGCTAAAGCCCGTAGGTTCATAACCGAAAGACTAAGAGAGGGCGCTGATATTTCGTAGACAGCTTTCGCCTTTGCGGATAGATTGGCTCGACTACCAGCAGCGAGAGGAGTTCCACGATGGCGACGACTACAGGCCTCGGGGCAACAAAAGGCCGCTGGGCGGCGGGAGTCACCCCGTACGCTGAGATGGGGTTCTGGGACTCCGACTACGAGCCCAAGGACACCGACATCCTGTGCGCCTTCCGCATCACCCCGCAAGAGGGCGTCGACGCGATCGAGGCCGCGGCGGCGGTGGCGGGGGAGTCCTCCACGGCGACGTGGACGGTCGTCTGGACCGACCGCCTGACGCAGTACGAGCATTACCAGGCCAAGGCCTACCAGGTCGACGAGGTCCCGGGAACGCCGGGCCAGTACATCGCTCTGATCGCGTATGACATCGACCTCTTCGAGGAGGGCTCGATCGCGAACCTCACGTCGTCGATCATCGGCAACGTCTTCGGCTTCAAGGCCCTCAAGGCGCTGCGCCTGGAGGACATGCGGATCCCGCTGCATTACGTCAAGACCTTTCCGGGGCCGCCCCACGGCATCGTCATGGAACGCGAGTATCTCGACAAGTTCGGCCGTCCGCTGATCGGCGCCACGACGAAGCCCAAGCTCGGCCTCTCGGCAAAGAACTACGGGCGCGTCGTCTACGAGGCGCTGCGCGGCGGCCTGGACTTCACCAAGGACGACGAGAACATCAACTCCCAGCCCTTCATGCGCTGGCGGGACCGCTACCTGTATTCGCAGGAGGCCGTCAGCCGCGCCGTCGGCCAGACCGGCGAGGTCAAGGGCCACTACATGAACGTCACGGCCGCCACGATGGAGGAGATGTACGAGCGGGCCGAGTTCGCCAAGGAAATCGGCTCGCCGATCATCATGATGGATCTGACGATCGGCTATACCGCGATGAGCTCGATGTCGAAGTGGTCGCGCGCGAACGGGATGCTCCTGCACCTGCATCGCGCCGGCCACGGCACCTACACCCGTCAGAAGAACCACGGCGTGTCCTTCCGGGTGATCTCCAAGTGGTGCCGGCTGCTTGGAGTCGACCACATCCACGCGGGCACGGTGGTCGGCAAGCTCGAGGGCGATCCGGACATGATCCGTGGCTATTACAACGTGTTGCGCCAGCGCTACAACGTGACCGACCCCGAGACCGGAATCTACTTCGACCAGGACTGGGGCTCGATGCCCGCGGTCATGCCGGTCGCGTCGGGCGGCATCCACGCCGGCCAGATGTATCAGCTGCTCCACTACCTCGGCGAGGACGTGATCCTGCAGTTCGGTGGCGGCACGATCGGCCATCCGATGGGGGTTGCCGCCGGCGCCACGGCCAACCGCGTCGCCCTCGAGGCGATGATCCAGGCGCGCAACGAGGGGCAGGACTTCTTCAGCGAGGGCCCGGACATCCTCGCCAAGGCCGCCAAGGGCTGCCCCGAGCTCGACGCGGCGCTCGAGGTCTGGAAGGACATCACCTTCGAGTACACGTCCACCGACACGGCCGACGTGCTCGTCACGCCGACCGCGAGCTACTAGGAGGCCGGCATGCGCATCACCCAGGGAACATTCTCCTTCCTCCCCGACTTCACCGACGAGCAGATCGAGGCGCAGCTGCGCTACGCCCTGCGCAACGGCTGGGCGATCATGGTCGAGCACACGGACGACCCGCATCCGCGCAACTCGCTGTGGGAGATGTGGGGCCAGCCGCTGTTCGAGCTCGACGAGGACGAGGTGGAGGTCGCCATGCGCGAGGTGCGCGCCGCGCGCGAGGCCTGCCAGCATGAGTACGTCAAGATCGTCGCCTACGACCGCACGCTGGGCCGCCAGACCACGGCCCTGTCCTTCATCGTCGGGCGCCCGCCGGTCGAGCCCGGCTTCCGCCTGGAGCGCCAGGAGAAGGCCGACCGGCAGATCAGGTACACGTTGCACTCCTACGCCACCGATGTCCCGTCGGGACTCCGCTACGGGGCGAGCGGCACGTCCACCGCCAACGGGGGAGGGGCCAGCGACCGCGTTCGGCCCGGCTCGTGAGCGCACGGCTCCAGTCGGTCTCCGAGCCGGAGAGCAGCAGCTCCGGCGGCGGCGACATCGAGCAGGTGCTCGCGCAGCTCGACGAAGATCTCGTCGCGCTGGAGCCGGTGAAGACGCGCATCCGCGAGATCGCGGCGCTGCTCGTGATCGACCGTCTGCGCCGCGAGGAGGGCCTGATCTCCTCGCGCCCCTCCCTGCACATGAGCTTCACCGGGAACCCCGGTACCGGCAAGACGACGGTCGCGCTGCGCATGGCCGAGATCCTGCACCGGCTCGGCTACATCGAGAAGCCGAAGGTGGTCTCGGTGACGCGCGACGACCTCGTCGGCCAGTACGTCGGCCACACCGCCCCCAAGACCAGAGAGGTGCTCAAGCGCGCGCAGGGCGGGGTGCTGTTCATCGACGAGGCCTACTACCTCTACCGCCCGGAGAACGAGCGTGATTACGGCCAGGAGGCGATCGAGATCCTGCTGCAGGTGATGGAGACCGAACGCGACGATCTCGTCGTTGTGCTCGCGGGTTACCGCGACCGCATGGAGACCTTCTTTCGCTCCAACCCCGGCATGGGCTCGCGCGTCGCTCACCACATCCACTTCCCCGACTTCGACGTCGATGAGCTGATGGCCATAGCGGCATTGATGCTCGAGCAGCAGACCTACGAGCTCACGCCCGCGGCCGAAGTTGCCTTGCGCGAGTACGTCGAGCGCCGTGTGCAGCGCCCGCGCTTCGCGCACGGCCGCAGCATTCGCAACGCGATCGACCGCGCGCGCATGCGCCAGGCCAGTCGGCTCTACGACCGCCGCGACTCGCTCGCGCGCGCCGACCTGGTGGCCATCGAGGCCGAGGACATCCTCGCCAGCTCTGTCTTCGCCGACGACGATGGTGACCTGAGCGGCGATGGAGGCGATGGCGGCAAATCCGCCGTTCCCGGCAATGTCAGCTGAGCAGGCGGACACGATGCCTCGTCCCATCATCCTGGGAGTCGTCGGCGACTCGGCGGCGGGAAAGACCACCATCACGCGCGGCCTGGTGCGCGGCCTCGGGGAAGACGCCGTCACGCACGTGTGCACGGACGACTACCACAAGTACGACCGCGCTCAACGTGCCGAGCTCGGGGTCACGCCGTTGCACCCCGACTGCAACTATATCGACATCATGGAGCAGCACCTCAAGCTTCTACGCCGCGGGGAGGCGATCCTGAAGCCGGTGTACGGACACGCCGACGGCAAGTTCGGGCCCCCCAAATACGTCAAGCCGCAGCGCTTCACCGTGGTGGAGGGGCTGCTGGGCTATCACACCGAGGAGATGCGCGACGTCTGCGACGTGCGCGTGTATCTGGCACCGCCGGAAGACCTCCGTCGCAAGTGGAAGGTCAGCCGCGACTGCTCCAGGCGCGGCTACACCACCGACCAGGTACTGGCCGAGCTCGACAAGCGCGAGGACGACTCGGTCGCCTTTATCCGCCCGCAGGAGCGCTACGCCGATCTGGTCGTCTCCTTCTGCTCCAACGAGGGCAACGATCACGACCATCTCGACGCCGTGCTAACCCTCCGCGACGGTCTGCCCCATCCCGATCTCTCACCGTTCATCGACAGCGACGGAGGAATTACGCTCGAGGAGCAGGACGGCGAGCGGCTGCTGCGCATCCCGGGCCAGCTCGACCCCGAGCGTGCGGGTGCGATCGAGCAGGCGATCTGGGATCAGATGCAATTCGCCAGCCACCTGCGCTCGCAGCGGCTGGGCGAGTTCACGCTCGGGAACGACCTCCACCGCTCCGAGTCGCTGGCCCTCGTGCAGCTCATGATCCTCTACCACCTGGTGACCGCCCGCGCGACGGTGGCATTGGGCGGAGAGGGCGGGCGCTCCGACGGGAGCAACTCCCAAATCGGCTCGGCGGACGCCGAGCCCGCCACGTGGCGGCATTCCCCCGTCGGCCTCGGGGAGAGGCAATGAGACAGTCAGCCGCGACGCGCCGCGACCCGTAGACGAATTCGGCTGCCGTCGCCGTGCGCGACTTCCGGCCGCTCGAGAGGGCACTTCTTGCCGCCGCCCGGCCACCATCACGACATCGTCTGCACGAGCGACCGGCAGTCCCCACGTGGGGATCGGGGAACGACTGGGCGGCTCGTTCAGGCCCTTGACGCATTCCTGCGCGATCCGCCTGTGTTGCGCGACCAGTAGTCGATCTTCCTCTCGAAACCCGAAGACCGAAGTTCCCAAGCTCGAAGCCCGGCCCGGGTAACCCATCCGGCGCGACTCATAAGCTCGTGGTGGTGGCAGCCGCCAGAACGCAGCACGCGCTTTACTCGGAGATCGATCTCGAGCTTTCGTGGTCGGAAGACCAGCTACCGCAGGGAGAGCGGACGAAGCACGTCCACAGCCTCCATCCCTACCTCGGCAAATACGTCCCTCAGCTCGTCGAGACGTTCCTGAAGCGCTACTTCGCGCCCGGCGACTGCGTCTACGACCCCTTCGTGGGGTCTGGAACGACGCTCGTGGAAGCAAACACTTTCGGGGCGCACTCCGTCGGATGCGACATCTCGGCGTTCAACTGCCTGCTGTCCCGGGCGAAGACCGCCCGGTACTCGCTTGCCGCCCTCGAGCTCGGGCTGAACGGCGCTCTCGCGGAGGCAAGGCGGATGTTGGCATTGCCCACGGTCGCCGCTGTGGGGGAGTGGCTTCCCGCGTGGTACGCGCCACGTGCTCTCGCGGAGCTGGTCGCCTACCGTGCCGCGATTGAGAATCTCGAAGGGCCGCTCCGAGACGTTTGCAAGGTTGTGTTGAGCCGTTCAGCTCGCTCCGCACGCCTCATCACTCACTTCGATCTCGACTTTCCACGTACGCCCGTACGTCAACCGTACTGGTGTTACAAGCACAGGAAAACGTGTCGACCGGTGCAGGAAGCATTCAAGTTCCTGCGTCGATACACAGTTGACACGATCAGACGGCTGCGCGAGTTCGCGCTCATCCGCAGCGAAGCGGACGCGCTCGTGCTCCACGAGGACGCACGGTGCGTTCGGCTTCCGGTTGAGCCAACAGGGATCATCACATCGCCTCCTTATCCGGGTCTGATCGACTACCACGAGCAGCACCGGTATGCGTACGAGCTGCTCTCGCTCGAGGACCGTCGCAGCGAGGAGATCGGCCCAGCCGCCCGCGGGCAGAGCAGGCCAGCGATTCGGACATACGTGGAATCAATGATCCTCGGGCTCGAGAACGCACGTCGGCAGCTTCCGGCCGGAGCGCCAGTCGTGATCGTCGTAAACGACTCCAAGACCCTCTATCCGGAGATCCTTGCGCGCTCGGCGCTTCGGCTCGAAGACAAGCTGACCCGGCACGTCAACCGCCGCACGGGCAGACGCGCCGGTGAGTTCTTCGAGAGCGTTCTCATCTGTCGGACTCGCTAGACAGATTTGATCGGCATCCAGTGCGCACCGCTCGCACGGGGTCACGCATCATGGAGAGCGCAGAGCCCGTTGCGGCTGACTGGCCGACGAACTGGCACGCACTGGATGCCTGTATGCCCCAAATCGTAGGAAAAGACTCCCGGAGCCGCGCCCCCCGATCGAACAGTTCTATCCTGGCGGCTCGGCTGGCCGAACGGCTAGGTCAGAACGTAGCGCTGCGGACGCCCGTCACGATGATCAGGAGGATCACCGCGGCGGCGATCAGTCGGTAGACCACGAAGGGCGAGTAGTTGTTGCGCCGGACGTAGCCGAGGAGCAGGTCGATCGCGACGAGGCCGGCGCCGGCGGCCGCGAGCGTACCGACGACGAAGGGGCCGGTCGAGCCCGCGGGCAAGCTCTGGAGCAACACGTGCTTCACGCCCTTGTAGACGACTGCTCCCGCTACCACGGGAATCAGGAGCAGAAACGAGAAGCGCGCGGCCGAGTCGCGGTCGAGCCCGACATAGCGTCCGGTCGTGATCGAGATTCCCGAGCGCGACACGCCCGGCATCAGGGCGATGATCTGCGAAACGCCGATCGCAAAGGCTGTCCGGAAGCGGAGATCGTCGATCCTGTACCGCTCGGGCTTACGGTCGGCCAGCCACAGGATGACTCCGAAGACGGCCAGCAGGATCGCGATCTGCCAGGGCTGGCCGAGGTGCTTCTCGATCACGTTCTCGCCGGCGGCGCCGGCCAGGCCGGCCGGGATGGTCGCAGCGAAGACGTACCACGCGAGCCGCTCGTCCTGGTTGGAGATGCTTCTGCTCCCGACCGACCGGAACCAGGCCCCGACGTAGCACACTACGTCGTGCCAAAAGTACAGGACGACCGCGACGAGCGTGCCGAGATGCAGGGCGACGTCGAACGTCTTGTTGTAGTCCTCGTGCGTTTTCAGGTAGTGCCAGTCGGCGATCCAGGGCACGAGGATGAGGTGTCCCGACGACGAGATGGGGAGAAGCTCGGTCAGCCCCTGCACGATTCCAAGCACGAGCGCCTGCCAGTCCGAGACACGTCCGCTCTTCTCGCCGACCCGCAGCGCGGCGAGCACGACCGCCAGGAGCAGGGCCAGCGCGGCGAGCCCATAGAAGAGTCTCTTCGGAGCAAGCGGTATGCGCTCGGCCCGCTCTGCTTCGGCCCGAGCGACTCGTGCATTCCCCGCTGTCTGCTCGCTCGCCACGGCGCCGGACCTTAGCGACGCCGGCGGCTGGTCGCGCGGTCGACCCGCTCCACTGTCCCTTTCGCTACGTGGAGGGGGCAGCCGGGGCGGTTCGGGGCGGTGTATCGAGACGGTGAACGCCGTCCTTGCTGCGGCGGCAGCACGTCCGAGAGGGCAAACTAGCGGCTGTGTTGATCGCACAGCTCTCGGATGTGCACGTCGGAGGACCACGCTACCGCGAGGAGCTCCTGCGGCGCGCGGTCACCGAGGTGAACGAAGCTGAGCCTGATCTGGTCGTGGTGGCGGGCGACCTGACCGACGAGGGGTATCCCGACCAGTATCCTGCCGCCCGGGAAGAGCTCGCGAAGCTCACGTGCGCGAACGTCGTCCTCGTGCCGGGAAACCACGATGCGAGGAACGTCGGCTACCTGCACTTCGAGGACACCTTCGGGCCGAGGGATACGCGTCGGCGCATCTCCGTCGGCGATCTCGACGTGGCGCTCGTTGCCGTCGACTCCTCGAAGCCGGATCTCGACGAGGGCGAGATCGGGCGCGAGCACTACGGCTGGATCGAGGAGGGGTTCTCCGGTGCGGCCGACCTCCGGCTCTTCGTCTGCCATCACCACTTGATGCCGATCCCCGGCACCGGACGCGAGCGG
>JBBRYW010000141.1:0-8603 GCA_038237235.1 Gaiellales bacterium
CCAAGCTCGCCCTCGCGATCGAACACGACGTTGCCCGCACGAATGCCCCGTCTCCCACCGAGGAGGTCGCTATCCTCGCCACTGCCTGACCGTCACACCGGGACCGCCGTCGCGAAGTTCCACGACGAGCGGGACATCCTCAAGCGATCAACACCACACTGCGACTGATCTGCCGCCGCGCCTACGGCTTCCACTCCGCCGATGCGCTGATCGCGCTCGCAATGCTCACCGTCGGAGGGCTACGCCCCCAACTACCCGGCCGTGCATAGAACCCACGGATCCGTAAGGAGCGCTGCTTAAGCGAGCTGCTCGATTCGGGAGAGGGCGAGCGAGAGGGAGTCGACAAGTCCGCGCACCAGCTCGAGTTGGGCGCGCGGATCGTTCGCCTCAGCGTCTAGCCGGCGTCGAACGAGCTGATCGAGGGGAACGGAATCGCAGAATCGGCGGACTGAATCGCCGACGGCATCGTCGATTCCGAGCAGGGCCTCTTCGCTCGTCGAAAGACGACTAGCGAAAACGCGAAGAATCTGGAGCGATGGCACCCGGGTTGCCAGCTCCACGTGAGAGACGTAGCTGGCGCTACAGACGCCGGCAGCCAAGTCGCCTTGCGAGACCCCAGCCGCGAGCCGCGCCGCCTTCAGGCGTGCGCCGAGCTGGACGGGGTCGCCGACGTAGCGGAAGCGCTTTGGTGGCATCGCTGCATCAACAATAGTTGTCGCATCCGCCATCACGTCGCCTGAAGGGGCCCGTGCGCATCTCAGTCCTCCGGTAAACAGTAGGACGCGCGTGGCGGAGTGTCCTCCGCCACGCGCGGTACAATCGATGCGTGGCTATTCGCTACCGCTCGAGACTCATGGTGGCCACCGGGGCCCTAGCGGGTCGAGAATGTCAGGCTCAGGCATCAGGGCTCCACTGGTCAACGGGTCTGTTGCAGAAGTAAGCATGGTTGAAGCCCGGGTGCGAATCAAGACGTGACGCTCCGGGACGCCTAGGCCCATCGCGCACTAACGTGCCACGGCGAACGCTCCGCAGGCACGGGAGCCACAGCCGGAACGCCGCCGCACGTTGCCACTACCGCCGAGGTTCTGTTGACTCGCCCCAGCTATCGTGGGAGACTGCATCCGATCGCCGGTGACAGTCAGCCATCGGGCTGGAAGGGGGAGTCATACATGCCGCAGCACCACTTGACCGCTCCACGTGGGGCACAGCTCGCTCCGCGCTCAGTGTTCCTGGAAGGGAGATTCGGCCGTCTCTTCCGTAACTTGCCAGCCTTCGTACCGGAAGAAACGGTCCTAGCCGAGCTGGCCACGACGATGCGCGAGGATCCCGATACGCAAGATGAGGGCGGCGAGGAGCCCGAAAGCTTGGATGGCCCCGTTCCGGCGGGCTACACATATTTGGGCCAGTTCATCGATCATGACATCACGTTCGATCCCGTGTCGAGCCTCCAACGCTTGAACGACCCGGACTCGTTACATGACTTCCGCACGCCGCGGTTTGACCTCGACTCGCTCTATGGCGACGGACCGAACAACAACCCATTCCTGTACGACCCGGACATCGACGGCGGCAAGACCAGCTTCCTACTCGGCGCGAACGACAACAACGAGCCGGACCTTCCGCGCAACAAGCTTGTGGACGATCCGGTCACGGGCCTGCCGCGGGGGCGAGCATTGATCGGCGACCCGCGAAACGATGAGAATGTGATCGTTAGCCAGCTGCATCTGTTGTTTCTGCGATTCCACAACAAAGTCGTCGAGCAGTTGAAGGCGGACGGCACGACGGCGGACGGTGATCGGCTATTCGACGAGGCGCAGCGGATAGTTCGCTGGCACTACCAGTGGGTTATCGTAAATGACTTCCTACCCCGCATCTGTGGTGACGACGTCGTGACCAACATCCTCAACCCTGACCACTACGTGGCGGGTTCGGACCGTGTTGATATTCCACGTATCCACTTGCAGTTCTATCGGTGGCAACGCGACCCGTTCATGCCCGTTGAGTTCTCGGTCGCTGCCTATCGTTTTGGTCACTCGATGATCCGACCCGATTACAAGCTGAACGGTGGAACACCGGAAATCGACATCTTCTCGCCGGGTGAGCTGCAGGACGAGCATCGTGACTTGCGCGGGTTCCGCCCCCTGGCAAGCGCGTGGACAGTCGACTGGTCCTTCTTCTTCGACCTTGGCGGGGCGAATCTGCAACATGCGCGCAAGATCGATACAAAGCTAGCCGCACTTCTAGGGAACGTGCCGGCAACCACCGAACCGCACGCGCTGGCCGAACGGAACCTTCGACGCGGCCGCGCGCTTGGGTTGCCAAGCGGCCAGAGCGTCTCGCTGGCGATGGGGATCACTCCGCTTTCGGATGCCGATCTTGGACTCGTCGACGTCTCAAGCCAGTTCGTCGATAGCGCACCGTTGTGGTTCTACGTTCTTCGAGAAGCGGACGTAGTCACCGGCGGAGCGACTCTCGGTCCGGTCGGCGGACGCATCGTCGGCGAAGTGTTGCTTGGACTTCTGAAGGGCGATCCGTTGTCGTACATCAACGTTGAGCCGTCCTGGCGGCCCTTTCTCGGTACTAGCCCAGGCGCGTTCACGATGTCTGATCTGATCAGGTTCGCCACCGGGGCTGGTGACGAGCCGGGCCCGACACTGGGGCCGGACTGGCGCCAGCAGGAGGCGGGTTAAACGCCTTGCTACACGCAAGGCTACGCCTGCCGCGCCACGACCCGACCGATCGAAGTCTCTCCGTGTCCTTCGGGCACGTCTGTTTCACATCAGGCTGTCTAGAAGGACGCGCGCCGGCAGGAGCACAGTCAGAAAGGAGCTGTAGTTAGATGGGTGTGAGAGAGGGCATGGGATTGAAGACGTGGTGGCCAACCCGGAAATGGTGGGCCGCCACGATTGTCGCCGTGGGTGGTGCGCTAGTCACGTTGGCGACCACAGGGTGGAGCTGGACGGACGAGTTCAGCGGACTAATAATCACAATCGCAACCCAGCGGCTCGTCGCTTATCTCGTTGCGAACGACGATACCCCGGGCGGGGTGCCGACACGGAACGCGTAGATGGCGGGTCATCTAGCCTCCTTCTTCTCCTTGACGACAACAACCGCGAAGGCGTCGTCGAAAGGAGACTAGCCGGGGGGTCGCGTCCCATGAGCCGGGGAAAATGAATCGGGCGTAGCCTCCGCGTTGACCTGGAAGTCGACGAAGGAGGTACGCCCTGATGGCGAGCATAGCCCCGAGCGAGCGGCTGCGCCGCGAGCTCGAAGACGTGATCGACGGCGCCGGCGAGGCCGAGGATCCAATCGAGGCGATCGGCCGGCTCGGCGCGCGGCTGATCCTGCAGCAGGCACTGGAGGAGGAGCTGAGCGACTTCCTCGGCCGCGGTCGCTACGAGCGACGCGGCCAGCCGCTCGCACACCGAAACGGCTACGAGCCGGTCACAGTGAAGGCGACCGCCGGGCGGCTCGCGCTGGAGCGGCCACGCCTGCGCAATGCTTCGGCGCTCGGCTTCGCGAGCGCAATCGTCGGCAAGGGCGTCGCGCGCACGCACGCGCTGGAGGCGCTCGTCATCTCGTCCTTCCTGCGCGGCCTCTGCGTCCGCGACGTCGAGGCGGCGCTGGAGGAGGCCTTCGAGGAGCCGATCGTCTCCAAGTCGACCGTCAGCCGGATCTGCGCCCAGACGCGCGAGCGCTACCGCGCCTGGTGCCAGCGGCGGCTCGATCAGCACGACCTCGTCTACTGCTTCTTGGACGCGATCTACCTCAAGCTCAGGCCCGACGAGACGCCGGCCGAGGGCGTGCTGGTCGCCTGGGGCGTGACGCTCGAGGGCCGCAAGGTGCTGCTCGGCCTGCAGCTCGGCTCACGCGAGAGCTTGCGAGGACTGGCTCGACTTCGGGCGCGACCTCGTCGTGCGCGGGATGCGCTCGCCGGCACTGCTCATCGCCGACGGCGCTCCCGGCCTCTGGAAGGCGGCACGCGAGCTGTGGCCGCAGGCGCTCGAGCAGCGCTGCACCGTGCACGCGCTCAGGAATGTGACGAAGAAGCTGCCCGAGCGGCTGCACCGCGAGCTGAAGGCTCGCTACTGGCGGATCCTCGACGAGGCCGAATCGGCGGTCGAGGCGAGAGCCGCGCTGCTCGCGCTCGCCGCCGACTATCGCGCCGCCTACCCCTCGGCGATGGCGGCGATCGAGCGAGAGCTCGAGGCGCTCGTCTGCCATCTGCGCTTCCCCAGCGAGCACCGCAAGCGGATCCGCAGCACCAACTTGCTCGAGCGGACCTTCGTCGAGGTCAGGCGGCGGACGAAGGTGATCGGCCGCTTCCCCGGCGAGACCTCGGCGCTCTGCCTGATCTGGCCGTGCTCGAGCTCTCGAGCCGCGGCTGGCGCGGCGTCGTGATGACGCCCCGCTCAGTGGCCGAGATCAAGCGGCTGCGGCGGGCTCTCGCAGCCGACAGACAACCCGACGACGAGGCCCAGGAGGAGGTAGTCGCCGCCTAGTTTGCTACAGTGGCAACAGTAGCGGAGCTACGTCCGAGAGTTTTTACCCGGACGATGGGACGCCACCCAGCGTCGTGTCAATGCCGCTATGGCGACCGCGAGTAGTCAGTTCGCGGACGCTAGCTATCTTCGCTTCAACGCGGGGGGAGACGCTATCCAATGACGCAATGACGTGTGGGCGAAGACCGCTCTAACTTTCATCGATCGGCGCAACATCCAGGCGGCCGGCGACTTGACGGGCTGCGACGCGAGTGCTAGCGTTGACTAAAGTTAATACGACTTGGAGGATGCCACTGTGCCCTCATCGCCGAAGCATTGCCTGTAGGCAGCGGTACAGTCCTGGCGCACCGGCGGAGCACCGTCGTAGGTGTCGCCACGTTTGTACTTACCACCTGCGCGCTCCTCGCCATCGCGGCCTCACCGGGTCTCGCGGTGATCGGATGGCACACCATCGACAGGGCCGACGTCCTCCTCTCAAGCGGCGGGTTTGTCTCTACCGACACGACGGTCTACTCGGCGCGGATGCGAATGTACCAGAACCAAACTCAGGTCGATCCCAGCGACCCGCCGCTAGACATCGTCTACCGCTATTCGAACGGCGTGGTCTATCTCAATACAACGGCATTTTGGAACAGCGGGAGCCCAGTTCCTTTTGAGGCCAGTGGTGGGAACAAGGTCGCCTCGTGCGAGAACAACCCTGCTTATGGTAAATCGGCGGGACGCGTCATTACGTGTCAGTTCTACTCTACGGTGTAGCGGCCGACGAGAGCGAGCAAACTTGAATAAACTTCTTATACCAATTGGCGCGGGCCTCGCGAGTTCCGTTCTCCTAGTAGGGGCCTTGATCTCACTCGGTATGTTCAGCCGCGCGTCGACAGCTGTCGTCGCCAAGGCGTCGGCTGCACAACGGGATGCGCACGGCGGGTCTGCGGCGCTCCGCCGAACGAGCCCGCCAGGCAAGTACTCGTTACACGATATCACCGCCCTGCAGGCGCTGCCAGGCATCCCAGCCGTCCGAGCTGCGGCACTAAGCGACCGCCTCAGCAGCCTAGCGAATGGCTCAGCCCGCGTGGACTCACTCAGCGTGCGCGAGGCTGCGCCCAATCTCTACCTAGCCCGCAGGAGTGACGGCACAGCTTGCTTGATCGCCGAGGCAGCTTCAATGTGTCCGAGCGCGATGCTCGGTGGCGGAGTCGCCCTTCTGCCGGTCGCGGCCCGTCAGGGCGACACCGCGCAGAGCCCCTGGCTTCTGACCGTCTCGGGCGTTGTCCTAGATAGCGTGTCGAGTGTGACTCTCCTTTTCACGGACGGGTCGAGGTCTGCGACGGCGGAGGTGCACAACAATGTTTTCCAGGTCAGTGTCAGTGGGCACTCAACGGTGGACATCGCGGGCTACACAGCTAACGGCCAAACCTACTCGGTGCGATAGCGAATCCGAAAGTGCGCCCTAACCACCGTCGACGCATGAGAACCGTAACACGCTCCTGCCGCTACCTCTTCCCGCGCAGAGCCGTGGTAAGCGTCCGGCCCGACTCGCCTCAAGCGTAAGACGCATGACGGACTGGGGTCGTGCGCTCGAAACCTGGAACGGTGGGTATCTCGCCGTCTACCCCGACGGCTCTGAAGTTTGGCGTGAGAATCTCGCCGGGGTAGCGCTCTGCGTCGGCCGTAAGCTCTCCCCAGAGCCGGCCTACGTCGTGAAGCAGCTGGTCGCGGAGCGCGACCGCGACGATGATGTCCCCCTCGTGCGCGCGTTGCTCGAAATCCCGTAAGGCGCCGGCGCGCCGTTTCGGTGGCCGTCTCAGCGCCTGGTGAAATTGCTCGGACATAGCTCCGCTACGTTGGCGTTCAAGCAAACCCCGAAGTGCCCGACCTTGGACAACGTTTTACCCGGCCGCTTCACCAGCTCCGACGACACGGTCCGCCACTCCGGCCTCGACGTCACCGTCTGGCAGGTCGGCGGTCGACGTGGCGCCCCAGAGGCGAGGCAGGTCGCCGGCGAGCCGGGCGAGCGCCTCCCGCTCCGTGGTGTTGAGCGGCGCCGGGCGGATCCGCTCGAGCGCCGCGAGCATGCGTTGCTCGCCCTCGACCGCGACGAGCGCCTGCTCGTAGACGCGCTCGAGCGTACGGGCGACGAGGCGGTTCTCAGGCTCGCAGGCGTCGTACTGGCGGCGGGCACGCTCGGCCTCGTACTCGGCCCGCTCGAGCGCGAGCCGCCGCTGGGCGAGCCGCTCGGCGTGCTGGGCCTCGAGCTCGCTGACGGCCTCGGCGCAGGCCCGGAGACCGGCCGGACTGATCGCCTCGAGGAAGGCGGCCGCGATCGCGCGGTCGAGCCGGCCGCCGCCGAGCGATTGGCAGGCCCGCTCAGTGCCGTGCAGGTCACGCCCGCGCACGCAGGCGTAGCGAGGCGAGCGGCCGCCCGTGCCCGAGTAGGCGACCTGCATCCTCCGCCCGCAGCGCCCGCAGCGGATGAGCCCTTGCAGCAGCGCTGCGCCCTCGCGAGCGGTCCCGCCGCCCTCGCCGCGCGGCCTGGCGTTCATCCTCAGCCGCTCACGGGTGGCCAAGTAGTCCTCCCAGCAGACATAGCCGGGATGATGCTCGGGCAGGCAGACGGCCCACTGCTCGGGCGGCAGCTCGAGCGTCTTCACCTCGAGTCGGCCGTCGCGGCCGAGGCGCTTCTGCTGGCGCGTCCTGCCGAAGACGAATGCGCCGGCGTAGCTGGGGTTGGTGAGGAAGTCGTGCACGGCCCCGTAGCTCGGGCGCGCCCAACGGATCCGCCGCTCGCCCACCGTTCGGCGCGGGAGCCGCTGGCCCTCGGCGATCAGCTCGGCGGCGACCTGCCGGGCGGAGCCGAGCCTGCGCCAGAGCGCGAAGACGCGCGCGATCGCGGCCCGCACCTGCTCGTCGGCCGAGAGGACGACCCGGCCCTGCTCGTCGCGGTCGAGCCCGACTGGCAGGCTGAGCGCGAGCTCGCCCCGCTCGGCCTTGTGGCGTAGGCCGCCGTCGAGGCGGGCGCGGATCAGGTGCAGCTCGGCCTCGGACATCGTGCCCTTGAGCCCAAGCAGGAGCCGGTCGTTGAAGTCGCCCGGCGCGTAGACGCCGTCCTGATCGGCGATCAGCGTGCCGGTCAGGGCGCAGAGCTCGAGCAGGCGGTGCCAGTCGGCCGAGGAGCGGGCAAGGCGCGAGACCTCGAGCGCGAGGATGATCCCGACCTCGCCGAGCCCGACCGAGGCTGCGAGCTCCTTGAAGCCGATCCGTCCCTCGCTCGAGGCCCCGGAGCGGCCGGTGTCCTCGTCGACGACCGCGACCGCCTCTCGCGGCCAGCCGAGCTCGACGGCTCGCTCCACGAGCGCGTACTGGCGCGCGCTCGACTCGACGTTGCTCGCAACCTGGCCGAGTGTCGACTGGCGCACGTAGACGACCGCGCGTCGTCTTCGCTGCGGCTCGCTGATCTTCGTCCGCTCACTCATCGCGCTCGAGCTCCAGCAGCCGCGCCAGGAGCCGCGCGAGCTTGAGGGTCGCCTGTTGCTGCGCCTGCGGCGGCAACGTCTCCCACACCGCCGCCGGCACGACCATCTCCTCGCGCAGGGCGAGGGCGAGCTGTCCGACCATCGTCGCCTCCCGTTTTCATGGAGGCTCGCCTCGGCCGCGGACGGCGCTCGCTCAGCCCCTCGACGCGCGCGAGCAGCAGCCGCCAGCCGGCCGGCGAGGCGACGACGCCGAGCGGCCGCTCGGGAACGACCCGAGGCGGCAGATCGCTCCAGCGTGCCGGGATCGTGCCGGCGCTGCCGTCGAGGAGTCGGCAGATGAGCACGGTCTCGCCCGCCTCGGTGCGCCAGCCGAGCACCGTAAGCTCGACGTCGCGGAGATCGCCCGGCGCGTGCGCGAGACGCACGCGCTCGGGCAGGGGATCGACAACATGAGTAGTGCGACTCCTGTTCGCCCGGCACCGGCAAGTCACATTGTGAGACTGAAGCCGGGTCCGTCCTGGGCCCGTGACAGGCTCGGTGCCGGCAGTGGCGGAGATGACTCAAAAGTCTCATTGAGCTCTCGCTCATCGAGAGTCTCCTCGCGTTGGATTTGTCTCTCCACCGCTGCCGG
>JBBRYW010000142.1:0-8533 GCA_038237235.1 Gaiellales bacterium
ACTTCGCTCCTCGCCTCCGGCTCGTCGCTACGCGCGCTGGAGCGACCCCCATGGCCTTCCTCCATCCGACCCTCCGTGACTCTCGACATGCAGACCTCCAGGGTCTAAACGAGTGTCCGGTCAGAACCGGGGGCGCGGCACTGGCCACCAGCAGCGCAGCCGTCCCGGCGACTTCGACGTCCATCTTCCGACCATCGCTGGGCTCCAGAGCGGTGATCGACATGGTTGAATGGTCGACGAGCACCCCTTCCAGTCCGATGGCGCGACGGGCGGCGCGGCGATCGTGGCCGGGCAGTCGAGCGCCCCGGCGGCCGCCGGGCGGCGCGACGCCCTCGGGCACGATGAGGTCGACGGGGACCGTGATCTCGAGCCCGTCGACGACGGTGCTCGCCGTCCAGATCCCCGGCTCGACGTGACCGTCGAGGAGCGAGAGTTCGAAGCCGGCCGCGCGCATCACCGCCTCCAGCGCGGGTGCGTCGCTCAGCGTCGCCGGATCGATCGCCAGGTCACCGTCGGTCGTGAACGGCGCAACCGCCAGGTCTCCGTCACCAGTCTGCAGGTACACGGCCTGTGCTCCCGCGACGATGACCGCGTGTCGGTGCGGCTCCAGCGCTTGAAGCGCGTCAAGCAGCACCCTGCGCGCGGCGATGTAGCGCGGGTCGATCTCATCGGCATGCGATTCGGATCCCGTCATCTTGCCGGCAGCTGCGAGAGGCCCGAGACGCGCCACTCGTCTTCGTTGTGGACCATCCATTCCAACAGAGCTTCGCCCTCGGCGGGCATTCGGCCGTTGCCGGTCAGGCAGTCCACGGCCACCTGCGAGTCGGCGGCGTAGGAAATCGGGGCGTTCTGGTTGCCGCGCTGCCACACGACCTCGTCGAATGGACCCAGCAACGCGACGTTTGCGCCCGTTCCGGCATCCGCCGGCAACAGTTCGAGCGCTTGTGCGATTTGCGAAGGGTCGCGGCAGTACGCGCACAGCAGCGCGGGCGCGGCCACCGCCGCTCGGCGTACCGCGGCGAATGAGCCCGTCACCAGCACGTCCTCGCGCATTGCGACGTTCTCGAGGGCCTTCAATGCTTGGGCCGGACCGCGAGGCGCGAGGAACGAGGATGTCGCGTTCGTGCGAAAGACGTCGTAGCTCTCTGACCACCGGCGCAGCAGGGCACCGATCTCGACTCCACGCACTCCTCCCCGGCGCTCGCGGTCCAGCAGCGCCTCACGATCGAGGGCGTCGACAAGCTGCGAGACGTATCCCGGCGCCAGACCGGTGGCGGCCGCGAGTTCACGGATGCCGTACGGCGGGCGAACGTCGGCCAGCAGACGCACGAGGCGGGCGGCCTTCGGCCCGCGCACCCGAACCTGACCTCGCGCGACAGGAGTAGGGCTGCGCTGCGCGCCTGCGCTGCGCAGGTAGAGCGTCGGGTTCTCCAGCGCGATCAACGCGTTCCCGGTCAGATCGACGAAGTTGATCTCCTCGGCCTCAAGCATCCGTTGCGTGCGCGCGCTGAGCCACGGCGCCACCACGAGGATCGGGATGTATCCAGCGAGCGATCGCAGCGAGCGCGCCAGTCCGGAGAGCAGCCGCTCGACGTCGCGCGGTTCAAACGAGGACCGAGCTTCGACCGCCAGCGTCGCGGTCGTGCCGCTATTGGCCCGCAGATCGATCGCGGCATCCAGCGTCTGCGCCTCCGGCCCCGTCTGTCCGGCGAATGTGCGCTGCGTGCGCCCGACGCTCCACGAAGCGGGCAGCCGCTCGTTCAACCACGTGACGGCGGCATCGAGGAGATCGGTTTGCTCGTTGGCTGTGTTTGCGATCGCCGCCATCTCCGTCACTATACCGTATCGTTCTACATCAAGCTATGTTTGCGGTCAGGGCGAACTCGGTCTTTTCATCAAACATTTCGGAGCGACTCGCCGACGGTCACCGCCGCCGCCCGCGCCCGCCGACCACCTGCACATGCCCCGCGACGCTCGTCACGAAGCCCCTTCCAGGCCGGTCTGAATCCCGCCGGAGAACGCCCCGGCACCCTTTCCGGACGGCTGTCAGGGCACCCCGCCCGGAAACCCCAGCAAAACCGGGCTCTGCGTCGAAGCGGACGACGGGGGTCGAACCCGCGACCTTCGGCTTGGGAATGCCCTATTTGCAGGGCTTTTCGGTTCTGTGAGGGCGGTCTAGGCCGTCTGAGTGCGTCTGAGTGTCCAGGAGGTTCGCCGTGTTGGGAACAGGCTGGGGAACAGCCTCGCAACCGACTTGACAGTGCCTGCGCATGGGCATTCACGGCACGCGAGAACTACCCATTGATTGCAACAATCGGGCGGGTCACCAGCGGTGATGTTGTTCCGCCGCCGTACGTTCTTGGCTCACCGTCGATTGCGCCCCGCTTGGCGCTTTCGCGCTGAGACAGCGGCAGAACCAGGGCTTAGCTGACGACGACGTTCACCAGCTTGCCGGGCACGACGACCTCCCTGACGATCTCGCGTCCGTCCGCATGAATCCGGACGTTGGGCTGCGCTCGGCTCAGCGCGAGCAGGTCCTCGCGACTTGCGTCGGCTGGTGCCGTGACCCGAGCGCGGACCTTTCCATTCACCTGGCATACAAGCTCGAACGTCGCAGTCCTGAGAAGGGCCGTATCGGCCTCGGGCCAGGGTTCCTCCCACACTCGCCGCCCCGTGAGCTTCTCGAAGACCTCCGAGGCGAGGTGCGGAGCGAACGGGAAGACTAGCGACGCTGCGGTCGCGGTCGCGTACCCGAGCGCGGCGGGCGAGACGCGCTCGCGAAGGCGGTAGCAGTCCGACGAGCTCCATCACCGCCGCGATCGCGGCGTTGAACGCGAATCGGCCGGTCATGTCGCGCGAGACTTTGTCGATCGCCCAGTGCGCCTTGCGGGCCAGCGTGCGGTCCTCGCCCTCCCAGGTCTCGGCCGGGACCTCGAGCAGAATCATTGCTGTGGAACTCGAGATCGAGATGCTCGGACGGATCGGCGAGGCGTGGGAAACCCACGCTGCCGAGTGCCATAGCCCGCCCAAGGCCATTCTCATGAATCCGGGCAACCACGAGTTGATCGGCTGGGATGAAGTGCTCGGTCTGCCGGTACTCCCAGATGACAGCATCGAGCCGAAGCGCTTCCGGTTGGTTTGCGGGATCGGGCACGGCGGTTATTGCGCGCAGGGAGCGGTCTACTGGGACCACGACGGTTGCGCGTACGTCGCAGTTCCCCCAGATGGGGAGCTCGAGGACTAACCGGCGACGTCTGAGAAGTCTTCGTGCGAGAAGCGCTCCCCGGCAAAGAACGCTGTGAGCTTGTACTTCAAGTGGATCGCCGCCGATTCTGAGAGCTGCGCGACACGCCGATCCTCGAGGTAGTCGTGGTGGATGGTCATCGCCGCGTAGAGCAGGACGAGGCTCTCGGGCAGGTCAACCTCCGCGATCGGCGGGACGTAGAAGTAGTTGACGAGGTGGTCGTACACGCGCAAGTCGTCGACTGAGCCTGAGCGGACGGCATCTTGGGCGACGAGGTCCTCGAGCGGCAGCGTAGGAGCGAGCACGCGGACGGGATGGGCGTACTCCCCCGGCGCGCCTTGCGCGGTGAAGCTGCATGTCGGACTGAGGAGCATTCCGAAGCCCGTCTCGAACGGTCCGGCGAGGAACTTCCGGCTTCCGGCGACATGGTCGATCGCGTCCGGCGGCCAGGGATAACCGAGCGGCACGTCGCGGAAAAGATCGCCCTGCCGAACGTACGACGTCCTCTCTGCGTAGTACCCGCCGTCGGCAGGTCTGGGTTCCCAGTCGGTCAGCGCCACGCAGCCAAGCTAGCTGCGCAGCGCGACGGAACGACTATTCGGCGTAGTCCTCGTCGGTCAGTGGGCGCCGCTTCGACGGGCGCTTCGGCGCAGACGGCATCGCGGTGTCGGGCGCGAACTGGCTCCACATCTCCGCCCGCATTCGGGCGATGTCTTCCTTGCGAAAACGCCGAAAACCCGATCCAGGCAGCCGGACCGCCTTGAGCTCACCCCGACTTTCGAGGTTGCGCACGGTGTTCTCGTGCACGCCCAGCTGCTTCGCTGCCTCTCGCACGTTGAGGAACTCCGTCGTCGCCATCGTGCTCACCTCCTTTGGATTGGGCAGCGCCACTATAGCGACTATGTAGGCCATTGTCGCTACGTGGACTTTGTTGTACTTGTGGACTCTGGTATCTTTGACCGGTAATCGCAACCTGCGCCTTCAAGACCCTGGACCCATGTTCGAGGCGGGCGCAATGACCAGGAGGCCGGCACATGAGACGCAAGTCCGGACAGACCAGCAAGCCCGTCGCCCGCAGGGCCGCGCGACTGCTCAGCAATCCGAAGACGCCGAAGTCGGTGCGTTCTCCCGGCAGCGGCAGCGCGGGTTGCCGCAGCGCAGCAGACGGGCGCTTACCGAGCCCGGCAGGCTGAAGCCGAGCGTCGCGATCTCGGCGACGATCGCGCGTTGTCGTTGCTCGGGGCTCTCGGCTTGGGCTGGCATCTCGCTCGGTCGCTCGCGGTGGTTCCGTCTGCTGCCTACGAGCCACGGCTCGGCGGCGCGGGTGCGGTCGGTGACCAGGTAGGCGTGATGGGCGGGCGCGTGCCCCGGGGTGGCGATCGCCTGCAGCTCGGTGTTGCCAAGCTCGACCACCTCGCCGTCGGCGAGCGCTTGGTGCTCGAACTCGACGCCCGCGCCGTCGGGCAGATACGCCCTTGCGCCGGTGCGCGCGACGAGCTCGGGCAGGCCCGAGACGTGGTCGGCCTGAACGTGGGTCTCGAGCACCGCGACGATGGGGACGCCCTGCCCCTCCGCGAGCGCCAGATAGTCCTCGACGAGATCGACGTGGGGGTCGACGACCGCGAACCGGCGGTGGGTCTTGCAGCCCAGCAGGTAGGAGGCGCAGGCGCTCTGGTCGTTGAGGACTTGGCGGAAGTACATGTGGCTTCGTGTGTAGGTCCCGTGCTGGACTTGACAAGCTATCAAGTGAGCTATTGAATAACACCATGGTAGCTGAGAGTCGTCGCGCGAAGGACGCCTTGTTCGAGGCGATCTCGGTGATGGGTAAGGCGTTTGCCAGTCCGGTGCGCCTCGAGCTGCTCGACCTCCTCGCCCAAGCCCCCCGAACGGTCGACGAGCTGGCGCGCGCCAGTGGCCAGGCGAACGCGAACGCGTCGCAGCACCTTCAGGCCCTGCATCAGGCCGGCCTGGTCACGCGCGAGCGCGAGGGCACCCATGTGCGCTACACGCTGGCGGGCGATGAGACGCTGCGGCTTTGGCTTTCGCTGCGCGAGGCCTCCGCCGTGCGCCTCGCAGAGGTCGAGCGAGCCGCCCGGCACTATCTCGGCGAGGACGTCGAGGCGGTCGGCCGCGAAGAGCTCGTCGAGCGCCTCACACGCGGCGACGTCGTCCTAGTCGACGTGCGCCCGGCGGAGGAGTTCGCCGCCGGGCACATCGAGGGCGCCCGCTCGATCCCCCTCGAGGAGCTCCAGCGCCGCCTCGCCGAGCTGCCCCCCGACCACGAGGTCATCGCCTACTGCCGCGGGCCGTTCTGCGCCTACGCCCACGACGCAGTCCGGCGCCTGCGCGCGGCCGGCCGCAAAGCGCGGCGACTCGAGGATGGCTGGCCCGAATGGCGGCTCTGCCGCAGACCGGGCACGCTTCACAGAGCCGCGTAACCCAGGAGAAGAGCGATGCGAGCCATCACGCCGAGCCACTGGATGGTGACGAACATCGATGCGCCGGTGCTGCCGCCCAACCCCGCCCGCCGCCGCCACGCGTCCAAGCTGGTGACCACCAGCAACCTCTGCCTGCCCTCGGTGGCGCTCGCCTGGTGCCAGCGCCGCAGCACCCGCAAGGAGGTCCTCGCCGCATGACCACCAGCGCCATCCTCATCGACGTCGACGTCCTGCGGGAGGAGATCCGCAAGACCTACACCGACGTGTCAACCGAGCCCGAGCAGGAGTTCATCTTCCCCACCGGCCGGTCGTGGGCGACCGAGCTCGACTATCCGCAGCCCGAGCTCTCGCGTGTCCCGGACGCCACCGTGGAGAGCTTCGCGGGCGTCGCCAACCACTGGGCACTCGGCCGCGTGCACCCCGGATCGGTCGTGCTCGACCTCGGCTGTGGCGCCGGCACCGACCTCCTGATCGCCGCGCAGATGACCGGCCCAAGCGGACGCGCGATCGGCGTGGACATGACCCCCGCGCTGCTCGAGCGCGCCCGCGCCAGCGCCGCCGAGATAAGCCTCGAGAACGTCGAGGCCCACGAGTCGCTCATCGAGTCCCTCCCGCTCGACGACGCCTCCGTCGACGTCGTCATCTCAAACGGCGTCATCGACCTCGTGCCCGACAAAGACGCCGTCCTCGGCGAGATCGACCGCGCCCTGCGGCCCGGCGGCCGACTCCAAATCGCCGACATCGTCATCCACCACGAGGTCTCAGAAGACGCGCGGAAGCGCATCGACCTCTGGACCGGCTGAATCGCCGGCGCGTTGCTCCACGGCGAGCACGCGCGCCTCCTGGTCCAGCGGGGCTACACCGACATCATCCAAGGAGAGCTCGTCGACACCTACGCGCGATCGGCCTTCGAGGACACGCCGCAAGGCCACCCGATTCGGCGCGATGGGCTCGACGATCACAGCGACAAAGCCGCGCTGAGTCGCTTCGAGTTGGCCAAGCGGGCCGCCAAACGCTCGCAGGTCGTGGGCGGGGCGTCGGGCGAGCAGCGTTTCAACCGCTCGGCACGAGTCCGGGGGCGACCGCTGGAGCGTCGGTGGTTGGCTCGGTCTCGGTCTCGCGGCGGCGGAGGAAGAGGTACACGCCGATCACGACCCCGGCGAGCGTGCAGAGCCCCCACGCGATTCCTTGACCGATCTGGGTGGCGATCGGCCCGGGGCAGGCATCGGCGATCCCCCATCCCACGCCGAACAGGAGGCTGCCGAGGATGTGCCGGCGAGCGGGCTGTTCCGGCGTCCAGCTCATCGGCGTGCCGGTGAGCAGGGCGCGTGCGTTCGCGCGGCGCAGAAGCGCAAGGCCGACGGTCGCGACGAGTACCGCTGAGGCGAAGAAGAGGAAGAGATAGGAGCGCTCGAAGAGCAGTGCCTGGCGGATCACGTCGGGGCTGGTCATGCCGCTCCAGGAGAGCACGACACCGAAGGCCACTCCTACGCTCAGGCCGGCGATGCGTGTGCTCATCTACACCACCGCCCTGGTCGCGAAGCTCACGATGATCGCCGTGGCAAAGAAGGTTGCGGTCGCCGCGAGGCTCGCCGGTGAGAGCATCGCGTTTCCACTCAGTCCGTTGCCCGACGTGCACCCGCCCGCCAGCTTTGCCCCAAAGCCGATCAGCACTCCTGCGACGACGAGGATCGGGGCGATCGCGATCTGGTCGGAACCATGCAGGCTTGCAGTCAGCCAGCCGTATCCATGGAAGTCCGGACCACCGGCCGCAAGCGCGAACACGGTGCCACCGAGGACTACTCCGATCACGAACCAGCCGCGCCAGTCAAAGGTCGCCCGTCGGGCTCTGAGCTGGCCGATGATCTCTGAGTAGCCGCCCGTCACGCCGAGACGGCCGTTGAACAGAGCCCGGCAGGCGACGACACACAGCCCAAGTGCCGGGCCGGCGATGTACCAGGCAAGCTGGGGATGAAGCACCGCTGCCTCCTTCGATCAAGCCAGGCCGCCCGCGGCCCGGGACGTGCGCCAAGGCGCCAAGGCTACCCCATGCCCGCCCCGGTTTTCGTCCGCTCCTGTCTGCATGGGAAGCGCGCCCTGTCGTTTCTCTGGGCCGCCGTCAGCTGCCTGGCGGTCCGCCGAGGAAGGCGGTGGAGAGCAGGAGGTAGCCGGCGACGGCGGTGACGAGCACGGCAAACCCGCGGCCGAGTATTCGTTGCGGCACGCGCTCGGCGAGGCCGACGCCGGCGAGCGCGCCGAGGATGCATGCCGCTGTCATCGTCGCGGTGATGCCGGCGTTGAGGCTGCTTCCGGCGAGGAGGTGCGCCCCGAGCCCGATGAGTGAGGTCGCGGTGATGATGGCCAGCGAGGTGCCGACGGCGGTGCGCATCGTGAAGGCGAGCGCGACGGCGAGCGTGGGGACGACGAGAAAGCCGCCTCCGACCCCGAAGAAGCCGGTGAGAAAGCCGACGAGGGCGCCAGCAGCGAGGTCGCGCGGTAGGCGCAGCGGCGGGCAGGCGCCGCCGCGTTCCCAGGTCCCGCTTTCCTCTTGGCTGTCATCGGCTTTGCGCCAGGTCGCGGCCGCGGCGGCGAGCATGATCAGCGCGAAGGCGCCGATGAGCAGCCTGCTGCTGACGGAGTTGCCGGCGACCGTCCCCGCGAACACCCCCGGCACGGCGGCGGCGGTGAACGAGCCCGCGTGGCGCCAGCACACCCGGCCCGCGCGCGCGTGACCGAGCCCGCCCGCTATCGCGCCCGCGGTGACGACGACAAGAGAGGCTGTCGTTGCCTGGGAGACGCTCTGGCCGAGCGCGTAGACGAGCACGGGGACGGCGAGCACCGAGCCGCCGCC
>JBBRYW010000143.1:0-8526 GCA_038237235.1 Gaiellales bacterium
GAGCTGCGCGAGCGCTACCGGCGCCTCTTCGGTGGCGGCGACGTCCCCGTGCCGGTCGAGGCAATCGCCGAGGATCTCCTCGGCCTCCGCGTGCTCGCCGACGACGCGCTCGAGTGCTCGGGCAAGCTCTTTCCAGCCCGGCGCGAGATCTGGCTCAACGGCCGCGAGGCGCGCGAGAGCCCTGGACGGCGCCGCTTCACGCTCGCGCACGAGCTGGGCCACTGGGTGTGCCAGGTGCTCGAGGGCCACACGGCGCCGGTCTACTGCCGCGCCGAGGACGTGGGCGTGGGCGCCCCCCGTGATCCCCTCGAGCGCGAGGCGAACGTGTTCGCCGCCGAGCTCCTGATGCCGCCCGAGCTTCTGGGCGAGCGCTTCGCGCTGCGCGGCGGCTCGGTGGAGGCGGTCGCCGCCGACTTCGGCGTCTCCGCCGAGGCGATGGGCTGGCGGCTCTACAACGCCGGGGTCGTCCCGGAGCCGCCGTACCCTTCACCGCAATGACGTCTACCGCGGTTCAGCTGCCCAGCGAGTGGCGAGAGTTGATCGTCGAGCGCCTGGCGCCGTTCGAGCCGCGCCAGATCTTCGTCTTCGGCTCTCGCGCGCGCGGCGAAGCGAGCGAGCAGAGCGACGTCGACCTGCTGGTCGTGCTCGCCGAAGACGGAGAGCGCGAACGCGACGTTGAGCTCCTTGGCGCGCTCGAGGGTGTGCCGTTCGCGAAGGACGTCGTCGCGGTGACGGCGGAGCACCTCAGGCGGCGCGGGGATGCGATCGGAACGGTGTACAGGCGGGCCTTACGCGAAGGGACCGTGATCTACGGCGTCGACGAGCGAGATGCGATGACGTGGCTCAGGTACGCAGAAGAGGATCTCCGGGCCGCCGAGCTCGTGGCGACGCGGCCCGGGTTCGCACCGCGTGTGGCCTGCTACCACGCGCAGCAGGCCGCCGAGAAGGCGTTGAAGGTGGTGCTCGTCGGGGAGGAGCAGGACGTGATCCTCACGCACGACCTGCGGGTTCTTCGAGATCTCTCGCAGCCAGGATCGCGTACGGCCGCGATCGGCGTCGATCTCGACCGGCTCTCGACCTGGCAGGTCAAGGGCCGGTACCCGGGCGACTGGGGCGAGGCGACGCGGGGTGACGCGCGGGAGGCCATCGACGCGGCGCGCGCAGTCGTCGAAGCGGCGCGCGCGGACCTCCCCCAGTAGCCCCGCGCTTCCTGCGAAATGCATTGAGTAAATGTGACCTTCGAGCCGGCATGCCGGCGGCCTATCTTCGACGTCGCGCTCGCGCGTGTCAGCGAGCCGCGGCGGTTCATCCAGGTCGTCGCTGAACGGGAAGCGTCTGACGCTACGGCTCGTAAGCGAGGTCCCGTGCACCGGCCGGACCTAGACGTACCCGGTCTGAACCCGCAGGTAGTCGCGTCTCCCGCGCCACCGGCCTGCCTGACCGGCGGGCCGGTGGAGCGGCCGCCGAGCCGAGGGCGTCGACGCGACCTCGTCGCCGGCGATGCGAACGAGATCGCCCGTCGAGGTGCTCGACGACCTTTACGGACTGATGATGTCGAGCGCGGGGATGCAGGAGAAGCTCCGCGCATCACGCGTGGCGACGGCGAGACCGTGGACGAGTGCCGTCGCGCCGATCCACAGGTCGTTCGCCCCGATCGGCGTGCCCTGCTCGGCAAGACCCGCGCCGACCTCGGCATGCACCCGGGCGATCTCCTCGGTGACCTCCAGCGCGTCGAAGCGCGCGAGCATCCGTTCGACGACGAGTCGTCGGTGCGTCCGGTGGGCGGGGCCGGCACGGTGAACGCCGTGAAGCAGCTCGCTGACGCTGATGACGCTAATCGACGCGTCCTCTGCCACCGCGTCGGCCGGCGCGTCGCGGCGCTCGATCGCGACGAGCAAGCTCGTATCGATCAGGATTCCCACGGATCCCGTGGTGGCCCGACGCCCCTCCGGATCTCCTCGAGGTCGCGAACGAAGTCTTCGTCCACCGGTGGGAGCGACTCCATCAGCTCGCGGAACTCGGCGGGTGAGAGGAACTGCTTCTTTCTCGGCGGAGGTCCGATGACCGCCACCGTCGCACCGTTCCGCGTCACCTCGACCTCCTCGCCCTGCGAGACACGGGTGAGCACCGCCGAGAACGAGCGCGCTGCCTCGGTCGCGGTCATCCTGCTCACGGTCCGAGATTATCAGAACTATCTGATATCGCTTGCGGTTGTCGCCGGGCCGCGCGGCTCGGGCGCCCGCCGCCTCAGCGCATCGAAGGCGTGATCGCGACGGTGGACAGCGTGCCCGCCCGGACGGTCGTCACCGCGACGTGACGGCCCCGCGCACGCTTCATGTCGACAATCGCCTTGTAGCGGCCGGGAGCAAGATCGACGAAGCCGAACCAGCCGGAGCCGTCCGTCAGCCGTGACGCGACGAACGCATCCGTCTCGGCGTCGTAAAGATCGACGCGCACCTGGTCGAAGGACACGCCGTCCTCGCTGCGGACGGTGCCGCGGAGGTGGCCTGTCGTCGAATTCGCCTTCCAGGACATCGCCGGGACTTCCGCAGGCTGGGCGAAGACGGGTGGGGTCACGGGGTCGTATTCGCTCGGCTGGGTGAGCGCCCGGGTCAGCTCGCCCCGGCTCGCGTCGCCGGTGCGGGTCCCCGCGTTCGCGAGGTCGTCCGGGACGCGGTAGGAATAGCCGGCCCAGCCGACGCCGGCATTGCCGGCGGCGCTCGGCGCGAGTGCCTTGCGGATCTGGCTCACACTCGCCTCGATCGTGTTCAGATACAGCGCGGAGCCGATCACCGTCTGCCGCCGGTACTGGTGATCCTTCGCGAACTCGTTCCACTCCTCGTACATCCGCCGCTGGTTGTTCGGCTCGGTGGTGAAGTGCTCGCGCTTGTAGTTCATCGGGATATTGAGGTCGAGGATGCCCTTCTGCATCCAGCCGCGCCAGTCCTGGAGGACCTCGGCGTACGTGCGCGTCGCCTCCCAGCCGCCCTGGCTCTGCGGCCCGTAGCCGTACGTGATCGTGTCGGCGCTCACGCGGACGCTCGGGTCGATCGCATACGACTCGAGGTAGACGCGCCGCACGATGTTCGTGATCTGGTCGCGTCTCCACCGCATCCACTGCGGGTCGGTGGGGAGGGGGCGATCGGTCCGGCCGGTCGCGGCCTGGAAGCGCGCGAGGGCGGTTTCGTTGTAGCCCCACGAGGGCGAGTCGGAGTCGGGGTAGCGAACGCGGTCGAAGTTGACACCGTCGACGTCGTAGTTCTTCACGACGCTCGTGTACATACGAACGATGTAGTCAGCCGCGTCGGGGTGCCCCGGATCGAGGTAGTAGTCCGCCCCGCCGCGCGTCGCGCCGTCCGAGCGCACCATCAGCCAGTTGTCGCGGCCGGTCGTCGAGGGTCCGTGGGTATTGAAGACGTGGTCCGGGCTCGCCGGGGGCGTCGCCTTGTTCCAGACCGCGGTCGTGATGATCCAGGCGTGGACCTCGATTCCCTGCGCGTGGGCCTTCTCGATCAGCGTCTGGAGCGGATCGAACGGCGCGGGCGTGACCCCGGCCTGGTCGGTCCGCGGCATGACCCCGCGGTTGCAGAAGCAGTCGCCGCGGCGCCCGATCTGGGCGACGATCGCATTGAGATTGGCGGCCTTCGCCTCGGCGACGAGCTTGTCGATCTCCGCCTCGGTGTAGAGGCCCGGCCCGAAGGCGTCCACCCAGAAGGCGCGGAACTGGCCGGGCGCGGCGGCGAGCGACGCGGCCGCAGCTTCCGGCTCGCTGCCTTCGCGCTGTGGCGCTGCAAGAGCGGCGCCCGTCACCGTCGCGCCCACGACGAGGACGGTGCATGCACATCGAGCAATGCTCCTACGAGTCATGGCCTCCCCTTCGGCTGTAGATCTCGGGCAAAATGCGTTCCGGCCGCGCGGAATGGCTTATATCATTATAAGGAGAGCTGTGTGTCAAGGTGGCACGCAGGTTTGCCGCGTCGTGGCGAACCCGCCGGACTGGTTCTCGCTACGGGATTGGCGTAGGGTGACGGGCATGATCCGTCACACGCTCGTCACCGTTGCCTCGGCCGCAGGGCTCGCGCTCTCCGCCGTCGCGCCTGCGCTCGCCGCGCAGCCGTATCCGGTCAACTTCAAGACGTTCTCGCTCGCTGCCGCCGACGCGACGCGGAGCGGCACCGTTCTCTCGGGCGGCTCGCTGACGCTCGACTCGAGTGGCCTAGGCTCGTTCGCCTACACGGACCCCTACGCCAACTACAACGGCGACGGCGTCGCCGGCTCGGGTGAATATGTGTCCGGCACCTGGACGTCGGGCGTCACGACGCTCACGTTCCCCTTCAGCCAGCTCGTCGCCTCCTGGAACGTACAGACGCCCGCGGGCACCTGGGTCCAGGTAGAGGTGAAGCCCCGGCTCGACGACGGCCACTGGGCCAAGTGGTACATCCTCGGCCGCTGAGCGTACGGCGACTCCGACTTCCACCGCACGTCGGTCGGCCACCAGGGCGACGCGGACGGCTACGTCGCGATCGACACCTTCATCGCGAAGGACCACCCGGCGATCGCGTACCAGCTCCGCGTGACGCTCCTTCGGCGCGCCGGGTCGAGCGAGAGCCCGAGCCTGAGCCGGCTCAGCGCGATCGCCTCGAGCCTGACGAACCAGAAGGGCAGCTTCCCGAGCACGACGACGATGAGCGGCACGGCGATCGACCTCGGTGTCCCGCAGTACTCGCAGGAGATCCACCACGGCGAGTATCCGCAGTACGACAACGGCGGCGAGGCGTGGTGCAGCCCGACCTCGACGGCGATGGTGGTCGGCTACTGGGACGGCATGTTCCCGGGCTCCGGCTACGCGCCGAGCCCGGCGGAGACGGCGTGGGTCGGGTTCCCCGATCCCTGGGTCGACTACACCGCGCGCTACGTCTACGACTACCACTACAACGGCGCCGGTAACTGGCCGTTCAACACCGCCTATGCGGCAGCTCGGGGCCTCGTCGGCGACACAGCTGCACAACCTGCGGGAGGCGGAGCCGTTCATCCGCGCCGGCATCCCGCTCGTGGCGTCGATCGCGTTCACGTCGAACAAGCTCGACGGCGCGGACATCAAGAGCAAGAACGGCCACCTCGCCGTGATCGAGGGCTTCAGCGCCGACGGCAGCAAGGTGATCGTGAACGACCCGGCCTCGGCGACCGACGCCGACGTCGAGCACGTCTACGACCGTGAGCAGTTCGAGCGGGCGTGGATCTCGGCGTCGGGCGGGATCGTCTATGTGATCCGGCCGGCCGGCTGGGCGACGCCCCCGCTGACGGCCAACAACTCGTAGCCCGTGCGGTGTGTGGGGCGCCTGCGGGCGCCCCACACCCGCTCGGGTCACTCGCCTGCGAGCTGCTGGACCCGCTCCAGGCAGGGCGCGCCGTCGCGTCGTCAGGCGGCGAGCGACGTGTCCAGGGCGAGCTCGCTGCGGAGCCAGCTCACTTCTGGCCTGGCCGGCCGTGGCGGCGCTGGAGGGCGGAGCCGTGCTCGATGCTGCGCAGCTGTCGCTCGAGGGAGGCGCGATGCTCGGGGCGGGAGGCCGCTTGGCGGGGGCTCAGGCCGGACAGCTCGCGCTGGGGATCGTCGAGCCAGCACCTGTAGAGGAGCTCCTGGAAGCGGCGGTCGTCCGGGCCCGTCCGGTTCGCCTGGCTGCCTCGTTCGGCTTCCTGCGATGAGCCCGTCGGAAGCGGCTCGACTCGCCGATGGGCGCGGCCGGCCAGGGAGCCCGGTGCCGCGCGACGAGCTCCGCTGCCGCATCCAGCCGCGCCTCCGAGAGGCCGAGGAACTCGAGCCGGTCGTCGCGGAGCTCGAAGCTGCCGAGGGAGGTGACGTCCTCGAGCTGCAGCTCGCTGTCCTCGCCGACGTCGACCGGGCCGCTCTCGAGAGAGAGCGCGCCCGGCGGCAGCGAGGGGCGGCGCGCGACGAGCTGACGCCGCGGCGCCAGCCACGAGAAGAACTCGCCCTCGCCGTCGTCGGTTTCGTCTTCCCAGGTGAGCTCTGGGACCGCGCAGAGGGCCTCGAACGCCGCGTCGGGGTCGCTCAGCGGCCAAGCCGCGCTCGCCGAGACGGCCGGATCGCCTTCGAGCGTGAAGAAGGAGCGCGCGGCGCGACGGTCGGGCGGGACGAAGCAGAGCAGCTCCCGCGCGCCGAGCCGCAGCGCCTGCTCGAGCCCGGCGCGGTCCTCGTCGAGCCCGTGCGCGGCCGCGAGCCGCCGGAGCTCGTCGAGCAGCGCGGGCTCGTCCGCCGGCTCGTGGAAGCCGGTCGCACCCCAGAGCGAGGCCATCGGCCCGCCGGCCATCACCCGGCAGAGCAGCACGTGCCAGCGCACCGCCGCCGCCGAGACGTTCGGGCTGGCCACGCGCACGCGCGTCCCGTCGATCACACTCTCCAGCTCGATCCAGGCGCCAGGCTCACGGTCGAGCACCCGATGCAGGCCGAGCCGGCTGGCGGCGATCCGCAGCGCGAGCGCGCGGTCGGCCGCGCTCAGCTCGGGCAGGCGGCTGTAGAGCTCCGCCGGCGTCGAACCGCCGGCGAGCTCGCGGTCGATCAGCAGCCAGCAGAGGACGAGCGAGAGGTCCGCGTCGAGCGCCGGCCGCGCACGCGTGCCGACCCCGCGATCCTCGAGCAGCGCCTTCGTCGCCGGGCCGAGCTCGTCGTCGAACCGGTCGAGCGCCCAGCACTGCATATCCCGCCAGACGCGCTCGGCCTCGGCCGCGTCCCCGCAGAGCTCGCGCTCGCGCTCGAGGCAGCAGCGCTTGTGCTTCAGCCCGCTCCCGCAGGGGCAGGGATCGTTGCGTCCCGCCTGCACGCCCCGCAGGCTACGAGCGCGGTCGGACGGAGACGCCGAACGCGCATTCGACGTCTCGATCTCGACCCTCGTTGCGGGGCCGCCGGCCCTCGGTCGCCGTCGGCAGCATCCTGTTCGGCGCAGTCGCTCGCCGTCGCCTATGTCGCTTGTGCGGAGGAGGGGCTGCTCTACGGGCTCATCTGCACCGTCGGCGCGGAGCTGCTTGGGTGCATTTGCGGCATCGACCCGTCGCTGGGAATAGTCAGCCCGGGAACCGCGTTCGGGGCGACGAGCACGAGCAGGCCGAGCACGACCAGCACCCCCGCCGTGCCGTAGGTGGCAACGCGGCGCCAGGGGACGGTCTTCTCGAACGCGATCAGCGCGGCGACGAAGGCCATCCAGACGATGCTCATCACACCGAGCGCGAAGAGTGATGCCATCAGCGCCCAGCAGCAGCCGACGCACCACGCACCGTGCCTGACGCCCATCCGCACGGCGCCTGACGAGCCGCCGCGCCAGGCGCCGAGTAGGAAGCCGAGCGGGCTGCGGCATTTCCCCAGGCAGACGTCCTTGAGCGGCGTGAGCTCGTAGACGGCCGCGGCTATTAGGACCATCCCGGCGACCCAACGACCAGCGCGGTCCCACCCGAGCCACCCGCCCGAGACCCACCCACCCGCGGTCGCGATCAGGAAGGCGAGCGCTCCGGCGGCGGCCCACACCAGGAGATACCCCGATGCGAACAGGAGCGGCGCGATCGGCGAGCGCGACTTCGTCATGCGCGAGTAGAGCGCAACCGTCGGCGCGACCGACGGAAACATCATCGAGGCCATCATCGCGACCCAAACGCCGACAAACCACGCGAGCGTCCCGAGGTCGGTCCACGGGCCACCGTCCATGCCCTGCATCTGGTCGAGCGTCCACCACCAGCCCACCCCGGCCAGGACCAAGAGCAGTCCGATGAGCCCGAGCCTGCTGCGCGCGGCCGCGAACGCAGCGCCTGGTCCCCCGAGGACGGGCGCCGGTTCGTACGCGCCGACGATCACGCGGTCAGGCGGCCCAGGAGAACTCGGAGCTCGAGAGCCCCGTCTTGCCCTCGTACTCGATGCCGAAGGCGTTGATCCGGGAGCGCGTCGCCTCCGCGACTGTCAAGTCGGAGCCCGCCGGATGGAACATCCCCGTGAGCCGGACAGGCTCGCCGGTCTCGACGCCGAACGGGACGATGTCCTCGATCTCGAAGTCGATCATGTCGCCGACGCGCACGCTGTGGCGCGTACCGTCGTCGACGACCTCGATCGGCGCCCGCTCCACACCGAGGACCTCGCCGACGAGCGGCGCGAGGGCCGCCATCGGCCCTCCCACCTGCCCGCCGAAGACGGCGCCGAGCTTGTCCGCCTGGTCGTCGGATGCCTGGTCGTCGATGAACATGCCGAGGCGCCAGTTCCCGTCGGTCATGACTTTCGGGGTGTCGATGATCGCGGCGACCTTGAGACCGCCGACGTCGATGCCGTCGACCTGCCCTTCGCGGATGTTGAAGACGAGCGTCGCCCGGCAGAAGTCGTAGGTGGCACCGTGGTCGAACGACGCGTTGCAGGGGCAGATCAGGTCGCACGAACACGTCTCGACGTAGCTCCCCTTCAGCTTCCAGGACACTTCGGCCTCCTTTGCGCGAATGGAAGGCGAGTCTCGCGCTAGCGAGTCGCTTCGTCAAGCC
>JBBRYW010000144.1:0-8515 GCA_038237235.1 Gaiellales bacterium
GCGCAGCCCACCGACGCGCCGAAGAGCGCGCCGGTCTTCAGGCGATGGAGCGCCTGCGTATCCGCGACGTCGCCCGTGACGTCCAGAAACTGGCCCCCGATCATGCCGAGCGTGGCGCCGGCCAGCTCCCGCGCGACGAGCGTCGTCGGGTAACTGAGGGCGAGGCGAAAGGCCTCGGCCAGCAGCGCGTCGCCGGCGAGGATCGCCTCCGCCTCGCCGAAGCGAACGTGGGCGCTCGGCCTGCCGCGCCGCAGCGCGTCGTCGTCGAGCGCGGGAAGGTCGTCGTGGACGAGCGAGAAGTTGTGCACGAGCTCGACCGCAGCCGCCGCGGGAAGCAGCTCCTCCGCAGCGGCCCCGGCCGCCTCGCCCGCGGCCAGGCAGAGCACGGGCCGGACTCGCTTGCCTCCGCTGGCGAGGGCATAGCGAACCGCCTCTGCCAGACCGCCCAGCTCGGGCGCCAGAGGCAACTCGTCGAGGTAGGCCTCGACGAGCTCTCGATTCTCGTCAAAGGTCCTCGGCATCCGCATCTCGGCGGGCCCGCTCGAGCTCGGCAGCCGCTTCCTTCGAGAGCTCACTCAGCTTCGCGAGCACATCGATGGCGGCATCCGGGTCGCCGCTCTCCGAGATGCGGTCGAGCTGGGCGCGCGTTTCCTCGAGCCGCTCGAGCAGGAGCTCGGCGCGGCGAACTGCATCGTCGGGCGCGCCTTCACTCACAGGGAAACCTCTCGAGGCTGATGCGGAGCGAGCGACCGACGACCGTCGGCGTCACTCCGGCGATCCCGGACGCGTAGCGTGGTCACGCTGCCGGTTCGCGCTCCCGCGCCATGCCGCCGAGGATGCCGTTGACGAGCCTGGCCGCGTCCTCCGAGGCGTAGCGCTTCGACAGCTCCACGGCCTCGTCGATGGCGACCTCCGGCGGAACCAGGCCCTCGTCCAGCTCATGGACGGCAATCCGCAGGACGTTTCGCTCGACGGTCCCCAGCCGGTCGGCCGGCCAGCCCTCCGCGCGCTCGCTGATCCGGCGGTCGAGCTCAGCGGCGCGGCGCGAGACCGCCTCGGCCGTCTCGAGAGCGAAGGCGTCGATCTCCCCTTCGTAGAGGGAGGTCAGCGGTTGGCCCGTCACGTCCCACTGATAGAGGAGGAAGAGGGCCGTTCTCCTCGCTGCGTGGCGACCAAGCGTCATGACCCCGCGACGGTACCGGCCCCGACCTCCCGCTGCGCGAGAAAGCTGGTGAAGTACCGGCCGGTCGAGAACTGCTCGCTCCGCAGTACCTCGAGCGCGAAGCCCCGCGTCGTCGCGACCCCGCGCACTTCCAGCTCGCGCAGGGCGCGGAGCCCGCGAGCGATCGCAGCGGCGCGGTCCTCGTCCCAGACGACGAGCTTTCCGAGCAGCGAATCGTAGTAGGGCGAGATCACCGTGCCTCGCTCGATGTAGGTGTCGAAGCGAACGCCGGGCCCCATTGGGATGCGAAGCTCGTCGATCCGCCCGGGCGACGGCATGAAGCCCCGAGCCGGGTCTTCGGCGTTGATCCGGATCTCGATCGCGTGCCCGCGGCGCTCGGCCCGGCCGGTTCGCTCGAGCGGCTCGCCGCTCGCCACTCGCAGCTGCTCCCGCACGAGATCGATTCCCGTGACGAGCTCGGTCACCGGATGCTCCACCTGCAGACGTGCGTTCAGCTCGATGAACGCGAATACGTCGTCCTGGCCAAGCAGGAACTCGAACGTCCCAGCGTTCCGGTAGCCCACAGCAAGCGTTGCGCGCTCGACGGCCGCCTCCATCTCCTCCCGGAGAGCGGAGCCGAGAGCCGGCGAGGGCGACTCCTCGATCAGCTTCTGATGGCGCCGCTGGATCGAGCACTCGCGCTCGCCCAGGGTCAGGACGCCGCCGTGGCCGTCGGCCAGGACCTGCACTTCGACGTGCCGGGCAGGGACGAGAGCCTTCTCGAGGTACAGGCTGCCGTTGCCGAAGGACGCCTCCGCCTCGGCCGAAGCACTCGCGAAGACGGCCTCGAGCTCGTCAGGCGTCTCGACCAGCCGCATGCCGCGGCCGCCGCCCCCCGCGACCGCCTTCACGAGCACCGGGTACCCGAGCTCTCCGGCCGCACCGTGAGCCTCGGTCAGGTCGACCGGCCCTTCCGTTCCGGGAACGACCGGGACGCCGGCCTTGACCATCTCGCGCTTCGCGACAGTCTTGTCGCCCATTCGAGCCATCACGTCCGCAGGGGGTCCGACGAAGACCAGGTCGTTGTCGGCGCAGGCCTCGACGAACGCCGGATTCTCGGACAGGAAACCCCAGCCCGGATGCACCGCCTCGCAGCCGGTCGTCGCCGCCGCCGCGACGACGGAGGGGATCCTGAGGTAGCTGTCGGCGGGGGGCGGGGGGCCGATGCAGACGGCCCGATCGGCGAGCCGCACGTGCAGCGAGTCGCGGTCGGCGGTGGAGTAGACCGCCACCGCCTCCACGCTCAGCTCGTGGAGTGCTCGAATCACCCGAACCGCGACCTCTCCCCTGTTGGCGACGAGGACGCGCGAGAACATCTAGATGGCGTCGAACGGCCGGCCCAGGACGGGCTCGAGCTCGAGCAGAAGCTGCCCGTACTCGACCGGCTCTCCGTTGCGAGCGTGGATAACACGCACGACGGCGGCCATGTCGGCCTTCACCTCGTTCATCAGCTTCATGGCCTCGAGGATGCAGAGCGTCTGTCCGGCCAGCACGGTGTCGCCTTCCTCGACGAACGGCGGTGCTCCGGGCTCGGACCCCCGGTAGAACACGCCCACCATCGGCGCATCCACGCGAACGATGCCGTCGCCCGCCGGTGCCATGGGCATCTCCGCCCGCTCCGCCTCACTCACCACTAGCGGTGCTCCGGCGATTCCCGGGCTCTCGTCGCGCCCACGTACCGAGACACGCATGCCGCCTTCCTCGATCGTCACCTCCGCGACCCCCGACTCCTGCACGATCCGGACCACGTCGCGGATCTGGTCGGCCCGCGCGCGCTCGACCCCACCCGCCTCGAGCGTCTCGTCTCCTCCGCGGCTGCGGATGGCGTGCAGCAGCGGCTCGGCGTCGTCTCCGAAGAGACCGAGCAGGACGAGCTCCTCCTCGCTCGAGGCAAGCCCTGCCGCCTGGAGGCGAAGCTCGTCCAGATCCGGGGCGGGCTGGACGTCCGGCCCGCCCGCGGTAAGAAGCTCGATGGCCCGCTGGACGGTCGGATCGATCGGTCCGGGCGGCATGCCGTATTCGCCCTCGAGTAACAGCTGGAGCTCGTCGACGACCAACCCGTAGCGGCTCGCCGACAGGACGTGGACGAGCGCCTGAGAGCCCAGCACTTGGCCAATCGGCGCGGCAAGCGGCGGCCACCCCACCTCGGCGCGAATCCGTCCGAGCTCGTCGAGCACGTCGTCGAGCCGATCCCCGGCGGCCTGCCTTCGGAGCTGAGCGTCGAGCGCCGCCACGAGCCCGCCGGGCAGGCGGTGCTCGGCGGAACGAACCGCGATTCGCGGTGCGAGCGGCACGACGGGCTCGTCCCCGATGTGCTGGTCCACCAACTCCGAGGCGCGCCACAGACGCTCGACGTCAACACCGGTGGGAAGCCCGAGGCCCGCGAGCGCCTGGGCCAGCCCTTCGCCGGAGACCCGGTGGAGTGTCAGAGCGACCGGATACACGGCGCAGGCGATCCGATCCGCGCCCCCTCGGGCTCCCTCGAGCGCGGTCGCAAGCGCATTGCCGCCGGCTCCCTGGCAGTAGAGGCCGACCGGCAGTCCGGCGGCCTCACGAAGGGCGGCGATGAGCTCACTCGCCCTTCCGGGCTCGAGCGAGCCGGACGGGTCGTGGAGCAGGACACGGGCCGCCCCGAGCTCGCGAAGCCGGCGAGCCTGCTCGAGCAGCGCCTCGGTCTCGCCCGCGTACCCTGATCCCCAGACGAGGCCGGCGGCGAACTCGCAGCCTGCCGCGGCGATCGCCTCGCCCGCCTCACGCAGATTCGAGACGTCGTTCAGCGGATCGTGCAGGCGGAAGACGTCGATGCCATTCGCAGCGGCAGACGCGATGAAGCGGCGTACGAAATCGACTCCGACGGGGCGAGAGCCAACGAGAAAGCGGCCGCGGAGAGCCAGGGCGAGCGGCGTGCTCGTGCGCGCGTTCAGCGCCCGGATTCGCTCCCACGGGCTCTCCATGCCCCGGCGGACGGCATTGTCGAACACACCTCCGCCGGAGACTTCCAGGTAGTCGAACCCGGCCCCGTCCAGGACGTCGGCTAGTCCCAGCAAGTCAGACGTCGAGAAGTGGCCAGCGAGCGGATCCTGGCTCAGCAGCCGGATCGTCGTATCGACAAGTCTCGGCATGACGCGGAGGTTAGTCGAGTAGCTTGGCAGGGGTGAACCTCTCCGAGCGGGCTCTGCGCGCCGCCGTCCCGGTGGCCCGCGCACAGGGCCTCCGCGTCGAAGAGCCAGTGGTCGTCCGTGACCTGACCAACGTGCTCGTGCGCCTCGACCCTTCGCGGTCCTGGCTCGGTGCCCCTCACGCTCTCGCGGCTCCGCGGTCGCGACTGGGTCGAGACCGAGATTCGCGTCGCCTCCTTCCTTGCGGCTGCCGGCGCGCCTGTCGCGCCGCCAACTCCTGCCGTCGATCCGGGACCGCACTCCCATGACGGCCTGCTCGTGACCCTCTGGCAGCTCGTTCCGCACGACCCTGACCGCTTCGACGCCGGCGAGGTCGGGCGCACGCTGCGGGAGCTCCACTCCGTCCTCGTTCACTACCCCGGCGAGCTGCCTCCCTGCCAGCGGCTCGACGAGGTGGCGCGCCTGCTCGACGCGCTCGAGCCCTCCGCTGCCGCTTCCGCGGGCGACCTTCGTGGGCTCCGCGCCGTCCACGGCCGTCTCGCTCGAGCGCTACCCGAGACTCCCATGCGCCCGCTCCACGGCGACTCGCACTTCGGCAACGTGCTGTGGACGCTGCATGGGCCGCTCTGGAGCGACCTCGAGAACGTCTGCGCCGGGCCGGTCGAGTACGACCTCGCCTGGCCATGCGGCCGGAACGGATCCCGCGCTCGAGGCCTCCGGCCCCTACGACGGCGAGCTGCTCCAGAAGATAACACCGTGCCTCGCGCTGTTTCTCGGCGCCTGGACGGTCGTAGTCGCCCGGCGCGTGCCCTCGGACAACGGGCTCAGAGAGGCGCGCCGGCGGGTGGCCTACGCCCGCGAGATGTAGCGCCGCTCCCGCGTGTCGACCTTGATCCGCTCGCCCTGGTTGACGAAGAGCGGAACCTGGACGACCGCGCCCGTCTCGAGCGTCGCCGGCTTCGTCACGTTCGAGACGGTGTCACCTTTGACGCCCGGCTCGGTCTCGGTCACCGTCAGCTCGACGGAGGCGGGCAGCTGCACGCCGGTCGGGCTCCCGTCCACGGTCAGGATCTGCACGCTCGCCGACGGCTGCATGAAGTCGAGAGCGTCGCTGACCGAGTCGCGCGGAAGCGAGATCTGGTCGTAGCTCGTCTGATCCATGAAGACGACCTCGTCGCCTGCGTCGTAGAGGTACTGCACGTCTTTCACCTCGGTATGGACGCGCGGAAACTTCTCGCCGGCGCGAAAGGTTCGATCGACCATCGCGCCGCTGTCGAGCGACTTGAGCTTCGTCCGCACGAACGCCCCGCCCTTGCCCGGCTTGACGTGCTGGAACTCGACGATGCGCCAGACGCCTCCCTCCCACTCGACGTGCATGCCGTTCTTGAACTGGTTGGTGCTCACGGTCTCGGCCACGAGCCGCAGTGTAGGCCCAGGTCAATCGACGGTGACGAGATCCTTGGTGAACGAGGTCAGGACTTCAGTGCCGTCCGCGCCGACGACGACGAGGTCCTCGATGCGGATCCCGCCGCAGTCCTCCAGGTAGATGCCGGGCTCGACCGTGACGACGTTCCCCGCAGCGAGGACGTCCTCCGAGACCTGCGAGAGCCGAGGATCCTCGTGCACCACGAGCCCGACGCCGTGCCCGAGCCCATGGCCGAACGCCTCGCCGAGGCCTGCACCAGCGATATGGTCGCGCGCCGCGGCGTCGACGTCGCGGCCCGATCGTCCCGGAGCGAGCTCGGCGAGACCGATCTCCTGCGCCTGGAGGCAGACGGCATATGCGTTCTTCAGCTCGTCGGAAAGCGCTCCCGCGGCGAACGTCCTCGTGCAGTCCGAGCAGTAGCCGTCGACGATGCAGCCCGCGTCGACCACCACGGCGTCGCCAGGCTGAATCTTCCGAGCACCCGGGTGCGCGTGCGGCAGCGCGCCGTTCGGCCCCGCCGCGACGATCGCGGGAAACGAGAGCCCTTCGGCCCCGAGCTCGTGGAAGAGCTGCTCGATCTGCCAGGCAAGCTCGCGCTCGGTCCGACGAAGGAAGCGCTCTCCCGCGATGCGTGCGAAGACGTCGTTCGCGATCGCAGCGGCCTGCCGGATCGCCTCGAGCTCCCGCTCGTCCTTCACGGCCCGGAGCGCCTCCACGAGGCCACGCGTCGGGACCAACTCGAGCCCGCCGGCGGTCAGCGTCTCCCAGCTCGCGTACGTGAGGTCTCTCGCCTCGAACGCGATTCTCCCGGAGAGCCTGGCGGCGAGGTCATGGGCGATCGCGCGATCGGTCTCGACGAACTCGACGTCCTGCACCGCGCGACCGGACGAGGCGTAGCGAAAATCGGCGAAGAGCCGGACGCGGTCCGGCTCGACGAGGGCCGCGGCGTTCGAGCTCTCGAATCCGGTCAGGTAGCGGACGTTCGCCGGGGTCGTGACGAGCAGCGGCTCGGCGAGGCCTGCGGCAAGACGTTCGATGCGGTCGTTCATGGCGCCTCCAGCAGGAACTCGAGCGCCTCACGGTACCCGTCGGGCCCCTTGCCGACGATCCGGTGGGCGGCGAGCTCCGCGATCACCGAGTGGCGCCGCCACTCCTCTCGTTCGTCGACGTTCGACAGGTGCACCTCGACAATCGGCCCGCGCACGAGCTCGAGCGCGTCGCGGATCGCATAGCTGTAATGCGACCAGGCGCCTGGATTCACGACGATTCCGTCGGCTGCGTCGGCCGCTTCGTGGCACCACCCCACGTACTCGCCCTCATGGTTGGTCTGGCGGCAGCGGACGACGGCGCCGAGCTGCGTAGCCCAGCGGACGATCCGCCCCTCGAGCTCGTCGAGCGAGAGCCCGCCGTAGAGCGCCGGATCGCGCCGGCCGAGCACGTCGAGGTTGACGCCGTTCAGCACGTCGATGCGCACCGCCCGACTCTAGCCCTCGATCAGCCGGTCGAGCTCGCGCCGGACCGTGTGGGCCGGAAGCTCGACGCCGATTCGCGGCTTGCCGAACGCCTCGAGCAGCACGAGTCGGGGCGTTCCGCCGGCAGCCTTCTTGTCGCGTTGAAGCGCGAGCCACGCGCGTTCCCGGTCTGCCCGCACGGGTCGCGGCTCGAGTAGCTCCTGGACGAGCCGCTCCTGCTCGCCCAGACCCGAGAGCCGGAGCGCGGCCAGCAAACCCAGCGCCACCGCTTCACCGTGCGGGACAGCGTGGTCGGAGCCTGCCTCGAGCGCATGAGCGAAGGTGTGACCGAGGTTCAGAATCGCACGCTCCCCGGTCTCGCACGGGTCGCGCAGGCAGACGGCCGTCTTGTAGGCGGCGCAGCGGCGGACGAGCTCGGCATCCGGCAGATCCCAGAGCGCCTCGCCGGCGAGGAGGCCCGTCTTGACGACCTCCGCCATACCCGCGCGCCGCTCCGCCTCAGGCAGCGTCGCAAGGACTGCCTGGTCGATCACCGTGCGGGCCGGCCAGTGGAAGGCGCCAACGAGATTCTTTCCCTCCGGCAGGTTGACCGCGGTCTTGCCGCCAATCGCAGCGTCGACCTGTCCGACGAGCGTTGTCGGAACCGCGATCCAGTCGACCCCTCGGAGGTACACCGACGCGGCGAAGCCGGCCACGTCTGTCGTGCACCCCCCGCCGAGGGCGACGATCGTCCCCATTCGGCCGATGCGTAGATCGCGCAGGAGCCGCTCGAGCGTCGCCACGGTCTTCGCCTCCTCGCCGGGTGGAAGTCGATGTGTGGAGACGAGCCGCTCGCCGAGTGCCGCGCCGGCCGCCGGCCCGTGGAGCGCGGCGACATTCTCGTCGAAGACCAGCGCGGCACCCTCGGCCAGGAGGATCTCTCCGAGCTCCTTCTCGAGCGCGGCCGTCCGAACGTGCACACCGCCTGCCGCCAGCACGATGTCCTCGACGTCTCGCGCGACCCACTCCTCGACGTCGTCGTAGAGCGCCCGACGCTGCTCGTAGAGAGCGCGAAAGCTCGCCTCGTCCAGCGCCAGAGGGCGCTCGGAGCCGCGAACGCGCTCCCAGGCCTCGTCGACGTCGACGTCGACGAGCGCGGTCACCGCCCGGTCGACGAGATGGCGCCGCGTCGTCCGAGAAGCCGGGGCACCCCCGCCGAGCGCGATCACTGCCGGCTCGGGCGAATGGAGTATCTCGTCGGCCACACGCTCCTCGAGCGCGCGAAAATCCGCCTCCC
>JBBRYW010000145.1:0-8512 GCA_038237235.1 Gaiellales bacterium
ACCCAAGTGGCGCCGGCCGCCGTGTTCAGGAGCGCGTTCAGAATCGGCCAGTCGGCGATCGCGTCCGACCCGTCGCGCATCGCCTCCGTCTCGCGGTACGGCGAGGCAACCGAGCCCGAGTCGAGATGATCGCGCCCGATGGCGACCGGTGCCGCCACGCGCCCCGAGCGAACGAGGTCGTTGATCGCAAGCCCTGCCTGGGCGCGCGCGCCGAGCCCGAGCCAGCAAATCCTGGCGGGCAGCCCCTGGAACGCGACCCGCCCCGGCGCCAGCTCGAGCCACCGCTGGAGCGATGCATCCTCGGCGAACAGCGCTCGAAGCGCCTCGTCGATGACAGCAATGTCAGCCGCCTCCCCCGACAGGGCGGCCCAGCGGAACGGTCCGACGCCGCGACAGAAGAGCGGCCGGATATAGGCCGGGACGAATCCCGGGTATGAGAACGCTTCCTCGACTCCTGCCTCGCGCGCCTCCCCTCTTAGATTGTTGCCATAGTCGAAAACATAGCTCCCCGCCCGGACGTACTCGAGCATGGCCTCCACGTGGTGGACAATCGACTCCCGGGCGCGCCTGAGGTACTCCTCAGGATCGGCCCCGCGTAGCAGAACAGCCTCCTCGACCGACAACCCGGCCGGTATGTAGCCGTTGAGCGGATCGTGGGCCGCCGTCTGATCGGTCACGAGATCGAAGTGCTCGCGGCGGCGTGCGAGCTCGGGGACGATGTCGGCGGCATTGCCCAGCAGGCCGATCGAGAGCGGGCGACCTGCGCTCGCGGCATCGCGAACGCGTGCGAGCGCATCGTCGAGGGACTCGGTCGCCTCGTCGAGGTAACGCGCTCGAAGCCTTCGGTCGATTCGAGCCGGGTCGACCTCGATGCAGAGAATCGCTCCGCCCGCCATCGTCGCTGCGAGCGGCTGCGCGCCGCCCATGCCACCGAGACCGGCTGTCAGGATCGTGCGCCCGCTCAGATCCGCCGAGCCGAAATGCTTCTCGCCGGCTGCGGCAAACGTCTGGTACGTCCCCTGCAGGATCCCCTGCGTCCCGATGTAGATCCAGCTTCCGGCCGTCATCTGACCGAACATCGTCAACCCGAGGGCCTCGAGCCTGCGGAATTCCTCCGCCGTTGCCCAGCGAGGAACCAGCAGCGAGTTCGCGATCAGCACCCTCGGCGCGCCGGAGTGGGTGCGGAAGATGCCGACGGGCTTCCCGCTCTGGACGAGCAGGGTCTCGTCATCGCCAAGCCTCAACAGCGAGCGAACCAGCGCGCGGAGCGCCTCGTGGCTCCGCGCCGCCTTGCCGGACCCGCCGTAGACGACGAGCTCCTCGGGGCGTTCGGCCACCTCAGCGTCCAGATTGTTCAACAGCATCCGCAGCGGCGCCTCCGTCGACCAGGAGCGCGCGTTCAACGTCGTTCCGCGGGGCGCGCGGATGCGGGAAAGATCGCCGCACAGCCGCTCGACGACCGTCTCGATGTTTGCGTCCGCCAGCGCGGTCACCGTCGGCGACGCTCCTCCTCGAGTTTCGAGCGAAACTTCCACCAGTTCCAGCCTGTCGCCAGTAGGAAAAAGCCCGTAGCGAACACGAGCCCGCGGAGGAGATTGCCTCCCGTGGCGTACGCGACCACCACGATGATCACCGCAAACACGCCGTAGACGATCACGCTGTCCCGATAGGGACGCTTCGGAACCGGCAGCCCGGCATCGAGCGGACGCCTGCGCGAACGTCGACTCACTCGAGCTCTCCCACGTCGGCCTCGACCTCCGCGACAAGCGAGCCGTCCCGAAGCGCAGCCGCGACTGCTTCGATGTCGGGCGCGAGCGACCGGTCGTCGTGAAGGCGGGCCGAGAGGGCGCGAACCGCCTCGCGCGTCGTCCGAACCCCGACCCCGGGCTCGAGGGGCGCCAGGAACTCGACCGCCTGCGCACCCGCGAGCAGCTCGATCGCGAGCACCCGCTCAGCGTTCGCGAGTACCTGCCACGCCTTCAGCCCGGCCGCGTTTCCCATCGACACGTGATCCTCCTGCCCCGCACTGGTGGGAATCGAGTCGACGCTCGCGGGGTGGCACAGGACCTTGTTCTCGCTGACGAGCGAGGCCGCGACGTACTGCGGGATCATGAAGCCCGAGTTCAGCCCGCCGTCGCTGGTCAGAAACGCCGGCAGCCCGCCCGAGAGACTCGGGTTGACGAGGCGCTCGACCCTCCGCTCGGAGATGTTCGAGAGCTCCGATACGGCCATCGCGAGGGCGTCGAGGGCAAACGCAAGAGGCTGGCCATGGAAGTTCCCGTTCGAGACGAGCATCCCGTCGTCGACCAGCACGAGCGGATTATCCGTCGCGGCGTTCAGCTCGACGCCGACGGTGTACGCGACGTAGTCGAGGAGATCGCGAGCGGCGCCGTGCACTTGCGGGGCGCAGCGAAGCGAGTAGGCGTCCTGCACTTGATCGCACCAGCGGTGCGACTCGATCACGGCGGACTCTGCGAGCAGACGAAGCACGTTGGCCGCCGAGGCCAGTTGGCCCCGGAGCGGCCGCAACTCGTGGATCTGGGGAATGAAGCTCGTCCGCGAGCCCTGCAGCGCCTCGAGCGACACGGCGCACGCGAGATCGGCCGCCTTGGCGAGCCGCTGCGCCCGCACGAGGCCCAGCGCGGCGAAAGCCGCCATGAACTGCGTCCCGTTCACGAGCGACAGCCCTTCCTTGGCGATCAGGCGGGTGGGCTCGAGCCCGACCGCGGCGAGCGCTTCCCGTCCCGGCAGAAGCCGCCCCTCCACCCACGCCTCCCCCTCGCCGACCAGCGGCAGCGCAAGATGCGCGAGGGGGGCGAGATCTCCGCTCGCGCCGACCGAGCCGCGGGCCGGCACGCGGGGCAGCACGCCGCGGTTGAGACACTCCAGGAGCAGCTCGACCGTCTCGGCGCGCGCGCCGGAGCAGCCCTTCGCGAGCGTGTTGACTCGCATCAGCATCGCGGCGCGAACGATCTCGTCCGGATAGGGCTCCCCCACCCCCGCCGCATGGCTTCGCAGCAGCCGGAGCTGCAGCTCGTCCGTCAGCTCCTCGGGAATCGCTCGGGAGACGAACCGGCCAACGCCCGTGTTGACGCCGTAGGTGTGCTCGCGCGCGCCGTAGCGCGTCCGGTCGACGAGCTCCCGCGCAACCCCCATGCGGTCGCGCGCGCCAGCGGAGAGCGTGGCCGCGCCGCCATCCACAGCGACGGCCCAGACGTCGTCGACGCAGAGATCCTCTCCGCTGACCGAGACGGCCGTCCGCTGCGCCATCGGCGGCCAGTGTAGACGGCCCGCCCGGCCGGCCGGGCAAACTCGCCCCGTGATCGACAATCTCAGTCCGGGCGAGCTCGACCCCGTGGCTGCGGGCCTTGTGCCGCCGCAGGAGCGCGCCCTCGCGCTGCTCGGACGCCGTGACTTCCGCCACGTGTACCTCGCGGCGCTCGTGAGCGAGCTGGGCGACGCTTTCCAGTACATCGCACTGATGTGGGTCGCCCTCGTCGCGGGTGGCCCGCTCGGCGTCATCGCCGTTCGCCTGGGGGACAGCGTACCGGCGCTCGTCTTCGGCTTTCACGGGGGCCTGATCGCCGACCGGCTCGATCGGAGGCGGACGATGATCGTGGCCGATGTCGTTCGCGCCGCGACGCTCGTTCCTGTCGCCCTGGGCGGACTCACCGGACACCTCCCGTTGTGGGGCCTCGTAGCGGCCGCCTTCTTCCTGACGGCTGCCACGAGCTATTTCGAGCCCGCCTACGGGGCGCTTTTGCCAGGGCTCGTCGAGCGGCGGAACGTCCAGGCGGCGAACGGCCTCGTGCAGGCGACGAACGCGATCGTCTCGGTCGGCGGTTGGGCGCTCGCCGCCGCCCTGCTCGCGTTCCTCCCGATCTCGGTCTTCTTCGCTGTCAACGCCGCCTCGTTCGTCCTGTCCGCGCTTCTCATCGGCCGCGTGCGCGCACAACCGCGGCGGGCAGAGACGACCGCGCGTCCGCGTATTCGCGAGGGCTTCTCCGCGCTCCGGCCGCGACCGATGCTCGCCGCCGCAGTGGCCGCTGTCGCGGTGGCGGTCACGATCTCGTCGGGGACCTGGATTGTCGGCGTGCCGACGCTCGTGCGAGACGCCCTTCACGGCGGGGCGGGAAGCTTCTCGCTCCTCGCCGCCTCCTACGCCGTCGGCGCCACTGCCTCGGGTCTGTTCCTCGGCCGACGTCCGATTCGCCGGAAGGCGCTCGCCTCCCTCCTCGCCTGGACGCTCTACGCGCCGGCCTACGCGCTGCTCGCTACCGCCGGCTCCCTGTTGCCCGCGCTCGCCGGTGCGGCCGTGGCCGGGCTCGCACAGAGCCTTGCGATCATCCTCGTCACCGCCGCGGCCCAGGAAGCGCTTCCCGATGCCCTCCTCGGGCGCGTGACGGGGCTCATCTCGCTCCTCCGCACAGGCGCCCACGCCACCGGGCTCCTGCTGGTCGCGCCCCTCTTCGCGATCGTCGCGCCCCACACCGTCTTCGCGGCGGCGGCCCTCGCGATCGCGCTCGTCGGCCTGGCCGGCGCGATTCTCGCCGCGCGCTCGCTACCCTGAGCGGCCGCCGTGCGCCTCCGCATCGTCCTGCTCGCGACCATCCTGGGCGGACTCGCCTGCCAACCCGCCGCGCGTGGGGCATTCCTGGTCGTCAAGGGGCGCGGCTGGGGCCACGGGATCGGTATGGGCCAGTTCGGCGCCGAGGGCTTCGCGCTGCGCGGCTGGTCACATGCCCGGATCCTCGCGCACTACTACCCCGGAACCACTCTCCGTAGAGTCCCCGACCGGACGATCCGCGTGCTGATCGTCCAGGGGAGAAGCCGGGTCGGGATCGCCTCACGTCGGCCGTACCGGGTTCGCGACGCGGCCGGCCGATCGTGGACACTGCCCGGGAGGAGGATCCTCCTGACGCCGGGGCCGCACCTCCGCCTGGGGGGACGCACGGTCGCACTGCGCCTGCCGCTGACGATCGAGCCGGGCGCCGGCCCGCTCCGGGTCGACGACCGCGGCTATCGCGGGTCGCTGACCGTGCTGCGGGCCGGGCGCGCGCTGTCGGTCGTCGACACCCTCAACCTCGAGCTGTACCTCCGCGGGGTCGTCGGCTGGGAGATGCCGCATCGCTGGGCGCCGGCCGCGCTTGCGGCACAGGCGGTCGCCGCGCGCTCGTACGCCCTCTCGACGCTCCATTCAGGGCAGGCGTTCGACCTTTTCGCCGACACGCGCGACCAGGTCTACGGCGGAATCCGTGCCGAGTACGCGTCGACTGTGCGAGCGGTTGCCGAGACGTCCGGGCAGGTACTGCTCTGGCGAGGACAGGTTGCGCGCGCGTACTACTCGTCGACATCCGGCGGCCGGACGCAGGCCCTTGCCGACGCGCTGCCCGGCGTCTCCCCGGTCCCCTACCTCGTCTCGGTCAGCGACCCCTACGACTCGCTCTCGCCGCGCCATCGCTGGGGGCCGTTCCGCTTCTCCCGAGCACGCCTCGGCTCGCTCCTCCACGTGCCAAAGCCGATCTCGGTCGGCCTGACGCGAAACGCGTCGGATCGCGTCGCCACGGTCGTCCTTCGCTGGCTGGGCGGGATCAGCCGGATCGGCGGGCGCGATTTCCAGCGGAAGCTCGACCTGCCCTCCACCTGGTTCTCGGTGCAGCCCCTGAGCGGCTCACGCACAGCACCTCACGTGCACCGGACGATCCGCGGAAGCCTCCGCGGCTGGCTCGTCGTGTTGCAAAGCGTACCTCTGTCCGACGGGCCGACCGGGCTGCGGACACTTGCCCGGAAGGCGCACGCCCGCGTCTTTCGCTCGTCCGACCTGCCGGGTCTGCGCCCCGGCTACTACGTCGCCGCAGCCGGGCCGTTCCGATCGGAGACCGTGACCCGTCAGCTAGCAGCGCGCCTGGAAGGGCGCTTCCCCGGCGCCTACGCCCGCCGGGTCAGCTGAGCAGCCGAAGCTCGAGCACGCGCGAGGCGTCGAAGCCGTCGATCTCGAGGGCCGCGCCGGCCGCCGCCACCGCTGCGCCGGCGGGCATCAGACCGACGAGCTCCGAGCCAACGACCTCCGCGCCTCGGCTCTCGGCCTCGGCCCTCACGCGAGCGACGATCTCGTGCAGCGCCGAGGCCTCGTAATCCTCGACGTTCATGCTCACCTGCACCAGGCCGGCGCCCGGCAGGTCGAGGCCGAGCGCCCGCAGGCCCGTGAAGCCGCCGCCCGACTCGCGCACGACGGCCGCGACGTCGCGGGCGACCCCGACGCCGACGCCACGCAGGTTCACGTTGAAGGCGATCAGAGGCTGACGAGCGCCGATCAGGACACCGCCGGCGCTCGGATGCAGCCGGCCAGGCCCGAAGTCAGGCGCGAGCTCTCCGCTCTCGATGCGGCGCGCGAGCTCGGCCGGGCCGCCGCTACGGAAGTACGCGGGACCCCGCCCGGGCGCGCCGTAGAGAAAGACCGGAAGTCCGAGCTCGGAGCCGGCCCGGCGGGCGAGCTCGGTGGCTGCCGCTCGTGCCCGATCCATTTCCTCGGGCCGGATGGGCACCAGCGGGACGACGTCGGCGGCGCCGATCCGGGGGTGCGCTCCGTCATGGCGGCGCAGATCGATCCGGTCGCGCGCGCAAGCAATGCCTGCGAGCAACGCGGCCACCAGCGCGTCCTCGCCTCCGACGAGCGTGAAGACGGAGCGGTGGTGGTCCGCGTCGGCATGGACGTCGAGCAGCTCCGCGTGCGCGGCCATGGCGTCCGCGAGCGCGTCGATCGTCGCCCGGTCACGCCCCTCCGAGAAGTTGGGCACGGACTCGAGCGGCAGCCGCACCCGACGTAGTCTAGGACGCATGAAGGCCTACTACGATCGGCGTGCCCCGGAGTACGACGACTGGTGGCTGGGCGCCGGCCTCCATGCCGGGCGCGTGCGGCCGGGCTGGCGCGAGGAAGTCGACGATCTCTCCCGGCTGCTCGAAGAGCTGCCCCCCGCCAGGTCGCTCGACGTCGCCTGTGGGACAGGCTTCCTCACCCGGCTGCTTCCCGGAGACGTAATCGGCCTCGATCACAGCGAGCGGATGCTCGAGCTCGCCCGCGGGCGGGCGCCCGAGGCCCGCTTCGTCCGCGGTGACGCACTCGCGCTTCCGTTCGGCGACTCCTCGTTCGAGCGAGTCTTCACCGCGCACTTCTACGACCATCTGAACGCCGAGGAGCGGGCGCGGTTTCTCGCCGAGGCGCGGCGCGTCGCGCCCGAGCTCGTCGTCGTCGACTCCGCCAGGCGTGAGGGAGTCGAGCCGGAGCAGATCCAGGAGCGCGTCCTCAGGGACGGCTCTCGCTGGACCGTTCTCAAACGCTACTTCACCGGGGACGAGCTCGCCGCCGAGCTCGGCGGCGGCGAGGTGCTGCTCGACGGCCGGTGGTTCGTCGCCGTGCGAGCGTGACGCGCCGGCGCGCCTCGTACCGCTCGCTCGCCTCCCTGCAGCGCGACAACCGTGTCTGCCGTGCGTGCGCCGACGCCGGCTATCCGCTCGAGTCCCTGCCCGTCGTCTCCGGCTTTACCGCCCAGTGTGCGTACATCCTCGGTCAGGCGCCGGGCATCGTGGAGGGCGGCGAGCGGCGGCCGTGGCGCGGCCGCGCCGGCGGCACGCTGCGCCGCTCGGGATGGAGGAGGACGAGTTCTACGCCACCTTCTACTGCGCCTCGGTGACGCGCTGCTACCCGGGCAAGGCGCCCGCCGGGCGCGGCGACCGCACGCCGACGCCGCAGGAGCAGCAGCTCTGCTCGTTCTGGCGCGACTGGGAGCTCCGCTTGCTCCGACCACAGCTCATCGTCCCGGTCGGGGGCATGGCAGTGCGTCACCTGCTTGGCGCACGCTCGATCAGCGAGGCGGTCGGCAGGCGCTTCTCTCTCGGCAAGGCGGTCGCCGTTCCGCTACCGCATCCATCGGGCGCGAGTAGCTGGCTCAACGATCCGGCGAACCGCGCGCGCGTCGAAGAGGCGGTCGTGCGAGTTCGCGAGGAGCTCGCCCGGCTTCGTGGATAATCGGCGTGTGCAGCGGGTCAACCTATTCGAAGCGGGGCTCACGCACGACGCCGACGACCCGGAGGGTTACGACGCTGGGTACGCGCGCCTCGCGCCGCTGATCGGAGGCGCATTACTCGGCGCGACGATCTACGAGCTGCCTCCGGGACAGAGCAACTGCCCGTACCACTACGAGTACGGCAACGAGGAATGGCTGCTCGTGCTCGAGGGCCGGCTCACCATGCGCCACCCCGAGGGTGAGCAGGAGCTGGAGCGCGGAGACGTCGTTTGCTTCTCGGCCGGGCCTGAGGGGGCGCACAAGTTGACGAACCGGACGGACGCGCCCGTCCGCGTGCTGATGCTCTCGACCCAGCACGAGCCATCAGTCGGCGTCTACCCGGACAGCGACAAGATCGGCGTCTGGCCGGGGGATCGGCGCGACAACGTCCTCGTGCGCCGCGACAGCGCGGTCGACTACTGGGAGGGCGAGGTTTAGCCCGGCTGGAC
>JBBRYW010000146.1:0-8489 GCA_038237235.1 Gaiellales bacterium
AATTCACCCCCACGACGTTGCCCAGGTGCTCGACCTCGACGGAGTTGCGATCCGCGCCGGACACCACTGCTGCCAGCCGCTGATGGCGAAGCTGGGCGTGGCGGCCACGAACCGCGCGAGCTTCTACCTGTACACGGTTCCGGAGGAGATCGATCGTCTCGCCGAGGGGATTCGCAAGACACAGCTCATCTTCGCCTAGCGTGGCTATAGCTAGCCTGGCCCAGTGAGCTTCGACCAGATGTATCGCGAGGTGATCCTCGATCACTACAAGAACCCCCGTGGCCACGGTGTGCTCGAGGGGGCCGATGCGAGGGCGGAAGGCCAGAACCCCCTCTGCGGGGACGAGGTCGTGATCTCGGTCGCGTTCGACGAGGACGGGGAGACGATTCGCGACGTCATGTTCGAGGGCCGAGGCTGCGCCATCAGCCAGGCGGCAACCTCGATGCTGATGGAGATGGTGAAGGGCCGGAAGGCCGCCGAGGTCGCCACCATGCCGAGAGACGAGCTGCTCGAGGAGATCGGAATCCCGCTCACACCGGTTCGGCTCAAGTGCGCCCTCCTGGGGCTCGGTGTGCTGAAGGTGGCGCTCCACCGCTCGAAGGGCACCCCGCTGCCCGAGGAGTGGGCCGGCTTCGACGAGCTCGACCTGAGCTAGCGGTTGGCCGAGCTGAACGTCTGCCCGCTCGACGAGCTGCCGCCAGGCTCGGTCAAGATCGTGATCGCGGGCGACATCTCGGTCGGCGTCTACAACCTCGGCGGCGAGCTCTATGCGCTCGAAGACCGGTGCTCCCACGACGACGGGCCACTGGCTGAGGGCGACTTCGATCCGGAGACCGGGATCGCCATCTGCCCACGCCACGGCGCAAACTTCGACATTCGCACCGGCAGAGCGTTGACGCTACCCGCCTACCTACCCGTCGAGACGTTCCCCGTGCGCGTCGACGACGGCATGGTCAAGGTCGACATCTCCTAGCCTTTGCAGGCCCTACCGCAGCGACGTCCGCGCCATGCGTATGATTGGCCTACCACGGAAAGGAGGTGGTCCGGCAAGTGAAATCTTCAAGTACGGGCAGTGGAGGTACCAGCGGGTAGAGGCGTGTCCCCGAGACCCACGGGGAATCGTCTAGCCAGCGTAGGGGACTCGCGCCTCGCGCCGCCCGGCAGGTGACCGCCGGGCTGGAAGCGCCTCTGCCACTACAACGCTGGAGACCGAAGATAGGGGGCCGCTCTCGAGCGGCCCCTTTTCTATGGTCCGGAGCTTGGGCGTCCACGAACGATTGAACGAGCCTGGCAGCGGGTAGGCGTAGCCATTCTCGGAGAAAGGAGACGACGTGGCTGTCGCCGTACGCAACCGCGGTATCGCCCGAGCGCCCAGTGGCCGCTTGCGCAGGGAGGTCGGTTTCCTCGGACTCCTGTTTGCGTCCCTTGGCTCGATCATCGGTTCTGGGTGGCTCTTCGGCGCTCTGTATGCCGCTCAGGAAGCCGGACCCGCCGCGCTCGTCTCCTGGGGGCTCGGCGGCGTCTTCGTGCTTCTGCTCGCGCTGATCCACGCCGAGCTCGGGGGCGCGTATCCCGTGTCAGGAGGCTCCGCGCGCTTCCCACACTTCTCCTACGGCAGCGTGATCGGCTTCGCAATTGGCTGGATCGCCTGGCTCGGCGCGGTCACGACGGCGCCGATCGAGGTCGAGGCGGCGCTCCAATACTTCACGCACTACCTGAGTTGGCTGACGACGACGTCCGGCGGCGAGACAGTGCTGACGATCCAGGGCTACGCAATCGCCGCGATGCTGATGCTCCTCTTCACGATCGTGAACATCCTCGGCGTCCGCAAGCTCGCCCAGAGCAACAACATCATCATGCTCTGGAAGGTCGCCATCCCCTTCCTCGCGATCTTCGCGCTCATGCTCACCACCTTCCACGGCGGCAACTTCCACGCCGCGGGGGGATTCAACCCGTACGGCTTCCACGGCATCTTCTCAGCCATCTCGACGGGCGGGGTCATCTTCGCCTACCTCGGCTTCGAGCAGGCGATCCAGCTCGGCGGGGAGAGCTCGAACCCGCGCCGCAACATTCCGCTCGCGGTGATCGGGGCGATGCTGATCGGGATCGTGATGTACGTCCTGCTCCAGATCGCGTTCCTGGCCGCGCTAGAGCCGAGTAACCTCTCGCACGGCTGGTCGAAGCTGGCCTTCAACGGCCTGGTTGGTCCCTTCGCCGGTCTGGCCTCCGCCGTCGGGCTCGCGTGGCTCGCGATCCTGCTCTACATCGACGCCGCCGTGTCGCCGGGGGGGACGGGGCTCCTCTACACCGGCACGAGCGCACGCCTATCCTATGCGCTGGGCCGCAACGGCTACGTGCCGGGGATCTTCTCCTGGCTGTCCGCCCGGGGCGTACCGCTCTACAGCATTGTCTTCAGCTTCATCGTCGGGATGATCGTCTTCCTGCCGTTTCCGGGCTGGCAGACGCTGGTCGGCTTCATCACCTCGGCGACTGTGCTCGCCTACGCGATGGCGCCACTCGCCCTCGGAGCCTTGCGGCGGCAGGATCCCGACCGCGAGCGGCCGTTCAAGCTGCCGGCCGGCGAGGTGTTGGCTCCGGCAGGGTTCGTCGTCGCGAACCTGATCGTCTACTGGTCCGGTTGGACCGTCGACTGGAAGCTCTTCACCGCCGTCGGGATCGGCTTCATCGTCTTCGGCGGCTACCAGCTGGCCGGGGACGACGAGCGCAAGCCCGAGCTCGACTTCCGAGCCGCGTCATGGCTCTGGCCCTACATCGCCGGAATGGCGTTGCTCTCCTATCTCGGCCAGTACGACGGGCGCGGCACGATTCCCTTCTGGTGGGACATCCTCATCGTCGCCGCCTTCAGCCTGGCGATCTACGCGTTCGCGCTGTCCGTTCGGCTCGATCCGGAACGCGTCCAGCACTACATCGGCGACCTGTCAGAGGAGGAGGAGAAAGAGCAGGAGCTGCTCGAGGGCCCGGCAGCCGGCTGAGCGATGCCCCGTGGACTCAGCGCAGGAGAGCGATCGAGTCGCTGCCGTTGTTGCTGCGATCGGGGAGCTGGACGAACTTGAGCGCAAGATGCGCCTGGCCTGGCCGCCAGACCGCAACGACCTCGTTGCCGTTGCCCGTGCGGACGAGCAAGACCAGCCGGCCGTCGTCGGTCCAGGCCATGTTCGTCCGCTTGAGTCTCACGAAGGCGGGCATGCCGGGGACGTGGGAGAGCCTCGCCGTCTTCGTGTCGAGCAGCCAGAGGTCGAGCACCTGCTGCCCTCCCCCGTGCCAGCTCAGATTTGCCCATGCAAGCGCGACGAACCGCCCGCTCGGGTCGACGGCGGGGTCGTCGAGGCGCCACACGCTGCTCGGCCAGCGCAGCCTTCGCTTCGCCTTCGTCGCGGGGTCACGCAGCGTGAGCTGCTGCTCGCCGGGCCCGACCACTACCACCTTACTGCCCGCGCTCGCGAGGATGCGGCCCTGCGTCGTAAAGACCGTGCGGCCGCTCGCCGGATCGACGACCCGGCGGCCCCGGCCCACCACGAGCCCGAGCGCGCCACCCCGCGCATAGGACGGACAGGGGAACGACCGCGGCGCGCGAAGCAGCCCGCCGTCGAGCCCGACCTCTCGCAGGGTGCACGGCGAGCGCACGCTGTCGCCAAGCCGTTGCTGCACCCAGACGGCCTGTCCGTCGCTCGTCGCTGTCGCCGTGGTTCCACTTCCGAGCGGGGTGACGCTCAGGGGGCGACCGCGAACGGCATACAGCGTGTGGTCGCTGGCTCCCGAGACGACGATGCCCACGCGTCCCGCGACGGGAAAGATGACGTTAGGCCGTCCCGGCGTCATCGAGCCGAACCCCGCAAGCGGCGTCACGCTCGCGCTGTCGAGGTCGAGAACGAAGGGCGGTTGGTCCGCAACCAACAGACGCAGACCCGTCTCGCCGCGGAGCGTGACGCCGCGCAAGGGTTGCGGCTCGGCCGAGCCGGCAGGCAGCGACTGCGCCGACGACGAGCTCGGAAGCCGCGCGACGGCGAGGGCGACGATCGAGCACAGCGCGATCAGCGCCCCGACCAGCCACGCTTGCGCTCGTGTCATCGGCCTCAAGTATGCCGCAGCTTGAAGCTCGGTCAGGCGGCCCGGCGCAGCTGCTCGTCGAGCGGCACCGGGGAGATGCCGAAGGCCTCCGGCGCGCCGCCTGCCGAGACGACGTTGTCGGGTCCCTCCAGCATCTTCAGCAGGTCGCGCGTAAGCGGGACGTTCCCCGGCAGGCGCTCCGTCACGAGCGCGTTCGCCCGCATCAGAGCCATCGGCACGTGGATCGTCGGCCGCCGGCGGATCCCGAGCGCCTGCCTGAAGCGCTCCCAGAACTCGTTCCAGGTGACGGCCTCCGGGCCGCCGAGCTCCCAGGTGCGGTTGCGCGCCTCGTCGAGGTCGAGCCCTTTGACGAAGTACTGGGCGAGATCGTCGATCCAGATCGGCTGGATCCGCTGCGTGCCCGGGCCTGTGATCGGCGTCACCGGTGCAAGCCTTGCGAGTAGCCTGAAGGTCGGCAGGATCCCGCCGTCGCGGGCAAAGACGAAGCTGGGCCGGAAGATGACGTGGTCGATGCCCGAGCCGGCGACCGCTTGCTCCGTGTCCCACTTCGCGCGGTAGTACGGGACCAGGTCCCGCGTCGCCTCGCTCGTGCCGAGGGCGCTCATGTGGACGAAGCGTGTGACGCCGGCCTCCTTCGCCGCCGCCAGCAGATCTCGCGTGCCCTGGGTCATGATCCGCTCGAACTGCGCGGGTGCGCCCTGGCGGATCGCGACCAGGTGTACGACCGAGTCGCAGCCCTCGACCGCTCGCCGCAGGCTGTCCGCGTCGGTCATGTCGCCCTGGGAGAGCTCGACCTCTGGCGCCGCGAGGTGCCCGCCTCGCCCCGTGCTCCGGACGAGGGCGCGCACCGGACGCCCCGCGGCTCGGAGCGCCTCGACGACGTGCGAGCCGACGAAGCCGGTGCCGCCCGTGACGAGGACTGTCACGATCGCCCTCCCTGAGGGAAGTTCTGCCAGTAGCGGCTGGGCGTCGGGCCGCGCTGGCCCTGGTACTTCGATCCCAGGTCACCGGTCCCGTACGGACGCTCGGCCGGCTCGGTCAGCTGCACGAATGAGAGTTGGCCGATCTTCATCGCGTAGTAGATCGTAATGGGCAGGTTGGCGACGTTCGAGAGCTCGAGCGTGACGTGCCCGTTCCAGCCGGGGTCGACGAAGCCGGCCGTCGAGTGGATGAGCAGGCCGAGGCGGCCGAGGCTGCTCTTGCCCTCCAAGCGGGCCACATGGTCGTCGGGCAGCCGGATTCGCTCCAGCGTCGAGCCGAGCACGAACTCCCCGGGGTGCAGGATGAAGGGGATCTCACCCTCGATCTCGACCAGCTCCGTCAGGTCCTCCTGTGGCTCACGGACGTCGATGTACGGGTACCGGGCGTTGTGGAAGACGCGGAAGAAGCGGTCGACGCGGACGTCGACGCTCGAGGGCTGAAGGAGCGAGTCGTCGTAGGGGTCGATCTCGATCGCGCCCTCCTGGAGCAGGCGCCGGATCGTGCGGTCGGCGAGAACCATCGGGGCGATTCTACGGAGCCAGGCGCTCGATCACCCAGCCGCCGTTCGTGGGCCGGTAGCGGAAACGATCGTGGAGCCGGTTGTTGCGATGCTGCCAGAACTCGTACAGCGTGGGTCGCACGACGAAGCCACCCCAGTTCGGCGGCAGCGGGACGTCGCTGCCCTCGTACTCGCGACGAAGCGCCTCGACGCGAGACTCCAGCTCGCCGCGCGAGGAGACGACGAGACTCTGCGGTGACGCGGACGCCGAGAGCTGCGCCTCGCGGGAACGGGTGCGAAAGTAGGCGAGCGACTCCTCGTCAGCAACCCGTTCGACCGCTCCCTCCACTCGCACCTGCCGCCCGAGCGGCTGCCAGTGAAACAGGAGTGCCGCCCGCGGATTGTCGGCGAGCTCCACGCCCTTCCGGCTGTCGAGGTTCGTGTGGAATCGGAAGCCGCTCTCGTCGAACGACTTCAGGAGCACCATGCGGGCGGAAGGGCGGCCGTCGCTCGTCGCCGTCGCGACCGCGACCGCCTCGGCGAGCGGGACACCCGCCGTTCGCGCTTCATCGAACCAGACTCCGAACTGCTCGAGCGGACTGGTCGAGAGGTCCCGCCGGCGAAGCGGACGGGAGTGGGCGCTACTGCTTCCTGGCAATGGCGCGCGCGAGCTCGGTCTTCGTCATCTTCGAGCGTCTCTCGATCCCCAGATCGCAGGCTCGCCTGTAGAGCTCTTCCTTCGTGTTCCCGAAGACGTCGACCCCACCGAACGTCTCGCCCTTCGCCTTTGGCCCGCCCGAGAGCGACCGTGGGTCCGACGGGCCTTTCTCGCCCTTTTCCTCCCAGTGGTCGCCGACCTTCTCGTACGAGTGCTTCAGCGCGGAATACGCCGTCCGGTGGGCCGCCTGCTCGTCCCCGTCGTACGTCTCGAGCGCGCTGTCCAGGGTCTTCTCGAACGTTCGCTGCGCCTTCTTCGGCGAGCGCTTGATGGTTCCGGGCAGATCCTCCCTCTTCGCCGGCATGCGTTCCTTCCCCCCTTTCGTCAGTGTTTTGGAGCGTAGCCTTACGGCTATCAGGATGGCATGCCCGAAAACTACGAGCCCCGCGTGAGCAAGCAGGAGGGCGAGCCGCACGCGCTCGACCGCGAGGGCGATCCTCGTGGCGGTGTGCAGTCCGACGAGTACCGACACGCCGACCCGCGCGACCTCGTCGTCGAGGAGGACGTGGCGATGAGCGGTCCGGGCGGCGCGCCGCAGGAGGGCGAGTCGATCGAGGAACGAAAAGAGGCTGGTGAGCAGCTGCGGGAACGGACCCGGCGGGACGAGCCCGACACGGGCGCTCGCTGACCGCTCAGCCAGCTTACTGCAACATCTCTATTCATCTATGCAGCAGTCCGGAGGCTGAGGTATCGTCCGCGGCGTGGCGATGATGCGCACGATCGAGGTGCGGACGCAGGTTCCCGGACCGCGCTCCCGAGAGATCCTGGCGCGCAAGGAGGCCGCGGTCGCGGATCCGCTCTCTGTGTGCCTGCCAGTCGTGATCGCCCATGGAAACGGCGCCACGTTGACCGATGTCGACGGCAACACGTTCATCGACTTCGCCGGCGGGGTGGGCTGTTTGAACGTCGGTCACTCGCACCCGCGAGTCGTGGCAGCCGCTCAGGAGCAGCTCGGCCGGTTCAGCCACACGGACTTCACGATCGTGCCGTACGAGGTCTATGTAACGCTCGCCGAGCGCATCTGCGAGCTTGCACCAATCGGCGGCCAGGCGAAAGCCGCCTTCTTCAACGCCGGCACCGAGGCTGTCGAGAACGCGGTCAAGTTCGCGCGCGCGTATACGAAGCGCCCCGCCGTGATCGCCTTCGAGGGCGGCTTCCACGGACGCACGCTGCTCTCCCTCAGCCTCACCTCGAAGACGCATCCGTACAAGGCGGGCCTCGGCCCCTTCGCCCCGGAGATCTACCGGGTTCCGTTCGCAAACGACTACCGCGGGCCGGACTCCGCCACGGCGCTAGCGGCGCTCGAGCGGGCGCTCGTCACGCAGGTGGCTGCCGAGAACGTCGCGGCGATCGTGATCGAGCCCGTGCAGGGTGAGGGCGGCTTCGTCGTCTCGCCGCGACAGTTCATGCAGGGCGTGCGCCGGATCTGCGACGAACATGGCATCGTCCTCGTCGTCGACGAGGTGCAGACCGGCTTCGGGCGTACCGGCAAGTTCTTCGCGATCGAGCACTACGGCGTCGAGCCCGACCTGATCACCGTCGCAAAGTCGATCGCAGCCGGATTGCCGCTGTCTGGCGTGATCGGCCGCGCCGAGATCATGGACGCCCCGCCGGATTCCGCGATCGGCGGCACCTACGTCGGCAATCCCGTCGCTCAGGCAGCAGCACTCGCCGTGCTCGACGTCATCGCCGAAGAGGGCCTCGTGGAGCGGGCCTCGGCGCTTGGGGAGACGATGCGAAGCCGGATGGAGGCCTGGCGCGACCGCCATGACGCGATCGGAGATGTTCGGGGGCTCGGCGCGATGCTCGCGATCGAGCTCGTGCGCGACCGCGAGACGAAGGAGCCGGACGCCGAGCTCGCGACTGCGGTCGTCGAGGAAGCGGCGCGCAACGGTCTCCTGCTCCTGAAGGCCGGAATCTACTCGAACTGCATACGCGTGCTGTCGCCGCTGACGATCACGGACGGCGAGCTCGACGAGGCGCTCGACGTCTGGGAGCACGCGCTCGAAGCGTCGCTCGGCGCCTGAGCAAACCGCGCGAGCAAGAGCTTTTTCTCCCCGTGCAAGGCGCGACGCGCAGGCGCTTCGCACTTCGGCCGGTAAATTCACCTTCGTGGCGGAGGTGATCGCGAATCGGTACGACATCGAGCAGCTGATCGGCCGCGGCGGAATGTCGAGCGTGTTTCGAGCTCACGACCGCCTG
>JBBRYW010000147.1:0-8489 GCA_038237235.1 Gaiellales bacterium
GCCGCGACGGACGACCAGTGGCCGACGAAGACGGCGCCGGCGTTCCGGATCCGCGGCGCAAGCGCCTCCGCGTCGTCGCCGAGCAGCACGAGGTGCTCCGGCGCCAGCTCCTCCACCTCCGCGAGCGCGCGTTCGAGATCGCCGTCGGCCTCCACTACTCGGCAGACGGCGTCGGCGCCGTGCTCGGCCTGCGCAGCGAGCTCGAGCTGCATCACGCGCGCGTCTGCTCCCACGCCCGCCAGCACGACGACCTCGGACGGGCCGGCGGGCAGATCGATCGCGGTGTCGCGCGAGACGAGCAGCTTGGCCTCGTTCACATACGTGTTGCCGGCCCCGACGATCTTGTCGACGCGCTGGATCGACTTCGTCCCGTAGGCAAATGCGGCGATCGCCTGCGGCCCACCGAGCGCCCAGACCTCGGTGAGCCCGAGCAGCTCCGCTGCGGCCGCGACGAGACCGGCACCCGCCGGCGGTGTCGCGATCGCGATCCGGTCGACGCCCGCGACCTGCGCGGGCACCGCGCACATCACGAGCGTCGAGACAAGCCCGCGCGGCACATAGATTCCGATCGACCGCAGGGGCTGCCAGCGGCGCTCGAGCTCGACACCCGGCGCGACCTCGAGCCGCAGGTCGGGCGGACGTTGAAGCGCGTGCCATCGTCGCACAGCGTCCGCGAGCGCAAGCAGAGCCTCCACGGGAAGCCCCTGAGCACCCGGCTCCGCCCGCGCCGGCTCGACGCCATCGAGGCGCAGTGCCCACTCGGCGACGGCGGCGTCGCCGCGCTCGCGCACGTCCTGCACGATCCGCTCGACGTCGGTCATGGGGCCACCTCTTGAGGCTCATGCGGAGCAAACGGCCGACAACCGTAGGCGTCACTCCGGCGATCCCGGACGCGTAGCGTGGTCATGGGGAAACCTCGTGAGGCTGATGCGGAGCGGGCGACTGACGTCCGCGGGCGTCACTCCGGCGATCCCGGACGCGTAGCGTGGTCACGCCAGCATCCGCTCCACGGCGAGCAAGAGGATCGACGAGCCGCCCGCCGCTTCGAGCTCCGGCAGCAGGCGCCACACGTCGGACGCCGGCACGAGCGCGTGCACGGCGACCATCCCCGCCTCGGCGAGCGGCAGAACGCTTGGCGCGCGAGAGCCCGGGACGAGCGCGAAGATCGCCTCGAGCGCCGACTCGGGTGCGTTCAGCATCAGGTACCGCGCCTCGCGCGCCTCGACGACGCTACGGAGAATCGCGCCGAGCCGGCGTGCGCGTCCGTCGTCGTCGTCGCGGCGGGCGACGAGCACCGCCTCGGACGAGAAGAGCACGCCGAGCGAGCGGAGCCCGTTCGTCCGGAGCGTGTTGCCGCTCGAGACGAGGTCGACGATCGCGTCTGCGAGACCGAGGCGCGGCGCAACCTCGACGGAGCCGCTGACCTCGACGAGCTCCACCTCGACGCCCCGCTCGGCGAGCGTCAGGCGGGCGAGGCGCGGGTAGACCGTCGCCGCGCGGAGGCCGGCGAGGTCGGCGAGCGTCTCCGCCGTCGATTCCGCGGGCACGGCGGCCTCGAGCGTACAGGAGCCGAAGCCGAGCCGCAGCACCTCCTCGACGTCGGCGTCGCGCTCGCGTACGAGATCAGCGCCGGTGACGCCGCAGTCCACCACACCGTCCTGGACGTACTCGGGCACGTCGGCCGCACGCACGAGCAGGACGTCGATCGGAGCATTCCGACACGGGAAGGCCAGAGCACGCTCGCCCGGCTGCTCAGGACCGAGGCCCGCCTCAGCGAGCAGCGCCACCGACGGCTCGCGCAGGCGACCCTTCGCGGGAACGGCGATCGTCAGCCGGTCGGGGCGGGGGCGTGCGTGTGCCGCAACGCGCGCGTGTAGCCGCCCTCGCCGTGACGAAGCCAGTGCGCCACGCGCGTCACCGTCGTCGTCGAGGCTCCCGTCCGGCGCGCCACCTCGTGGTACGGCAGCCCCTCGTCCAGGAGCTTCGCCACGTGCCAGCGGTGGGCCATCGCCTCCAGCTCGGAGAGAGTGCAGAGGTCCCGGAGGAAGAAGGCTGCCTCGTCCGCGGTCTGCAGCTTCGCGATCGTCGCGAGCAGATCGTCGATCACCGGCGTGCGCCACGGATGCGGGGGGTCGTCCGTCATTTACTGTAGTAGCATGGTAACACGTCATGGGTGGAGCGTGTCGGCCACGAGCGGTGGGCCGGCTCGCTCGAGGAGACCCGATCAGAGCCTCCCTCAGCGCCGAGGGCCGTGCCGACGCAGCCGCGGCGTTTCCCCGACGGCGACGCGCCCGCGCCCGAACGCGTCGACATGACCCCAGCGACCAGGGATGTCGAGCAGCTCGATGCGGCCGATTCCGACCGGGAGCGCCGGGTCTACGACGAGGTGCTCGCCGATCGGCTCGAGGCCCAGCATCGTCCGGAGCAGGAGCAGCGGCGTGCCCGTCGACCAGGCCTGTGGGCTACACGCCGTGGGGTACTGAACAGGGTACTTCGTCAAGCGGCGCTCGTAACCGGCGAAGGCTTCTGGCAGGCGACCGTCGAAGAACTCGGCCGCATCGAGGATGCCGGCGGCGATCTGCGCCGCCTCGTCCGTAAAGCCGTAGTTCCGCAACCCCCAGGCGATGAAGGAGTTGTCGAACGGCCAGACGGTCCCAACGTGGTAGCCGATCGGGTTGTAGCGGCCGTCGCCCTCGGCCATCGTGCGCACGCCCCAGCCCGAGAAGAGGCGGGGGCCCATCAGGTGGCGCACCACCGCCTTCGCCTTCGACTTGTCGACGATGCCGCTCCAGAGCAAGTGCCCGTTGTTGGAGCTCAGGGCGTCGACCTTGCCGCCGTTCGCGTCGAGCGCGAGGGCGAAGTACTGGTCGTCCTCGAGCCAGAAGTCGCGGTTGAAGCGGCGCTTCAGATTGGCCGCCTGCTTCTCGAGCCCGTCCGCGTATGCGGGATCCTTCCAGATTGTGCGCGCGAGGCGTGCGCCCCGGATCTTCGCGTCGTAGGCGTAGCCCTGGAGCTCGCAGGTCGCGCGTGGGAAGCCCGGCAACCGGCCGTCACGGTACGAGATCGAATCCCAGGAATCCTTCCAGCACTGGTTCTCGAGCCCCGTCTCCTCGTTGCGGCGCTGGTACGAGACGTAGCCGTTCCCCTGGAGGTCGGCGTACTCGTCGATCCAGGTCAGCGCGGCGCGCGCCTCGAGCTCGAGCTCGCGCACGAGCTTCGTATCCCCGCTCCAGCGCTCGTACTCGTCGAGCAACACGACGTAGAGAGCGGTCGCGTCGGCGCAGCCGTAGTACGGCGAGTGCGGGCGCTCCTCGAATGCGGACAGCTCGCCGTAGCGCATCTCGTGCAGGATCCGGCCCGGATCCTCGTCGCGGAAGTCGTCGACGCGCGTGCCCTGCCAGTTGCCGAGGGCCGTCAGCGTGGTGGCAGCAAGCTCGGGCGTGAAGGGCAGCGCCTGCAGACTCGTGAAGATGCTGTCGCGGCCGAACATGGTCATGAACCAGGGCAGGCCTGCGGCCGGCAGGCTCCGACCGCCGGCGATCGGCGGCGAGAAGCGCAGCGCCGCGAGGTCGACGAGGCTGCGGCGGTACGTAGCCTTCAGGGGGTCCCAATCGCATTCGAGCCGCGGCGCATCGCCGAGCCAGCGCGACAGGTTCTCTTCCATGCTCGCGCGCCCACGTCTGCGGTTGCCCCGGGCTTTCAGCCTGTTCTGCGTTTGACCCGAGACGAGCATCGCGGTCACGACGTCGAGATCCGTCATCCACTCGCCGTGCGGCTCGATCCGCACGTTGAATGTCAGGCCATTCTCGTCCAGCTTCGCTGGAGCACTCGCCGAGATCTCCGTGGCCCGGGCGAAGGTGCCGCGCTCGTACGCGAGCACGAGCGTCCCGTCTTCGATCCGCGTCGAGTACTTGCCCTTCTTCTGAAGCGCATCCTTCACCTCGAACAGATCGGCGAAGTCGCACGCCGCGTCGATACGGACGGTGAGGTCAACCGCCTGCTCGTCGTGGTTCAGGATCACCAACCGCTCGTGGAAGCCGTTGGCGACTGCGCGCCGGCGGATCACTGACAGCTTCGAGTCGACGTAGACGGTGCCCGTCCCCGGCACCAGGAAGAAGCGCGTCTCGAAGTACTGGAGGTCGTCTGTCGAGAGCGGGTTGAGCCGTTCGCCGTTCACGGTCAGCACCCACTCGGACAAAAAGCGTGTATCGAAGGAGAAGAGACCGGTCGGATCGGTCAGCGATGCCTCGATGTCGCCGCGGGAGTCGCTGACGACGAAGGTGTTGCCGTCCAGGATCTTGACTAGCCCGTCACTCATCGCTTCTTCCTCTTGCTCGTAGTCATGGGTTGCTGCCGAGCTCGCGGCGGCCCAGGAAAGAGCCGCTGGAACAGCACCATCAGCTCCCAGTCGCCCTCGACGACGAGCGCGCCGCGCAGGAGGGCAGCCACCGCGTTGAGCTCGCCGGCGGCCATGCCGTCGAAAAGCTTCCTTTCGGTACGGAGCATCAAGTCGGCAGGGCCGTCGTGGTGCGACACGGTGAGGTCGCCCCTCTCGACGGCCACGAGCCAGTGGTCGGTGGCACCGTCGTGCGAGAGCTCGAAGCGCGCCGTAGCGCTCACCTTCGCCAGCAGCGGCTCGTGATCTCGCCGCCCCAGCTCCTCGAAGAACTCGGTCGTTGCGTCCGTCATCGTCTCGCATCCTCCTCGGGTCGGCGCGCCCGCGGTTGTGGTCGAGCCCGCCTCGGCTCTCGTGTTAACCGTAATCGGGTCGGCGCACTCGTGCGTGAATCCCGCCCACGTCAAAAGCGACGGGCGAGGCAGAGCTCGCGGAGAACGGCCGCGCGCGACCCAATCCACCCCGACCGGCCGACGATTCGGGAGGAGCGGGGCTTCGCGGGCACAGGGTCTCAGGGAGAACCGCGCCCTTGCAAACGGGAGGCTCCTTACTGGAGCGATCCCGCAATCGCCACCGCGTCCTCCAGGCTGGGCGCGCCCTCGAGCCTGACCGTGATCCCACCGTGCTTCCAGATCAGCGTGTCCGCGGCGAGCCGCAGCGGTCCGCCGGAGAAGCGCACGACATGTGGTCGGCCCTCGATCCAGACCGCGGGGCCTGTCGAGCCGAGGACCGGGACGAACTCGACCCGCGTCCCGCCGGCTGCCAGCTTCTTGCCGACCTCGGGAGTGAAGGCCGAGCCGGCGATCTCCGTGACCAGCAGGCGAACGCGTTGCGTCGTGCCGTACAGCTGCGTGACGACGCTGCCGCTGCGGTAGGTGCCGTCGGGCCTTCCCAACAGCTTGGAGCGAAGCAGCGGGAAGGGCGCGTCGGCTGGATCGATGGGTGCGCCGAGCTCGAGCGGAGCGGACGGGCGCACTTCCGGCAGGTGGTCGACGAACTCGATTCGCACTTCGCCGACGCCGAGGAAGCGAAGAATCGCCGTCCGCGCCTGCGGCACCGCGAGCGCGGCACCAACTGCGACCGCGGTGACCGCGAGCGCCAGCGCGAGGCGCCGCGGCCAGACCGCTCGGGCCGGAAGGTGCCCGTGCACCCTCGACACGACATCGGGTGTGGGCGGAAAGTCGATGGCCGCGGCAAGGGCGCGGAGCTCGCGCTCGAGCTCAGACATCGTCGGCTACCTCCTCGCGCAGGCGCTCGAGCGCGCGCGAGAGCCTTGACTTCACCGTGCCCCTGCGGATCCCGAGCGCGGCCGCCGTCTCCTGCTCGGAGAGGCCCAGGAAGTAGCGGCAGCCAACGGCGAGCCGGTGCTCCTCGGAGAGCCCGTTGACCGCCTCGAGCAGCAGGCTGCGACGCTCGCGTCCGAGGACAGCCGCCTCGGGGGACGGGGCCGCGTCCCCCGGGCGGATCTCCTCGGCCGCGCGAAGCGCGAGCGCGTCCCGACGCGCTGCCGAGCGACGGCGGTTGCGCGCCTCGTTGGCGACGATCGCGAGCAGCCACGGCCGAAACGGCCTGCCGCGGCGGAAGCGGCCGAGCGCGCGAAACGCCTTCACGAAGCCGTCGTGTGCGGCTTCTTCCGCATCCGCGGCCGACCCGGCGATCAGGTAAGCGGTCCGAAACGCGATTCCCTGGTGCATGCGGATGAGCTCCTCGTAGGCGGCCAGCTCCCCCCGCTGCGCGCGGGCGACGAAGTCCGCCTCGTCGAGTGGCCGGCCCACCACCACATCCTCTACACCGGCGGACGAGCCGGAGTTCCGCAGCATCCCCAACCAGCACGACCAGTGGCCGACGAGCCGGCTAGCCGGCTCGTGGCATGTTCGGCTGAGGCGGCGGGATCGGCATGGACGTGTACGGCGGTGGGCGGCGGCGACTCATCGTCTCTTCGAGCATCAAGCGAATCGGAGCGGTGAGCACCGACGCGACGCGGCGGTCTCCGGTCGGGGAGACGCCCGCGCAGGCGGCGGTCTGGAGACCGCGCGGCCGGGTGCTTCGAACAGTGTTGCCGGTGAAGCAATTTCCTTTCCCCGAGCCCTTCGCCAGCGCGAGGTCCGCCCACCCGCTGCCGGCGACGACGTTTCGGGAGATCCGGTTGCGCCGCGGACGCCAGGGCGGCCCGGGCTCATGCTTGGCGTGTGGGTCAAAGGTGACGAAACGCGCGGTCGGAAACACGGCGATGCCGTAACGCTCGCTGCGCAGCACGCGGTTGCCGGTGATCGAGTTCTGGTTGCCGCCGGCCACGCCGATGCCGATGCCGACGAAGCCAGCGAGCGCCGTATGGATCGGCACCTGCGCCCGGCCGCTGTCCAAGATCGTGTTCCTGACGATCGTCGTCTTCGCCTGCGGCGGAAGCGCCTCGTTCGCGTAGGTGTTGGGGAGGATCGCAGCTCCGTTTCGATCCCACATCGAGTCGCGGATGACAACGCCGGTGGCGTTGGTGCCCGAGTAGCCCACGGCGGACAGCGTCGCGACGACGTGCGAGATCGCGGCGCCGCACGGCCTGCACTCGCCGACGTAATACGCAGCATCCGCGGCGCCCGAGACGTAGTCGTGGTCGAGCACCCCCCGCTCGCCGTCCTCGACGTAGACGCCGTAGCCCTGCACGTTCCAGACGGTCAGGTAGGAAGCCCGGAAGCGGTCAGCCCCTTCCCAGTAGAAGGCGTTTTGGAGGAAGTTGTGCGCCGATATGTTCAGGATCGAGACGCCGGCGGCGTGAACCACGATCCCGTTCTTGCGTGTGTCGGCTCCATCGAGAACGACCCTGTTCCGGTCGACGCCTACGATCGTGATGTCGTGCTTGGCAGGTGCGACCACGTTGCCGCCGGGATAGGTGCCGCTGTCCAGCACGATCCTGTCACCCGCGTGAGCTTGCACGATCGCTCCTTGCAAGGTCGGGACATCTTGCGGCACGTGGATCTCCGAGCCGGAAGTCGCTGGCCGAGCGAGCGAAGCCGTGGGCGCAAGCATCGACATCAATGCCGCGAGGACGGTCAGGCGGAACGTGAGCTGTCTAGCCACGGATCCTTGTTCCAGCCATTGACATTGCTGGCCGGCTACGGCGCGCCGCGAAGCGTGGCCGATGCCCGGCGACGCCAGGGCCGCACGGCGGCGGCGAGTGCGATCAACGCGAGCACACCCGCGATCGCACCGATCGTTCCGGTGCTCGAAAAGCCGGCGCTCGCCGGGGGCGCCGTGGCTGGCAGGCCCGCCTGGACGAGCATCTTCTTGAAATCGACAGATGCCTCGAACCAGCCACCGCTCGTCTTCCGGCTGCCCCAGAAAGACTGCCCCGCCCTCATGAACGTAAGGGGAGTCGGCTTGGCGTAGGGGTAGACGCTCTGTACGACCAGGCTCCTGATGGCGTTCGGCCCAGGTACGACATAGACGACCCTGTAGCTCGGCCCGAGCGTGCCCTTCGGTCGGCTTCTTAGCGTCGGGTCAGGCGACTGTCCGTACATTTGCGGGAAGAAGCCGCCGGCGTCAACGAGAGTTCCGAGGGGCGTGCCGCGTCCCAGCTCGCCCTGTCCTGTGATCGCAAGCGAGCGGTCCAATCCAGGTTCCGAGATCGAGGCGCTGGCCGGGCCCTTCGCCGCAGCGAGGCTCGGTAGCGCGAGCGCCGCAACGAGCGTGGCGACGGCGGCGAGGTACGTGCGCATGGCAGTCCTTTCCGTTGGGTGTCACTCTCCCATACACCACGTGCGCCGGCGAGGTTCCCGCCTGCAATTTCTCAGTCCGCTCCCCAGAGGACGCGGAGCGCCGGTGGCTTGCGGAAGACGAGCCCGCGCGGCGCGGTCGGATGGGCCGGATCGAGCCGCAGGCGGGGTAGACGGTCGAGAAGCCTCCCGATCGCGGTGTGCGCTTCGAGGCGTGCGAGATGCATACCGATGCAGACGTGCGAGCCGTGCGCGAAGGCGATGTGGTGGCGGGCACTCTCGCGCCGCACGTCGAAGCGCTCGGGCTCGGCGAACGCGAGCGGATCCCGGTTCGCTCCCGCGATCGAGACCGTCACGAGCTCGCCGCCGCGGATCGAGGCGCCGCC
>JBBRYW010000148.1:0-8290 GCA_038237235.1 Gaiellales bacterium
GAGAAGTCGTAGCGCTCGAGACCGGGAAGGAAGAGGCTCGGGAGGTGCGCTGCCTGGATCGCGACTGGCGCGCTGTCCGCGAGGCGCACCCGCTTGATGACGATCGCCGGCGCGCTCTCCGCGATGCCGAGCTTGGTCGCCACCACGGCGGAGGCAGGGACGAAGCTGACCGAGACGACCCGCGCGGACGAGCGCCAGCCACGCTGCTCGATGTCCTGGGTGAAGGAGGTGAGCTGCGGAGGGCCGAGGATGAGCGTGTGGTCTCCGGACGCGAAGGTTCCCTTCCCCTGCATGCGGATCAGAAGGCCCTCGGCGACAAGCATCCCTATCGCACGGCGCACTGTGATGCTCGAGACACCGAACTCGCGGCAAAGCTCGCTCTCCGACGGCAGCCGGTCGCCCTGCTTCCACACCTTCTGCGCGATGCGCGTTCGCAACGCGTCCGCGGTTTGCGCGTAGAGTGGCCCCGACGTCCGTTGCATGCGTCCTCGTCCTCTCAAGACGACTCACAGTTCTCTAGCTCAGTATAAAGAGCACGGACTAAGGCTTCACTTCGTATAAGCTTATGCGCTCCGATCGAAAGGGGAGATCATGCGACAGCTAAGGCCTTGCAGGCGGCGAGGACAGGAACTTCCGCTCTCGGGCTGCTCCTCACGGGAGCACTTGCCGTGGGCCTCGCAGCCTCCGCCGGTGCGACGGGCAATCCGGTGGGCAAGCGCTCCGCGTCAGGCGGCACTTTCACCTCCATCTACTTTGCGCACGAGCTCTCACCGGGCGCTCCGAAGAATCCCTTCAACGCGCTCGGCAACGCCTTCACGACGTACGACCAGATGGACCTCGGCTGGTCGAAGAACTCACCGAAGAATCCGAACGCGTTCTTCCCAGGACTTGCCCAGCGGTGGAAGGTGACGAACGGAGGCCGGACGGTCACGCTCTGGATCCAGCCCAAGGCGAGGTGGTCGGACGGCTCGCCCGTCACGGCCCAGGACGTGAGGACGTCGATCGCGATCAACTACATCCGCCTCGGCAGCGCGACGTCGACGACGCCGACGTTCAACATCGGCTCGCTCAAGGTCCTCGGCCAGAAGAAGCTTCAGATCGAGCAGGTGCCGGGTATCAACTACAAGCTCTATCTGCGCACGCTGCTCCTCTTCTTCGTCGTGCCGAACTCGCAGTACGGCAGCCAGCTTCCAGCAAACATCTGGTCGCTGATCGCGGACGCGCAGTACAGCGGCACCGACAAAGACAAGATGACGGCCGCTAGCGACGCGCTGGCGAAGCTCGCGCAGGTCAGCAAGCAGATCGCGTCCTTCGATCCACCCAAGAACCTCGCGGCCGGTCCGTTCGTTCTGCAGAGGCTCAACGCCGGCGAGGCTGTGCTGGTGAAGAACAAGTACTACTACGCGGCCGGCCAGATCCGCCCAAGCCAGGTAGTGCTGCGGAACTACACGGGCAACGAGCAGATCTGGAACTACCTGATCTCGGGGCAGCTCGACTACGCGCCGTACACGGCGATGCCCACGAACATCCTGAAGAAGATCCTGCAGAGGAAAGGCAACAAGCGGGTCGATTCGACCTCATACGTCGAGGCCTCGATCGCCTTCAACGAGAGCCACTACCCGTATCGCCTGCGCGCGGCGCGCGAGGCCATCGCACATGTGATCGACCGCGCGGCCGTGCAGCGGGTGGGCGAGCCCGTGAGCGGCACCGCCTCGAAGTGGTCGGACGGCCTCATCGACCAGGCGACAATGGCCTGGCTGAAGCCCGCGGACCGCGCCCTGCTCAAGCCCTACGGGCACGATCTTCGCCTCGCGGCATCGCTGCTGACGCAAGCCGGCTTCAAGAAGGTCGACGGCAAATGGCGTCTCCCGAACGGCGACCCATGGACGATCGATCTCAACACGGTCAGTGGCTTCAGCGACTGGATCGTCGCCTCGAGCGTGATCGCGAACGAGCTGACGAGCTTCGGCATTCCGACGAAGCCCGTGCTGGCACCGAGCTACTCCACCTACCTCCAGAACCTCGCGGCCGGCAACTACTCCGTGGGCTGGTGGCTGAACGCGCTCGGCCCCTCGACGTACACCGCGTTCCAGCGGATCTACGGCCCGTCCAACGGCTACAACCTCGTCGGTAGCAACCTGATCCGCTACAAGCCGGAGGACAAGAAAGGCAACTGGCTGAACACCCCCGCGACCGTGAAGATCCCGAAGTACGGCACCGTCGCTCCCGGACAGCTTGCGGCACAGCTCGCCGAGGTGGTTGGGAACACGAGCGCCGAGCGCAAGCTCGTGACCAAGCTCGCGCTGGCCACCAACGCCCAGCTGCCGATGATCGAGCTGTGGAACTACATCCGCGTGCAGTTCGTGAACACGAACCGCTGGACGAACTTCCCGCCGAACCACAGCGAGGCATTGCTCGCCAACGGACCGGGAGTCTGGATGACGCTGGGGTATGTCAGGCCCAAGCGCTGACCGCGGGCGGACGCTGTCTGCGCGTTCGCACGACGCGCAGACGGCCGCCCCCGCCGACGTGCGGGCGGCGCTCGACGAGGGAGGGGCCGGCGCGAGGGCCGCCTCCCGCCCGGGCGCGGACATCGACCGCCTCAGGGCGCTCGTCCTGCGCACAGGGCGACGCGTGGTCGGCGGGATCATGATGGTGCTCGTGGTCGCGAGCTTCACCTTCTTCGTTATCCGCCTGGTGCCCGGTGATCCGGTCGCGGCGCGCTACGAAGAGCTGGTCCTGCGAGGAGTCCCACCTGACCAGGCCAGGTCGCAGGTTCAGGGCATGTACGGGTTCCTGCCGCACGAGTCGCTGCTCGAGCAGTATCCGGGCTACCTGTGGCGGCTCCTGCACCTCGACTTCGGCAAGTCGATCTCCTACGAAGGAGTCAGCGTCTCGCACCTGGTCACCTCGGCCGCGCCCTACACGGTGATCCTCGTCCTCTCGGGGCTCATCGTCAGCTTCCTGATCGGTGTCTTCGCCGGTGCGCTCGCGGCAGTTCGCCGCTCGTCGAGCCTCGGAGACCTGCTCACCATCTCCGGCTCGCTTCTGCACGGAATCCCGCAGTTCATCATGGCGCTCTTCCTCGCCTACGTCTTCACCACGCTGTGGGCGATCTTTCCCTACGGCGCGCCGTACGACGCGACGATCGCGCCGGGCTGGTCGATCGACTTCCTGCGCTCACTCTTCGTTCACGCGGTTCTGCCGGTGTCGGCGTACGCGCTGGCGAGTTACGGGGGCTGGCTGCTCACGATGAAGTCGAGCGTCGTCTCCGTGCTCGGGGACGACTTCGTGCTGGCCGCCGAGCTCCGCGGCCTCACGCTGGCGCTGCGCCTCCGCTACATCGCGCGGAACGCGATCCTGCCGCTCTTCACGATCTTCGCGCTATCCGTCGGGTTCATGTTCGGCGGCTCCGTCTTCATCGAGAACGTCTTCGACTACCCCGGCCTCGGGAAGCTGCTGCTCGACAGCATCAAGTCGCAGGACTACCCGTTGATGAGCGGCACCTTCGTGCTCATCACGGCGGCCGTCATCATCGCCAACATTCTCGCCGACGTCCTCTACACGGTGATCGACCCGCGCGTGAGGGCCTAGTGCCGTGTCCGGGGAATACCGCGCGCCCTGGCCCCTCGCAAAGCGGCGCCGCTCCGCGTCCTCAGTCGCGCCAATATGGAACATATTGACGCTCCCTGCGTCCTTGACCGGCTTGCTTTTCGCTCGCCAGGATCATCACCGAATTCCCCGGACACGGCACTAGTGCTCCGTCCCGGAAGTGACCGCGCGCACCGGCGGCTGCAAAGCGGCGCCGCGCGGCGTCCTCAGTCGGGCCCATATAAGTGCATATGGGCCCTCCCTGCGTCCTTGCCCGGCTTGCTTTTCGCGCGCCGGATACATCACGGAACCCCCGGGACGGAGCACTGATGGCGACCGCGGTCGAGACTCTTGCCCCGAAACGGCGCCGGGCGCCTTTCCTGCTCCTGTTCCTCCGCGTGCTCACCCGCCGCGCAAGCCGCATGATCGGCTTCATCATCGTCGCTGGCTTCGCTGTGATGGCGATCGCGGGCCCATACATGTACCCGGGCCAGCTGCCGATCGACCCGCTCCACATCTACGCGAAGCCGAGTGCCGCCCACCCGCTCGGCACCGATTTCGCGGGCACGGACGTGCTCGCGCTGATCGTTACCGGCGCGCGTTACGTCCTGTCGGCTGCGGCGCTCGCTGCGCTCATTCACGTCGTGCTCGGGACCGTATTCGGGCTCATCTCCGGCTATCGCCGCGGCCTGATCGACTCGGTGCTGATGCGCATCACGGACTTCGCGCTGACCGTGCCGACCTTTCCGCTCCTGATCGTCCTCTCGACGATCTGGGACTTCGGGTCGGCTGTCGCGATGGGCTTCGTGCTCGGAATCGTCGGTTGGGGCGCTCTCGCGCGGGCGGTTCGCTCGCAGGTCCTCTCGCTGCGCGAGCGAGGCTTCATCGAGGCGGCGCGCGGGCTCGGCCTCTCACGCATGCACATCATCTGGCGCGAGCTGATGCCGAATGTGGCGCCCTACATCGCCATGAACCTGCTGCTCTCGATCACGGCCAGCATCTACGCCGAGGTCGGGCTCTTCTTCCTGGGCGTCGTTCCCTTCGGCACCAACAACTGGGGCGTGATGCTCAACCTCGCCGTCTTCCAGGCGGGCGCGATCAGCTCGAACGAGGCGCTCACGTACCTGCTCTCGCCGCTCGTCGCGATCCTGCTCCTGACGCTCGGTGTGGTTCTCGTGCTCGACGCCGTCGACGAGCTGTTCAACCCTCGCCTGCGAGAGGCCTACCGCTGAGCGGCACCGCTGGAGCCGGCGGGTCCGCGGTCAGCGTCCGCGGCCTGACCGTCACGTACCGCACAGACGACGGCGAGCTGCCGGCGATCAACGAGGTCGATCTGGAGCTTCCCGCGGGCGTCATCACCGGGATCGTCGGCGAATCGGGATCGGGCAAGTCGACGCTCGCGCTCGCCCTGCTGGGGGCCGTTACGGGCTCGGGAAGAATCGCCGCCGGGGCGATCGATGTTGCCGGCGTAGGCGATGTAACCCATATGAGGGCGGGCGAGCTGCGCCGCGTGCGCGGCACGGACCTGAGCTTCGTCTTCCAAGCGTCGCAGAGCTCGCTCAACCCGCTTCGGCCGATCGGCAAGCAGCTGCTCGACCTCGGACGCTCGCACGGGGTCAAGGATCGCCGTCAGCTCTTGCGAGACGCGAGGGAGCTGATCGAGCGGATGGGCCTCGACTCCTACCGCGTGCTCGCGTCCTACCAGCACGAGCTCTCGGGCGGCATGCGTCAGCGTGTCGGGATCATCTTCGCGCTCGCGCTAGGGAGCCGCGTGCTGATCCTCGACGAGCCGACGACCGCCCTCGACATGATCTCCCAGTCGGCCGTGCTCAAGATCCTGCGTGAGTTGCACGAGGAACGTGGCCTCACGACCGTGCTGGTCACGCACGACATCGGCATCGTCGGCGAGCTGACCGATCGGATCGTGGTCATGTACGCGGGCCGGGTCGTTGAGGACGGGGTGACGGCCGAGGTCTTGAGCGCTCCCAGTCATCCCTACACACAGGGCCTTGTCCGGGCGATCCCACGGATCGTCGGCGACACCTCGCTCGCCCTCCCGCTGCCCGGCTCGCCTCCGGACCTGACCACGATCCCCCCACTCGGCTGCGTCTTCCGTGAGCGGTGTCCGCTGCGAATGGAGATCTGCGACGAGACGCACCCGGCTCTCGACTATGTTGGCGACGAGCGGCGCGTCGCCTGTCATGCGGTCGCCCCCTCCCGCTCGCTCGCCTCCGCCCGATGATCGAGGCCGTCCAGATCAGGAAGACCTTCCCGGCCACCGGCGGCTCTCTCGGCCGCGCCCACGTCCAGGCCCTGCGCGGCGTTACGCTCGAGCTTCCGGCGGCGGGCGCCGTGTGCGTGATCGGCGAGTCCGGGAGCGGGAAGACGACACTCGGGCGCATCTTCGCCGGACTCGAGGCCCTCGAAGTCGGTGAGCTCACGATCGACGGCACGCGCGTCGACACGCTGCCTGAGCGCCGCCGCGAGCCGGAGTTTCGCAAGGTGCAGCTCATCCACCAGGATCCGTACGCTGCGCTCAATCCGACCCGCACGATCGGGCAGACCCTGCAGGCGCCGCTCAGGCTGCAGGCGAAGCGGCTGGGGCGCGACCGCGCCTGGACCCGAGAGCGGGCGCGAGAAGTGCTCACTCTGGTCGGCCTCGGCTGGCGCTCGGTGCTCGGCAAGTATCCGCATGCGCTGTCCGGTGGTCAGCGACAGCGCGTGGTGATCGCCCGTGCCCTGACCGTCGATCCGCTCGCCCTCGTCGCCGACGAGGCGGTCTCGATGATCGACGTCTCGCTCCGGCTCGGAATCCTCTCTCTCCTACGCGACCTGCGCAGCGAGCTCGGGATCTCTCTGCTCTTCATCACTCATGACGTCGCCGCGGCTCGCTACGTCGGAGAGGAGGGCCGGATGTACGTGCTCTATCGCGGCGAGGTGATCGAGCGCGGTGCGACGGACGAGCTGATCCAGGCACCCGAGCATCCCTACACCCAGTCCTTGCTCTCGGCCGTGCCGGTGCTGCGCGGCCTCGAGGAGCCCGGGCCCGACCGCTACGTGCCACTGCGGCCGCTCGAGGAGGACGGGGCCGGGCCTGATGTCTGTCTTTTCAGCCCACGCTGCCCCTTCGCCACCGAGCGCTGCCGCAGCGAGCATCCCGAGCTGCGGCCCGCCGGCGGGGACGATCACCTGCGCGCCTGCTTTCACCCGGCACCGCGGCGGGTGGTGCCCGTCCCGGTCGCGACGGCTCGCTAGGGCGGATGCGCGGCGGCGCGCAGCGCGCGCGGGTCGAGTGGCTGCCGGAGATCGTCTCGTTCGCCGATTCGGTCTTCCGTCCGAGCGGGCGGGGCTCGATGGCGCGCGACTATCCCTGCCTCTTCGACCCCGAGAACGTCCAGCATCTGTTCGTCCACCGCGAGGATGACCGGATCGCCGGTCTTGTCGGCGCGTTGCCCTGCGAGCTCTTGCTCGACGGCCGCCACGTGCGCGCAGCGAGTATCGGCTCCGTGGCAACGGCGCCGCGGCTCCGCGGAGGCGGCATTGCAACTGCCTTGCTGGAGCTCGCCGAGCGGTCGCTGCGGAACGAGGACAGCCGCCTCGTGCTCATCTCCGGTGACGGCAACCTCTACAGGCGCTTCGGCGCCGTGCCGGTCGGCTGTGTCCGCTGGTACCGGCTCGAAGCGCGGGGCGCCGGCGGGCGCCGCCTCGCCGTCACTCGGCTCGGACGGGATCAGCTCCCGGCTCTGGCACGACTCTACGACCGCCGCCGCTCCCGCTACGTTCGCACGCTCGCGACCGTGGAGCGCCTGTTCGCATCCGCGGGATTCGCCGCGGCCGAGCAGGGTGAGCAGACAGGATTCCTCGCCTCGGACGGTGGCGGGCCGCGCGCGTACGCGATCACCGTCGCGGGTGCGCGCCACTATCCGGGCGCCGGTCTCGTCAGCGAGTGGGCGGGTGACGCCGAAGGGTTGCTCGCAATCTTTGACGCGGCGGTCGGCGCGGGCGCCGGCAGCCTGCTCATCCCGCTGCTCGAGGAGGACGCCGAGCTGGCCGCGCGGCTACCGGGCTCTTCCGCGGCCCCCTCCGAGCCGTTTCCCTACACGGTGAAGGTCATCGACGGCATCGGCCTCTGGGGGGATTTGGGAGATCCCGGAGGACTCGCGCTTGCTGAGAGCCTGCCCGGCGCCTACGCACTGGGTGTTGGTCGCGAAGGTCTGACGCTGACGGCGGCCGACCTGACCTCCCTCCTCTTCGCTCGCTTGCCGGCGAGCGAGCCGCTGGCTGCCGCGCTCTCGAGCGTATGCCCGTTTCCATTCGTCTGGCCGCAGGGGCTGAACTACGTCTGAGACAGGTGAGCTGGCGGTCGAGCTCCGGACCGGCCTCGCGCCACGACAGCGGACACGGGTCGGCGACGCGTTCGAGGTACTGGGAGACGCGCTCCGCGCCGGCTTCCCGCCCGGCGCCGCAGCCGCCGTCGTCGACCGAGACGGCGTCGTCGCACGAGCCTGGGGCGGTCTGGCCGCGAGCGAGCCAGAGATCGTGGTCGACACGGACACCGTCTTCGACCTCGCCTCGCTGACCAAGCTGGTCGTCACGGTTCCGCTGGCCCTGATGCTCGAGGAGCGCGGCGACTGGACGCTCGAGGACCCGGTCGCGCGCTGGTTGGCCGGATTCCCTTCGCCTGAGATCACACTGTGGC
>JBBRYW010000149.1:0-8270 GCA_038237235.1 Gaiellales bacterium
CCGGGCTGGAAAGAGCTTGCCCGAGCACTCGAGCGCGTCGTCGGCGAGCACGCGGAGGCCGAGGAGATCCTCGGCGATTGCCTCGACCGGCACGGGGACGTCGCCGCCACCGAAGAGGCGCCGGTAGCGCTCGCGCAGCTCTCCCGCCCTCGCGTCGGTGGCCGGACCGGGCATGGCTCCAAGTGTTCCACACGTTTGGCTGGAAGAGGGTGGTTTGGATGCCGTCCGGAGGTTCGCGTACTGTTGTCTCGAGGGACAACGAGGCGGTGTTCAGGCTGGCATTCGAGCTTTCACGCTCCACGCTCGACGACCAGCGCGCGGCGCTCAAACGAGCTCCGCGCTCGTACGGGCACGCTTCTCGCCGCCGCGGCTCTGCCCGCCGAGCGCGTCGGGCATCTCTCCGAGCGCGAGCTCGCCGTCATCTGCTCGGGCATCGATCTCGTGCTGGGACGCGGGTGATGGACGGTCGCTGCCTGGTAAGGTCTCGCCGCGATGACACAACCGCTCTGCCGGGACCGCTTCGCGGCCTGGCGCTCGACCATCACGAATAAAAACGGCTAGTCCGCCGCTTCCGACTCAAGCGTCCAGGGAAGCGGCGGGACAGGACGCGACCGTCATTCGCGGCTCGCGCCCCTTCCCGTACCACGAAGGAAGGGAGGACCGTGATGCCGATGCCGCATCGCACGCAGCTGCAGGTGATCAAGCGCCGACTCGTCGGCAAGGAGGGCTCGGATCGGGTCCGCGAGCTGCGCGCAATCCTGGCTGAGCTCCCGAACTACCGCAGCGGGCCCTACGCAGATATCCGCAAGTGGGTGAACGGCGAGGTCGAGGCGACGCGCACGCGCGGGCGCGTAACGCACCGCGACTCGATCGCCGTCCGGCGCGAAGGCGCTGCGCAGGTCGCCGTCGTCGGCCCGCCGAACGTGGGCAAGTCGTCGCTCCTGCAGGCGCTGTCGAGCATCCAGATCAAGACGGGCGACTACGCCTTCACGACGTCGCGGCCCGTGCCGGCGCTGATGCGGATCCGCGGCGTGCTCGTCCAGCTCGTCGAGATCCCGGGGCTGATCGCCGGCGCGAGCGAGGGGCGGGGCGGCGGCCGCGCGCTTCTCGGAGTGCTCCGCGGCGCTGACGCGATGGTGCTGTGCCACGACACATCGGCGCCGATCGGCCAGCTCGAGACGGTGCGCGTCGAGCTCGCGGCGGCCGGCATCGAGCTGCCGACGCTGCTGGCGGCGACGAAGGTCGACGAAGCGCCCCCGGACGCGGTCGCGCAGCTTTCGCGAGCCTTCCCGGAGGTCGAGGTCGTGGCCGTCTCGGCGCTCGACGATGCCACACTCGACGCCTTCCGCGACGCCGTCTGGCGGCTCACCGGGCTGATCCGCGTGTTTCTCCGACACCAAGGCGTGGTGGACGACGAGCCGACCGCACTGCAGCCGCCGGCGACGGTCGCAGACGCGGCGCGAGCGATCCACCACGACCTCGAGCGCCGCTGCGCCGGTGGGCGCGTCTGGGGGCCGTCAGCACGGTTTGCGGGCCAGCGCGTCGGCCGCGGCCACGAGGTTGCCGACGGCGACGTGATCGAGGTGCTCACCTGAAGGGCGAACCGAGCCAATCTATTGAAGCGCGCTGCTATTCAATGTAGAATTGCCCCTACAATGAAGCGCTATCGCATCACAGCTGCCGGCCAGATCTCGCTTCCCGCGGCCGTGCGACGCCGGTGGGGAACGAGCACGGTGACCTTTGACGACCTCGGTGATCGGCTCGTTTTGCGACCGGCCCCGGATGATCCAATCGCGGCCGCGCGCGGGACTCTCGAACATCGCATTCCGAGTACCACAGCGCTCCGGGCGGCGGCGCGGCGCGACGATCGGCCTCGCGATAGGCGACCGTGATCTTGCTGGACGCGTACGCGCTCGTCGCGCTTCTTGCCGACGAGCCGGCGGCAGACGAGGTCGAGGAGCTTCTACGTGGCGAGGAGGAGATCGGCGTGACGCTCTTCAACCTGGCCGAGGCAGTCGACGTCACCCAGCGCGTGCATGGGCTCGCCACGGAAGCAGTCCGGGGCGCGCTCGAGCCCCTGATCGGCCATCGCATCGCGCCACTTGTCCCGACCGAGCGAGACGCATGGCTGGCCGCCGAACTTCGCGTCCGCCACTACGACCGCCGACGCCGAGCGTTATCGCTGGCTGATTGCTTTCTCCTCGCCGCCGCGGAACACGGCGCAAGCATCGCCACGGCCGATCCACCGCTTGCGGATGTGGCGCGCGGCGAGGGAGTGCCGGTGGTCGCCATCCCCGACTCGGTCGGCAAACGCCCCTGACACATGCTGCGCTCACGCGTCGCCGTGTTGTAATCACGATCGCATTGTCGTATAACGGGACGTGTGGGATCCCTGCGGCGCCCGCTACCCATCCTGATCGTCATGTGCTGCGCGATCGTGCTCGTCGCTTCGGCCGGCGGATCGCGCGCCTCGCACGGGCCAAACCTCTGGTCGGGGAGGTGGATCACCTCGACCGGTAGCTTCGCGCTCCGGCGGCTGCACCCGGACGAGATACAGACGGCGAAGGAGCCGGGCGCCGACAAGGGCCAGCTGTTCGCGAAGCTCCCATGCAAGAGCGGGCCGCAGTTCTACCGCGGCGGGTACGCGAGCGGCGGCGATCTGGGCAAGATCATGGGCTGCGGCACCTCGACGACGCTACGCGGGCGCTTCCTCAGCAATGTCAACGGCGCGGCAGGCTCGTTCTCGATTCACATATCGAGCCGTCAGCCGCTCAAGTTCGCCGGCACGTTCAGCGCCGACAGCGGCGGCGGCAGCCAGACCTGGACGGGGACCTGGAGCAACCACTTTGGCGGGGACAACTGCTGCTCGAGCGGCGGCGGCGGCGGGAGCTCGCACGGCTACAGCGGGCCGTTCGAGGTCGACATCCGCTACCACGCGAACAACCTCCCCACGGCGCCGCCGATCGACGGCGGACGCTGTCCGGAAGCGCGCGTCGGCGCGCGGGTGACAGGGACGATCGTCGCCCGCCGGACCGACCGCGGCGAGTTCCAGGGCGGCGGCGACGTCGCCGACACGCCGCACCTGAACAGGTGCCGCGTCCCGGTGATCAGGGTTCGGGTCGACAAGGTCGAGCTGGCTATCCTGATCCCGGGGAAACGACTCCAGGCGACGCTCCACGTCCACATCGACGCCGAGGGAGTCCACCGGCCCGGTGACTGCCGCGTCGGGACGAGGGGCACGATCACCGCGACCTACGACGACACGCTGACCGTGTCGAACAGCCTGCGCAACCATCGCCTGCGGATCGGTCCCTGGCAGGCACCGGGCTGCACGGCACACGACCACACGATCACAAATTCCATCACCTCCATCACGGCGTACTCCTCCTCGAGCACCTGGGTGACGGTGTGGATCGGCTGCACCGCGCCGGGCACCGGCCGCGGTCCCAGGAACTGCAAGTGAGGCGCCTGCTCGCAGTGGGCGCGATGGCTCTGGTACTCGTCGCCGTCGCTGCGCCCTCGCCGGCCGCGACCACGCTGACGCGAGCGCAGGCAATCGCGAAGGTTCGCGCCATGATCGCGAAGAACAACCGCAACCCGCTGTGCGACAAGGTGACGATCAAGAGCATCAGCGCCAGGGCGGTGCGCGGCCGGTCGGGCTGGTGGCTCGTCTCCACGCGGGTGCAGATCCCCGCGTATTCGACGCCCCAGGCGGCCGCGTGGGTCGTCAACAGCAAGCGCATCGTGGCGGAGAGCCAGCTCGCCGCCGAGTTGCAGAGCTGCCCGCACTCGGAACAGTAAAAGGCCGGGTCGCCCACAGCCGTGCCGGAACGGCTCGCCGGGAGTGATGCGATATGCTTGCATCATGAAGCGGACGACCGTAATGCTGCCGGACGCGGTCGAGGCGCGCCTGCGACTCGAGGCAAGACGTCGTGGAATTCCGCTCGCCGAGGTCGTCCGAGAGGCGGTCGAGAAGCACTTGCCGGCACCGCGACGCGGGCAGGCGCTTGCCTTCTTCGCCGTCGGAGAGGGCGGGCCGGCGGACGCCTCCGAGCGGGTCGACGAGTACGTGCGGCGCGCGATTGGCCCGCGCCCCCGAAGCTGATGCTCGTCGTCGACGCGGGGCCGCTCGTCGCTGCCGCGGCCACGAGCGATCGGAACCATGCGCGCTGCGTCACCTTACTGACGCAGGCGCCTCGTCCGCTCGTCGTGCCCGCGCTGGTCGTGACCGAGGTGGCGTACTTCCTCGGCGATCGTATTGGCCACGCCGCCGAGCAGGCGTTCGCTCGCTCGCTGCGCGAGGGGGAACTGCACGTCGAGCCGGTCGAGCCCCAGGACTGGGGCCGGATAACCGAGCTGCTCGATCAGTACGCCGACTTGCCGCTCGGCATCGTGGACGCCTCGGTCGTCACCGCGTGCGAGCGTCTCGGGGTGGAAGCTCTGGCCACGCTCGATCGCCGGCACTTCGCCGTCGTCCGGCCGAGACATTGCGCTGCGCTGGCCCTGCTCCCCGACTGAGTGCGGCTCAGCCGCCGCCGACGAGACGCAGCTGCTGGGGGGCCGGATCGACGGAGCGTGTGACCGAAACGGCCCCCTCGAACACGTCTGGCCCGAGGAAACCGCGCATCAGTCGCTCGTGGAACTCGTACCTCAAGCCCTGCGCCTCAAGCCGCACGGCGGCGGCGTACTCGGCCGGCTCGGAGGGGCGCTCGCCCGGCAGCTTGCGCTTGAAGATCTCCTCCGTTGCCCAGACGTAGACCGCGTTCGCGGCCACCTCGACCTCGAGCATCCGGTAGGGAACGTACTCGCGCAGGCGCGCCTTGCCGAGGCCCGCCCGCCGGGCGCCCTTCTCGAGCGCTCTGAACTCCTTCCGGCCCTCGAACACCGTGACGACGCCGCTCTCCGGGTCGAACTCGGCCTCGACCTGGCCGTCCTCGTCCTTCCGGGCGATCTCGCGGACCCAGCCACTCGCGTGATGGCGCACGATGAGCACGACGAGCTCTGCGTCGAAGCCGCCGGCCTCCGCGAAGACGTTGAGGCGCGATCCCGGATCCGTCGAGGCCGTGGCGCGCAGCCGGGCACTCACCCTCGACCAGCCGAGCGCGCCCGGCTCGGAGACCAGAGCGCGGCGCAGCGAGAGCGTGAGGCCGGGGTCGGTGGCGACCTCGATCGGGGTTCCAGGCGGGATGCGGGCAGGGTCGAAGAGGAGCGAGACGGTCCGGTGCTCGCCGGGATGGAGGCGCACCGGCGACTGCTTGAAGCGCATCGCGGCGGCGGGAGCGGCTCCGGCAAGACCCGCAGGAGGTGGAGTGCCAGGCGCATGAACCGGCCGGTCCTCGAGCGGCGCCTGGTCGGACAGCGCGTCGCCGCGCTCGAAGCCGGCCGAGCCGGGGGCGTCGAAGGCCGACCGGAGTGCCTCGTTCAGCGCCTTCAGGCCGACCTCGTCGCGGGCGGTGATCGCCCTGCCCGCGCGGACGAGCCGCGCCCCCGCGCGGCGCTCCTCGGCCTCGACGATCGGGCGCAGAATCCGCTCCACGGCGGCGTAGAGACGCTGCGCCAGCGGGTGCGCCTCGTTCAGGCCGCCTCGGTCGACCCGCACGACCACCTGCGGCCGGGGCGCGTCGAGCGCCTCCCGCTGCAGCCGCTCGATCGCGTCGCACCAGACCTCGCCGTAGAGATGCCGCGCGGCCGGCCGGCCCTCGAGGCCGGCGAGCGTCGCCTCGTGCGCCGCCCGGCCCGAACGAACGACGAGCCCGCCCCGGCGGGCGGCGCGCGACGGCGAGAGCGGGATCGGGTGGACGCTGCGACGGACGACGATCCGGGCTGGGATGCCGCGCTGAAGCTCGACTTCCTCGTCGAAGAGGACGGGACGCTCGGGATCCGGCTCCGGCGGCGAGTACGTGACGAGCTCGAGCGGCTCCCCGGGGAGCTCGAGGAAGAGCTCCCTTGCCGGGTCCTCGAGGATCGGCCGCAGCTGCACGAGGTCGGAGACGAGCCGCCGCAGCCGCGGGTTCGGCGGCAGCCGGCGGACGGCCAGCGGCACCGTCACTCGTGTCCCGTCCCCCGTCAGCCCGAGCGCGAGCGAGACGGCCGGGCGCGCGGGCTCGTCGAGGACGTGCACGTAGGCGTACGGCTCGTCGCCGGGCGCGGGGAAGAACCAGGTCTCGACCGCGCGGCCGTCGCGCACGCCCTGGATCCGACCGCCGCCCTGCGCGAGCCAGACGTCGCGCAGGCCGCGTCCGAAGAGGCCGCGCTGACCCTGCTGCTCGGGCGAGACGCCGAGCGAGCCGAGCCGGCGGTCGACGATCGCGGCGTCGAGGCCCTCGCCGTCGTCGGCGCACACGACCTCGTGCCGCCAGTCGAGGAGCGCCGGCACGCGGAGGCGCCGGAGCTCGCGCTTCCACAAGTGGAGGAACTCGGGGTCGGGCGAGCCGAAGCGCAGGTGGATGCGGCCGCGCGGCCGGCCGGCGGCCGCGATCGCGGCGTCGGCGTTCGTCACCAGCTCGGGAACGATCTGCACGAGGTCGATACCCGCCTGCGCGAAGTTCTCGCGGAAGTAGCGGCCTCGAACGCGGCCGCGGCGGATCGCCGCGGGGTCGATCGTCGTCGCCATAGCCGGGACGATAGACCGGCGACTCGACGGCGCCCGGACTCAGCGCGGAGCGAGCACGGCCAGGCCGGCGGCCTTGGCCGCATCCGTGAGCCGCTCGTCGTAGGTGACGAGCGCGTCGACCTCCTCGCCCAGCGTCAGGGCGGATGCGAGATGGATCGCGTCGAGCGAGGCGAGCGTTGCCGGCTGCGCCGACACGGCGGCTTCGACCACGTCCTGCTCGAGTGAGAGCAGTACGACTGCACGCATCGCTGCAGCTGCGCGGTCGGCGAGACCGTGGCGCGACCCGGCACGCCTTACCTCGATCTCCGCGAGGACACTGGAGATGAGGCGGCGGCCGGCGAGCGCGGCGCGAAGAGCGTCGCTCTCGGGCTCATTGGCGAAGAGCTTGACGAGCGCCGACGAGTCAACGTACAGCAGCGGCACCTCAGAAGCGCTCGGCGTCCCGCAGCTCCTGCAGCGTCTCGCTGACCGACCTCGAGCCGGGTGGAAGCTTGATCGTCGGCGGCAGGTCGCGGATGTCGCCGGTCGCGGGGCGAGCCTTACCCTCGGCGATCAGGCGGTCGAGCACCGTACTCCCGGTCGAGGGCGGCGTGAGACGCGCGACGGGCAGACCGCGCTCGGTCACCTCCAAGACCTCCCCTCGCTTCACGCGTCGCAGGTACACGCTGAGATTCTGGCGCAACTCGCGGACGCCGACACGGTTAGCTGGGGCCATGTAGCAGTTTTGTAGCACATGCGGGACTCCGGAGCCTCGGAGGGCGGCTCCACTCCGCGGTGCTCCGGCGGCCCGGCGGCTCCGCCTCTCGGTCGGCCCCCGCGCGCCAGCCCCTTGCGTGTAGTCGGCGTCCGTGAGAGGGGTCGCCCATTCCCCAACAGGAGGGTGTCATGCACGCGCGCGTCAGCACGTACCAGGCCGACGATGCGGATCCGGACCGCCTCATCGAGGGGTTCGAGAGCGTCTCCGCCGAGCTCGAGCAGATGGACGGCTTCTCACACGCCTACTTCATGGTCGACCGCGAAAGCGGAAAGGCGCTCTCCGTGACAATCTGGGAGAGCGAGGATGCGCTACGCGCAAGCAGCACGAAGGCGGACGAGCTACGTCGGAAGGGCACGCAGCCGAGCGGCGCGTCGATCGTCTCGGTCGATCAGTACGAGATCCCGCACACGGTCCGCGCCGCCGGCGCGTAGGGACTCGAATTCGACGCACCGGAGCTTCACGGCTCCGCGCGGGCAGGAACTGACGATCCGGCTGACGCGGCCAACGGTCCTCGCAGCCGGAGCTGCGGCTCCAGTGGCCGGTAGCCGAGCCGCTCGTTCAGCCTCCGCATCGGGACGTTCCGCATCTCGCTGAAGGTGGCGAGCGACTCGAGCCCGGCCCGGCGCGCCGCGTCGATCTCGGCGAGCTTGATCGCCGCCGCGATGCCGCGACGTCGCCACGCTCTGCGGACCGCCGTCACGGAATGCCAGCCGACACGCCCCTCGCCGACGACCGTGATCGTCCCGAACCCGACCGGCCGGCTCTCCACGAGTGCGACCTGGCCGAGGTCGTGGCGCAGCGTCTCTCGCTCGATCTCCCAGCCGCGCCAGTCCTCGAACGAGACCTCGAGCGGGTCGGTCGTAGGCATGTCCTCGGCGGCCTCGCGGGCGATCTCGTACA
>JBBRYW010000150.1:0-8209 GCA_038237235.1 Gaiellales bacterium
GATCCGGCGTGTGAGATCCTGAACAAGGTCCCAGACGGAGCGGTCCTCCTTCATCAAGCGAGAGATCTTCGAGGTCGCGTGAATCACGGTGGTGTGGTCACGACCACCGAACTCCCGGCCGATCTTGGGGAGCGAGGAGTCTGTGAGCTCGCGTGACAGGTACATGGCGACCTGACGGGGATAGACGATGTTCTGGGAGCGCCGGTCACTGCAAAGCTCGTTAACCGAGAGGCTGAAGCGATCCGACACCATGCGCTGGATCTCCTCGATCGAGACGCGTGCCGAAGCGGAGTGGGGAAACACATCCTTCAGGACGTCCTGTGCTAGCTCGACGGTGAGCGCACGTCCAGTTAGCGACGCGAACGCGACCACACGAGTGAGAGCGCCCTCCAGCTCCCGGATGTTCGTAGCGATACGACTGGCGAGGAAGGTCAACACTTGGGGATCGTCGATGTCGGTGTCGTCGGTGTGCACCTTCTTGCGAAGAATCGCGATCCGCGTCTCGAGATCTGGCGGCTGAATATCGGTGATCAGCCCCCACTCGAACCGAGAACGGAGCCGGTCCTCGAGCGCGGAGATGTCACGCGGCGCGCGATCGGACGACAAGATGATCTGCCTCCCAGCCTCGTAGAGGCTGTTGAACGTATGGAAGAGCTCCTCCTGAATCCGCTCCTTGTTCTCGAAGAACTGGACGTCGTCGATCAGCAGGACGTCGTAACCGCGGTAGCGATGCTTGAACCCCTCGATCCGCTTGTCACGCAGTGAGTTGATGAAGTCGTTCATGAACGTCTCGCTCGTCACGTAGCGGACGGACAGGTCACGCAAGTGCTCGTTGGCATAGTGCGCGATCGCCTGGAGCAGATGGGTCTTGCCGAGCCCGGTGCCGCCGTAGATGAAGAGTGGGTTGTACGCCTGTGCAGGCGCCTCCGCCACTGCGAGCGCGGCTGCGTGCGCGAATCGGTTGGACGAGCCGATCACGAAGAAGTCGAAGATGTACTTCGGGTTTAGATTCGAGAGGTCCCGGCGCTGCTGGTCTGGTCGAATGCGATCCCGCGTCGCGCCCGCCTCGGCCGAGGATTCGGCGACCGTGATGTGAATCCGGCGCCGTTGTCCGGTCACGTCGCGAACGGCAGCCTGGATCAGGCCGCGAAAGTGCCCCTCGATCCATTCGCGCGTGAAGTCGTTCGGCACGGTCAGCACGAATGCCTCGTCGGAAAGCTCGCGCGCCCGGGTCTCGCCGAACCACGTCTGGTAGGTCGCTTCGTTTAGTGCATCGTGGAGTCGTGCGGCGACCTCCCGCCACAACTTCTCGGCTGTGAGGCCTTCAGCCGGCTTCCCGTCCCTCGTGATCCCCAAGACGCCCGCGAGCATATCACTCCAGCCGGCGAATCTAGCCCAGAAAAACCGCAATTTGCAGGGAGTCTTTCATCCCCATAGCTATCCACAGGTGTGGACAACTGCTGGCGCAGTGCGACTCGGTCAGGGTTTGCATGCTGCACACATTGCCGTTTCTCGGCCGCAAGTCAGCTTGCAGGGCTGTGGATAACCAGGGTAGAGGCTCTCGTCTATACTCGCATTCGGAGGCGCTAGCAAGCGCCTCTTTCTCGCCAGGGACACCTTGTGAAGCGGACTTATCAGCCAAACGTACGCAGGCGGAAGCGAAAGCACGGCTTTCGTGCTCGCATGGCGACCCGCGCCGGCCGCGCGATCCTGAAGCGGCGCCGCGCCAAAGGTCGCACGCGGCTCTCCGCCTAGGTCGCCGGCGGGGGAGCACTCGTTGGAGCGCCGTCACCGGCTCTCGCGCTCGAGGGACTTCGAGGCCGTCTACCGGCAGGGACGCTCGACCTCGTCTCGCTTCCTCGTTCTGTACTGGTTCGCGCGTGACCCCTCAGCGGGCGACGACGCGCCGCGCCTGGGGATCGCGGTTCCGAAGAAGGTCGGCGGCGCAGTGACCAGGAACCGCCTCAAGCGGCAACTGCGCGAGATCTGGCGCGGGCACGCGGCTCGTCTCGCGGGGAAGGACTACGTCCTGATCGCTCGGCCCGGCCTCGCTGAGGCCGCCGCCGCGCAGGGCTTCGATTGGCTCCGCGAGCGCGTCTCCGAGGTCGTGGACAAGGCCGCGGGGCTGCAGCGGCAGCGGGTGGCCTCTTGAGGTTTCTCGGCACCGCAGCGGTCTATGCGTACCGGTACTCGATCGGCCTGTTCCTGCCGCCGAGCTGCAAGTACCATCCCTCCTGCTCGCAGTACGCGCTCGAGGCCCTCCGGCGCCACGGGCTCCTCCGCGGCTCGCTGCTCGCGGCCTGGCGGATCCTACGGTGCAATCCCTGGAGTCATGGGGGCGTCGACCACGTCGAGGATCAGCGACTGCTCGGCAGAGGCCGGCTGAGGGCCTCGCCATGATCGTCATCAGCATCCTCAGCCCGCTCGAGCACGTGCTGCGGGGGCTCCTCGATTGGCTGCACGGCACCATCGGGCTGCCGTGGGCGTGGTCGATCGTCGCGCTCACCATGATCGTCCGAATCGTGCTTGTCCCCCTCACTGTCAAGCAGATTCATTCGATGCAGCGGCTCCAGGAGCACATGCCGCAGATGAAGGAGCTGCAGAAGAAGTACAAGGGCGACAAGCAGCGTCTGAACGAGGAGATGATGAGGTTCTACAAGGAGAACAAGGTCAACCCGGCCGCCTCATGTCTGCCGCTCGTCGCCCAGCTCCCGGTCTTCTTCTCGCTCTATTTCGTGCTACGGGCCTTCTCGAAGCATCCGCCCGGCGGCGATCTGTCCTGGCTCGGAATCGTTCCGAACATTGCTGACAAGGCGAGCGCGCACTGGTCGGGCTTCCTTCTCCTCGCCATCTACGTGGCGAGCCAGATTGCCTCGATGATGCTCACCCCGACGACGATGACCGGGTCGCAGCGGACGATCATGCTGGTCCTGCCGCTCGCATTCGTATTCGTCGTCGTGAACTTCCCGACAGGGCTGCTCGTCTACTGGATGACCACGAACCTCTGGACGGTTGGTCAGGGGCTCGTCACCCGCCGCCTGCGGAAGCTCCCACCGACCGCACCCGAGCCGCCCCGCCGCTCCTCGCGAACTCCTTCGACGACCCGCGCCGGAGACGGCGGCGACGCGAAGCCGGTAGAGGCCGGCGCTCATGTAGCGGCCGGCGTGGCGACACAGGTTCAGGACCCCCGCCGCGTCAAGCGAAAGAAGAAGAAGGCGCGCCGCTGATCGGGGACGGGATGACGGAAGACCGCGAAGAGCTCCAGGTCGAGGCGACCGGCGAGACGGTCGGCGAGGCGAAATGGCAGGCGCTCCGCCAACTGGAGGCGCTTTCGCCCGGGATCGACCGCGGCGGCGTCCGGTTCCAGGTTGTCGCGGAGGGCGAGCGCGGCCTGCTGGGCGTCGGGTATTCCCCAGCCCGCGTAGTCGCGTCGGCGGCGCGCCGGAGCGAGGCTATGGCGCCGCCACCGGCAACCTTCGCCGAGAAGAGCCATGCAGCGGACGCAACGCTCGAATTACTTGCCGGCGATCTCGTCAAGCGGATCACGAGTGCTTTGCAGATCGAGTGCAGCGTCCGGCTCAGCGAGACTGACGAGACTCTCCTCGTATCATGCTCTGGACCCGATCTCGGCCTTCTGATCGGCCGGCGGGGACAGACGATCGACGCCGTCCAGTACATCGTTAACGCCGCGGTCTTCCGGAACCGCTCGCAAGAGGCGAAGGAGGTCGTCGTGGATGCGGCGGGCTACCGGGCCCGACGTCGGGAGACGCTGGAGGCGCTCGCGGTGGAAAGTGCCGAGCGCGCCGCCGCCGGCGCTCCTGTCGAGCTCGAGGCGATGCCGGCCGCGGAACGCAAGATCGTTCACACCCGGCTGCAGGAGTATCCCGGCGTGGAGACGGCGAGCGAGGGAACCGATCCGAACCGGTACGTCGTGATCCGCCCGGCCGCGGGTGGCTGAGCGGGACCCGCGCCTGCTGCGCTGGATCGACTCGCTGATCTCGACGCCCGGGCTCACCGCGATTCGCGATTTCGCGGAGGCCTGGCAGGTTCACGTCGAGGGCAGCCTGATCGCCCTCGAGCGTGTCCAATCATTCGGGGGGCCAATCGTTGACGTTGGCTCGGGCGGAGGGTCCCCGGGAATCCCGCTCGCGCAGGCTCTACCGGATCGTGAGATGATGCTGCTCGAGGCGAATGCTCGCAGGTGCGTGTATCTCGAGACCGCGGCGCGCGAGCTCCCGAACGTCTTGGTCGTGCGCGGGCGCGCCGAGGAGCAGGTGACGGACCAGTTCGGCGTCGCCCTCGCGCGGGCCTTGGCCCCGGCCGCCGTGGCCGCGGAATGGTGTCTGCCGCTCGTCGCAATCGGTGGTGCGGTTCTGCTTTACGCTGGCCCTAGCGCCGAGCGGGAGCGCGCCGGGCGGGTTGCCGAGCAACTCGGGGGCGAACTCGTGGAGTCGACTGCCGGCCTGCTCGAGCTGCGCAAGGTCGGGCCCACCCCGACAGGCTTTCCACGCCGCCCCGGTGTGGCCCGGAAACGTCCGCTCGCCTGAACCAGGCTGGAGCTACAAGGGGCGAGAATGGGGCGAGGGACCGCCGACCGGCTTGGCGGATACGCTCGACCGTGTGGCGAGAAAGATCTACGCCGTCGCCAACCAGAAGGGCGGCGTCGGCAAGACCACGACGGCGGTCAACGTTGCGGCGTGCCTTGCCGAAGCCGGCCAGTGCGCCCTCGTGGTCGACCTCGACCCTCAGGCGAACGCGACCTCCGGGCTCGGCGAGCGCGCGAATGGTCGCTCGAGCTATGACCTGCTCGCCGGCACGCCGCTCGGCGAGCTCGCTCGACCCACCCGGTTCCCGAACCTCCACCTCGTCGCGTCAAAGCAGGATCTCGCCGGCGCGACCGTCGAGCTCGCGCGTCAGGACGGCGGCACCGGGTTCCTCGCCGAGAGCCTCGCGGGCGCGACCGACCGCTACGATTTCGTCTTCCTCGACTGCCCCCCCTCGCTCGGTCCGCTGACCGTCAGCGCGCTCGCCGCAGCGGATCGCGTGATCGTTCCGGTGCAGGCGGAGTACTACGCTCTCGAGGGTCTCTCACAGCTGGTGCGCTCTGTGGAGTTGATCCGCGCTCGCCTGAACGCCCGGCTTCGCATCGCGGGGATCCTGCTCACGATGGTCGATGCTCGGACGCGCCTTGCCCTGGACGTCACGACTGAGGTGCGGCGTCACTTCGGAGAGCTCGTCTTTCGAACAGCGGTGCCAAGATCCGTGCGGCTCGCCGAAGCCCCGAGCCACGGCATCCCGGGAATCTCGTACGACCGGCGCTCGCCGGGCGCGGATGCGTATTGGAAGGTGGCGATGGAGCTTGTCGAGCGACCTTAGGTACGGGGTTCCCCGCCGCGCCCTCGGCCGCGGCCTTGATGCGCTGATCGGTGGTGGGCCGATTGCCGACCTCGTTCACCTGCCTGTGGAGAGCATTCGGCCGAGCTCGAGGCAGCCGCGGAGGCGCTTCGACCCGGACGCGAGCGAGGGCCTCGCCGAATCCGTCCGAGCCCAGGGCGTGCTCCAGCCGGTCGTCGTGCGGCCCCTGCCGAGCGGCGCGTACGAGCTGATCGCCGGCGAGCGCCGCTGGCGCGCGGCTCACGCGGCTCACCTCACCACGGTGCCGGCCGTGATACGGGAGGCAGACGACCGTGAGTCTCTGCTTCTCGGCCTCGTCGAGAACGTCGCAAGAGAACAGCTGTCGCCCGTCGAGGAGGCCAGGGCCTACGCGGTCTTGCTCGACGAGTTCGGGCTCAGCCTCGGCGAGATCGCGGGCCAGGTAGCCCGCTCGAAGCCGGCCGTCTCGAACCGGGTTCGCCTGCTCGAGCTGCCAGATGACGTGCTCGAGCTGGTCGAGGAGGGCGCGATCTCCGAAGGGCATGCCCGTGCGGTGCTCGCCGTCCCTGACCACGACGGTCGGCGCCGCCTCGCCCGCCGCGTTGTACGAGAAGGTCTTTCGGTTCGAGCGGCCGAGCGCGCCGCACGGTCGGCGGGAGCCCTTCGCAAGCCTCGACGGATCACGCGGGTCGATCCGGTTCTGGCCGATCGCGTTTGCCGTGCGGCGGAGCAGCTCACCGGGTTGCCCGCGCGGGTCTCGGCCGGCCGCCTCGAGCTTGCCTTCGCCGACGAGACCGGCCTGACCGAGCTCGCCGAGGCCCTCGAACGCGCGGGGAGGGATCGAGAGGTGGGCGATCGTGGATTCGAACCACGGACCTCCGCCTTATCAGAGCGGCGCTCTAACCAACTGAGCTAATCGCCCGCGCCGCCCGATCGTAGCGCAACATCTTTGCGCTCTCCCTCCGCGGCTCGAGCCACGAGCCGGCGGGGGGCAGCCGGGTAGTATGAGCCGTGGCCGCCCATGTACGAGATGGTCATCTACGGCGTCAGCTTCGACCTGGTCGGCAAGCAGCCGATCGTCCTGCTGAAGACTGCTGAGGGGAGCAGATACCTGCCGATCTGGATCGGCCATCCCGAGGCCGCGGCGATCCTGATGCGACTCCAGGGCGCCTCGACACCACGCCCCATGACTCACGACCTGGTGACCGAGATGCTCGCTCAACTGGATGCGGAGGTCGTGCGCGTCACAGTGACGGAGCTGAAGGACAACACGTTCTTCGCCAGCATCACGGTGAGCCAGAACGGCTCGGAGGTAGAGATCGATTCCCGCCCATCCGACGCGATTGCGCTCGCTGTACGCGCCGAGGCGCCTATCTTCGTGGCTGACCAGGTGATCGACGAGTCCGCGATCGAGTTCGAGGGCGAGGAGGTGAACGAGGACGAGGTGGTCGACGAATTCCGCAAGTTCCTCGACAACGTGACGCCTGACGAGTTCGCCGTAGAGGACGGTGAGGAGACGTCCTAGCCTATTGACTGGAGGTCAATCGGCTAGTAGACCCAGACGAGCGAACCGTACGGATACGCCGTGAAGAGTGACGGCGCCAACCACATCGGGATGCGCACGCATCCGTGGCTGGCCGGGAACGGCGGCACGGACGGGTAGCCGTGCACCGCGAATCCACCTAGGAAGTACATGGGGTACCAGAGCACCCAGTCCCAGCCGGCCACCTTCCGGTAGATGTGCCAGCGGCCGACCGGTGTGTTGCCGGTGGTGCCGGTGGAGACGTGGACGATCTGGTCGACGCGGCCATCCCTCACCGCGAACAGGAGCTGCCGGCTCGTGTCAACCTCGATGTGCGTACCGGTGAGCAGGCGCGGCGCGGGGACGTTCGCACGCTCGAGAGCGCGCCAGACGCCGGGATCGACGCGTCCGGTTCGCGCGAGCCCGACTGCCTTCTGGAAAGCGACTACGGCCTCGTAGGTGTCCGAACCGAACTCCCCGTTCACACTGCGGAGCGCGAAGCGAAGCTCCCGCAAACGGGACTGCAGGTACGAGACGCTTGCGCCTCGTGTGCCGGGGGCGAGCGTGGCGGCGGGTCGCACGCCGAGATGTATCGACCGCGTGACGGCCGCGAAGCCTCTCGCCGGCCGCAGCGTCGCTCGGACGCCGAAGCTCGCTGGCTGCCGGGTGTCGAGCCGCAGGCTCGCCGAGCCGCGGTACACCCGCGGCGCCCTTGCCCTTCCGTCGCGGGATATGCGGACGAGTAGCGTGCCGGCACTCGCCGGCCGGACGGCGAACCTGAGCGAGAGCGGCGAGCCGACGAGCTCCGGTCCGGTGAGGCGACTGGTGATCAGAGGGCGGACCAGCACGGCGAGGGGACGCGACCGGATGCCCCTCACGGCCGCCTGGTAAGGCCCGGGGGCGTGAAGCCGCGTGCCGACTCGAAACCGACCGCCCTGGAGCGCGGCTTCGGCGAAGACCCTGCCTGCCTGACGAAGCGCGACCTGTCCCGCCGCCGGCGGCGTCAGGCGGCCGCGGAAACGGACGATCGAGCCGTAGCTCCGTCGCCGAAATCCCAGCTGAAGGCTGCGGGATCGCCCACCGCCGTGAACATCACGTTGAGCGGGGCGGCGCCAGAGGCCGCCGACACCTGGATCGACACAAAAGGCCCCGCTGCGGCCGCTGGCGCGCTGACGAGCGCGAGGCAAAGGAGGAATCCGAGGACGAGCAGCCGGCCGCGCACGATCACCGGTTCGCCTCGCATGCCGCGCCTCCTTTCGAGTCCCCGCCGCTATGCGGTGACGGCGACGATCAGGACGAGTCCGTTGAAGAGGC